>NZ_CP040936.1:3378210-3716421 GCF_006352025.1 Hymenobacter sp. DG01
CCTGGCCGATGCGGCCCTGGCCCGCGTGGGGGCTTCTCACTTGGCTGACCAGGATTTCACGGTGCTCTCGGGCGGGGAGCAGCAGCTGGTGTGGCTGGCCCAGCTGAGTCTGCAGGATGCCCGCCTTTACCTCCTCGACGAGCCCACCCAGCAGCTCGACGTGTACTACCGCCGTCGTGTTTTCGACCTGCTGTACTCCTGGGTCAGAGAGCAGCAGAAAACCATCCTCTGCATCACCCACGACCTCGACAACCTGGCGGCCCTACCCTCCGGTTACCTCCTCAACCTTTCTGCCCCTACCCCCACCCTACAGCCCCTAACCCCGGAAACCATCCGGGCTGCCCGCGAATACCTGGAAAGCGAAGAAAGCCTGGCAGTAAGGCGGTGAGATGGGTGACGCGTTATGGCGAGGCACGAAGCCATCTGTCCTTTCATTTGCTCAAAGCCTGCTAAACAGACGAGCCCTTACTTCCAGCACGGAGGCAAGGGCTTGTCACATCAGGAGGGGGTAGCACGGTGGTCAGGACGGATGGCTTCGTGCCTCGCCATGACAACGCACCATTTCACCTCGCCCCAGGCCGGCCGCGCACGACGTGGCCGATGGAGCGCAGGAAGGGCCACGGCGTCACGGAGTTCATAATCTGGAAGTTTTCTTTCCAGCTGGTGCGCTCGTCCAGAAAGTCGAAGATGCGCTCTACGGGGTTACGCTGGAACAGCTCCGTAAAAATGTCGCGCGTTCGTTCGCCCTGGCGCTGCATAATGTCCAGCAGGAGCGTATCGAACAGGTGGAACTGCCACTGGTCGCCGGTTAAATCTTGCGGGGGATGACCGGTAGCAGCCAGCCCCGCCACCAGCCGGGCCGAGTGGGCCTGGATGCGCTTGAAGGCGTAGCCCGTGCTGGGCTTGGCCCGCCCGGCGCGGGTACCCAGATTGATGATGTGGTTGCCAGCGCGGGCGGCCAGCGGGTGGTCCGTCATCGGAATGGCTCCTACCTCCTCAGCCTCAATCCGGAACGTTCCTACCCCCAGCTGCTCGTGCAGGTAGCGCCGGATTTCCGCTTCGTACTCTGCTTTAGGCAGCACCTCGGCCGAAAACAGCGTGTACTCTACCAAGGCTTTACGCCGACTGAAGGGTAGCACATAAATAAAGCGGGCCTCGTGGTGCTGTGCGCCCCGGAAGTCCATAAACTCCACGGTGGCGGGGTCGAAAGCATCCTCATCCGTCTCCACTTCCCAGCCTACGAAGTGCTGGAGCAGGTAGCGGTGCTTCCGGGGTTGCCGGGCCTCGTTAAGCTCCGGGGGCCGGCTGTCGAAGGCGTAGCGGGCGGTAAACTCGCCGGCAGCGGTTGTGGACCGCACTCCTACCCCCTCCACCTCCGCAAGGTCGGTTACGCTGGCTTGCAGGCAAGTAACCTGGGGGCTCCGGGCCAGGGCCGCGTGCACGAACTGGTAAAAATCCAGGCCCCGAATCATCTTGTACCGATGGCGCCGCAGCGAAAACACCCGCTCGAACTGAGGGCTGCGGAAAGCCAGCTGCTCCCACTCGTGCGCTACAATGCCGTCAAACAACAAGGGCTCATCGGCCCAGAACGACCAGGTTCGGTCGTTCTGCGTTTTGGCTTCCGGCTCCAGCACCAGCACCCGTTTGGAGGCCAGGGCCGGCTCCTGACTGATGTGGTATGCCAAGCTTAGCCCTGCCGCCCCACCTCCTACTATCAGGTAATCGTACTCGGTTGGTGGAACAGGTTTCTCAGGCACCATAGCAACAGAAAATGAGCTTGCGGGTAACTAGGCCGCAGTTAGTAAACAAAGGAACACGAAAAAGGCCGCTTCCCGGAGGAGCGGCCTTCATCAATGGCTTAGCAGGAACTCTGGCTGCCGGATCAGACGCCGTCCGCATCCATGCAATCCAAGAAATCCACTCGGACCCGTGCTTAGAAGTTGGGCGAGAGCAGGTATTTGCTGTAGAAGTCGTCGATGATTTTCACCGCCGATTCTGCGTCGTCCACCAGCTGCACCAGGTTCATGTCTTCGGGCGAGATGTTGTGCTCATCTTCCAGCATTACCTGCTGAATCCAGTCGAACATACCCTGCCAGTAGCGCGTGCCCACCAGTACAATGGGGAAACGGCCAATTTTCTTGGTCTGAATCAGGGTAATGGCCTCGAACAGCTCATCGAGGGTGCCGAAGCCGCCGGGCATGCCAATGAAGCCCTGGGCGTACTTCACGAACATCACCTTCCGCACGAAGAAGTAGTCGAAGTTAATCACCTTATCGGGGTCGATGTAGGCGTTGTGGAACTGCTCGAAGGGCAGCTCAATGTTCAGGCCCACCGACTTGCCGCCCTCCTTATGGGCGCCTTTGTTGCCGGCCTCCATAATGCCGGGACCACCACCCGTAATTACGCCGTAGCCGTGGCGCACCAGCTTAGCCGCAATTTCTTCGGCCATTTGGTAGTAGGGGTTGTCGGGCTTGGTACGGGCCGAGCCGAAGATGGACACGCAGGGCCCGATCTTGGTCATCTTCTCGAAGCCCTCCACGAACTCGGCCATCACCTTGAAGATCTGCCAGGAGTCTGCAATCTTGATTTCGTTCCAGTCCTTGTCCACGAAGGCCTTGCGGATGCGCTGCTCGTCGTCAAGCTGCACGGTCCGCTCGCCGTGGGTCTGCTCCCGGATGTCGCTGATGGTCTTAACCTTATTGTCGTTGACGTTGGGCTGAACGATGGTCTGGCCGCTACCGGCGTTCAATACCTGGTCGGCTGCTTTGGTTCTACTGGTTTTTTTGAGCTTCGACATAACAAGCTACGCTAAAAATTGGGCACGGATAGCCGGCTAACCACAGGCCGCCGACCGAGGTGGGAATGAATCCGGGCCCGGGTAAAAAATGAAGAAAAGGGCAAAAAGAAAGCCGCCCCTACGGAAGAAAGGGCGACCCAAGGTAGCGGCTGGCAAGTTAACAATTTGTTAACATCAAGTTAAGAAGTGATGAGGTGATGGGGGTGAATCGTGACGTGCTGACTATTCACTTGTCACCTGTCACGATTCACCCCCATCACCTCCTTCCTTTACTTCGCCCGAATGGCAATAACGGGGTCGAGGTTGGCGGCCAGCACGGCAGGAATGATACCGGCCAGCACCCCAATTACCACCGACACGGTGAGCCCCAGGGAGATGTTGCTCCAGGACAAGAGCAGGGGTAGGGTTTCCTGCGGAATCAGCGTAATCAGCCACACCAGGAAAATACCGGCGGCGCCGCCCAGCAGGCACAGGAACACGGCCTCGAACAGGAACTGGAACAGCACGAAGTAATTCTTGGCCCCCAACGACTTCTGAATCCCGATGATGTTGGTGCGCTCCTTCACCGATACGAACATGATGTTGGCAATGCCGAAGCCGCCCACCAGCATGGCAAACGACCCGATAATTGCCCCGGCCACCCCAATAATAGAAAACAGCTTTCCGATGAGGTTGGCAAACATTTCGGGGCGGTTCAGGGCGAAGTTGTCTTCCTCCCGCGGGCGCAGGCTGCGGATATTGCGCATGAGCCCGCGCATTTCCGACTCCAGGTCCAGCAGGCCTTCGTCTTCCTCCCTACCCTTCACGGCAATGGTAGGTGTAATGCCAAAGCCGTTGCCCGTGCTCAGGGTAAATATCTTGGTGAAGGCCCCGAAGGGAATAACCACGTTGTTGTCGTTGCTGGGCGTGTCAATCAGCTTCTTGCCTTCCTTCTGCACTACCCCAATTACCGTGAAGCGCTGCCCCTTGGCCTTGAACTCGCGCCCTATGGCTGTGCTGTTCGGGAACAGGTTGGAGGCAATATCCGCTCCGATGATGGCCACGTTGCGCGCCGACTCTACCTCGCGCTGAGTGAAGTAGCGCCCCTCGGCAATGGGCAGGTCGGAAACTTTCCGGAAATCGTAGCTTACACCCTGCAGGGCAATGCTTTCCATGCTGTTGTTGCCGGCCCGCAGGGTGTTACCGCCAGCGCTGGCAAACACGGCCACGCCCCGGTTGTTGTCGCTCAGGCTCTTGCGCAGGTCATTGTACTCACGCACTGTGGGCACAGGCCGCCCGAAGTATTTCCACCAGGGGTAGTCCGGCTGGTCGAAGGTCCAGGGCATTTTCATCACGTAAATCACCTTGTCGCCCACGAAGCTCATGCTCTGGCGCACGTTGGCCTCCAATGAGTCAACGACGGTGAAAACAGCAATAATGGCAAAGATGCCCACCGTCACGCCCAGCAAGGACAGAATGGTGCGGAGAAGGTTGGCTTTCAGGGCTTGCCACGCGAAACGGAAACTTTCCAGGGTCAGACGCAGCGCTTTCATGCGGGAAGGGGTTCGGCCATGGACGTAGCAGGGGCAATAAGCAGATTTCGGGCGAAAAATAACGATTTATTCGAAGCCGATGCGTACTTTTGCGGTTCGATTTTTTTCTTAGGTTCCCCTCCTATTGCCCTGTCCGGCCCATGAAACTGTCTGAGTTCAAATTTGACTTGCCCGAAAGCCTGCTGGCACAGCACCCCGCCAAAAACCGCGACGAGTCGCGCCTGATGGTGCTGCACCGCGACAGTGGCAAGATTGAGCACCGCGTGTTCAAGGATATTATTGAGTATTTCAACGAGGGCGACGTATTCGTGGTCAACGATACCAAGGTATTTCCGGCCCGTCTGTATGGCAACAAGGAGAAAACCGGCGCCCAGATTGAAGTATTTCTGCTTCGCGAGCTGAACAAGGAAATTCACCTCTGGGACGTACTCGTGGACCCCGCCCGCAAAATCCGGGTAGGCAACAAGCTCTACTTCGGCGAGTCGGACATGGTGGCCGAGGTAATTGACAACACCACTTCGCGCGGCCGTACCATCAAGTTCCTGTTTGATGGTTCCGACGAGGAGTTCTACAAGGCCCTGCACGACCTGGGCGAAACCCCGATTCCGAAGGAATTTATTTCCCGCGAAACGGAGGCTGCCGACAAGGAGCGTTACCAAACGATTTACGCCAAGCACACCGGTGCCGTAGCCGCCCCTTCGGCTGGCCTGCACTTCACCCGCGAGGTAATGAAGCGCCTGGAAATCAAAGGGGTAGATGTAGTTCCGGTAACCCTGCACGTAGGCTTGGGCACTTTCCGCCCCGTGGACGTGGAAGACCTCACCAAACACAAGATGGACTCCGAGAACTTCATTGTTCCTGCTGATTCGGCAGTAGTAGTGAACCGGGCCCTGGACACCAAGAAGCGCGTGTGCGCCGTAGGTACTACCTCTATGCGCGCCATGGAGTCGTCGGTTTCGGCCCACTCTCGCCTGAAGCCCACCGAGGGCTGGACCGATAAGTTCATCTTCCCTCCCTACGATTTCAAAATCTCCAACGCGCTGCTCACCAACTTCCACACTCCGGAAAGCACGCTGATGATGATGGCCTCGGCCTTTGCCGGCCACGAGCTGCTGATTGAAGCGTACCAACTTGCCATCAAGGAGAAGTATAAGTTCTTCAGCTACGGCGACGCCATGCTGATTCTGTAAGCTGAACCAGCTTATTGGCTACCAGAGTAAAAAAGCCCTAGTACCTTGCGGTGCTGGGGCTTTTCTGCGTCCTGGCCTGCTCTTCGTATGTCTGCTCCCATCAGTACCACCTCCGCTTCGTCATCCCTGCTACCCGCCGCGCTGCCGCGCTTTGCCATTCTGGTGGCAGGCGGCAGCGGCACCCGCATGGGCGCCGACCGCCCCAAGCAGTTCCTGCCGCTGGCCGGTGAGCCGGTGCTGCTGCATACCCTGCGCCGCTTCGCCGATCCGGCCCTGGGCGTGCAGCAAACGGTGCTGGTGCTACCCCCCGATCAGTTTGAAACCTGGCAGCAGCTCTGCACGGAGTATGCCATTACCCTGCCCCATACGGTTGTGGCGGGCGGCGCTACCCGCTGGGCCTCGGTGCGCAACGGGCTGGCGGCTTTGAGCAGCCCCGAGGGGGTAGTGGCCGTGCACGACGGCGTGCGCCCACTCACGCCCGCCAGCGTGATTGAGGCCACGTACCAGGTGGCCCAGGCTCAGGGCGCAGCCATTGCGGCCGTAGTGCCCAAGGACTCGGTGCGCAGCCTGGGCCAGCAGGGCTCCTATGCCCTGGACCGGTCGAGGCTGCGTCTCGTCCAGACGCCCCAGTGCTTTGAAATCGGGCTGCTGCGCCGGGCCTACCAACTGCCGGAGCTGCCTACCTTCACCGACGACGCCAGCGTGGTAGAAGACCTGCACCCCATTCAGCTAGTAGCCGGCGACTACCGCAACCTGAAAATCACCACCCCCGAGGATTTGCTTTTAGCGGAAGCCATTCTGGCCAACAGCGCGCAGCCGTAGCCTAACAGCACCGGCGGCGTTACAGCGCCCTACCCAGCCGAATGGTGCGCGTGACACCGTTGCTGGTGATGGTAGCCAGGTTGTCGCAGGCCTGGGTGCCGGTGGGGTCGTAGTTCAGCAGCAACTCCTTTTCCCGGGAAGTCTGGATTTTGACGGTGCCGGCTACAAAGGTGCGGGCACAACCGGCCTGTATTTTCTTAACCAGAGGCTGCTCGATGGTAGCCGTGTAGCTGACGCCCTTGCGGTTGGTGCCGCTGGCCTGGCCCGTCACGCTGTACTCATCGTCGAGGATGGTACGGGTACCGAAGCCGGCCGTGCGGGTGTACTGGCGCTCCGAAGCCCAGGAGTGAGTGCCAGCGGCGGTGGTTACGCTGGCGTTCTGCACCTGCAGCTTCCAGGAGCCGTTGCCCAGATGGGTGAGCGTGCGGGTGCCGGTATGCAGATTATCGTTGCGGTAGTAGTTTACCAGGGTAATAGTGACAGTGGCCCCGGCCTGCCGGTAAGGCCCGCTGAACACGGCCACCACCTTGCCCCGGCGCGCCACCCCATTGGGCCCCACGCAGTTGACCGGGCCAAAGTCGAGGGTGAGGGTGCGCGTGGACGCCTCGTAGGTACGCGTAAAGCAGTTACCGGCCACCTGGGCCAGGTCGGTGGGTTCGGCGGCGGGGCTGGCCGCTACGGCCGCATCGGCGGGAGAGCCGGCCTCTACCAGGTCGGTAAGAGCTGCATTTTCTTCGTCGGCCAGGCTTTGATCTTCCGCCGACACGGCCACGTCAGCGGCAGCCTGCGGATCGGTTGATTTGGTGCAGGCACCGGTGAGCAGGGCCAAGCTGGCCAGGGCGGCCAGCCCCAGGGGGCGCAGTACAGAGGTGTTCATGGGATGAGGGAAGTAAGAAGAGTGAGGAATAGAAG
Organism: Hymenobacter sp. DG01; assembly: GCF_006352025.1. Classification (NCBI taxonomy): domain Bacteria; kingdom Pseudomonadati; phylum Bacteroidota; class Cytophagia; order Cytophagales; family Hymenobacteraceae; genus Hymenobacter; species Hymenobacter sp. DG01. The sequence goes on from NZ_CP040936.1 coordinate 3,385,464, forward strand.
TGGCGGTTGGAACGGCTGGCAAAGCCAGAGTTTAATGAGGATGGGAACTTTTTTTCTGAAAGCTGTATCCCAACCTGAACTACTGATGCGCGTATAGCCATGCAAACCGTCCTGCACGGGCCAATCTGTTGACTTTATGCGCCTTTCCCCTCGATTATATGTGCTACTTCTGGCTCCTCTGGGGCTAGCCTGCTCGGCCGAAGAAAACAGCAAAGACCCTGTTTTCAGCGCCAGATTCCAGAACGAGAAGCGCATTGGAGAGGAAAACATTACCAAGCGCCAGCTCCGCGACGCGGAATTTCTGGTAGAAGTAGCCAGTCAGAAGATGGAGTTGGTCGAAATCAGCCAGATAGCCCAGCGCAAAGCCACCTCCGCCGATACCCGATACATTGCCCAGAACGCTATTGCGCAGCTTTCAGCCCGGCTGCAGGAGCTGAAAACCCTGGCCCAGCAGAAAAACCGGGCCCTACCCACCGGCTTAGGCGAAAGCCAGGCCCGGGAGGTGGGCGAACTGACGGCCCTGAACGGCCCGGCCTTCGACAAAAAATACGCCGAGCTGTTTAGCAGCCTCACGGATAAAGCCGTGGACACCTACGAGGATATGGCGGACGAGGCCTACGACGGAGATATCCGGGCGCTGGCGGCCCGCCAGTTGCCCGCCCTGAAAGATCAACACACTGCGGGGGAAGCCCTGCAGGACAAGCTGAAGCCGTAAGGCCACCTCTGTTTCTTTTCCTTCTTTTTCACGACCATGAAATTCCGATTCCTTCCTTTCCTGACCCTGGCGGCGGGCCTGCTGCTGGCCGGCTGCAACAATGCCGAAAAACGCACCGATGGCACCGCCGGCGAAGCCGTGAGCGACATGGATAAAGCGGCCGCCGATGGTGGCGTGCAGGCCGATGCCGTAGTTATTGACAATGACGCCGGCCCCACCGTGACGGCCAATGCCGACTCGGCCGCCATGATGGCCGATTCTACGGGTGCCAACCGCTAGCGCCGCCTTTACTCGCGGCGCGGGCCGAAAAACCACCTACTTTCTATTTCCACTCTCACAACCACTTCCAATGAAACGTATTCTCTTATCTGCGGCCTGCGTAGGCCTGCTGGGCCTGGGCGCCTGTGGTAACTCGGGCAACGAGTCGGCAGCTGCTGGCGGCGCTACTGAAACCTCCGCGGCTGGCGCGGCTGGCTCCGATACGGCCATGGCCTCGTCCAGCACTATGCCTTCGTCTGATACTTCTTCGACCGGCATGGCGGCGGAAGGCCCCACGGCTCCGCACTCCACCGACCCGGAATTCATGATGTCGGCGGCCCACAGCGACCAAAACGAAATCCAGCTCAGCAAAATGGCGCTGGAGAAGGGCGTAACGGGTATGGCGAAAGACCACGCCAACAAAATGATTACCGACCATACCAAGTCCACGGCTGACCTGAAGCCCATTGCCCAGAAAAAGGGCGTGACCCTGCCCACCGACATGGACGCTGAGCACAAGGCTATTGCCGCGCAAATGAAGGAACTGTCGGGCAAGGAGTTCGAGCAGAAGTACATGGAGCAAATGACCATGGACCACCAGAAAACGGTGAACACCATGGTGGCTCACCAGAAAATGACGCAGGATGCTGACCTTCAGGGCTTCATCACGAAAACTCTGCCCGTGGTACAGTCCCACCTGACTATGTTCAAGCAGCACTCCGGCATGGGAGCTTCCAGCTCCAATATGTAAGCGAGCCGGCTTCTCTGAACCCGCAAAAAAGCCGCTGCTTGATCTAGCAGCGGCTTTTTATTTTCCGGCAAGCCGGTTGCTGCTTGGCTGGCAGCTACCGCTCGGGCTTGGCCGACCACTGCAGCACATAGGTGTCGCAGCCGAGGTTGTTGATATTCATGCGAAAAGTGCCTTTGGCGGCAGTTCTGGCCGTAAAGTCGCCCTCCAGGGCAAAGCGCCAGGCCGTAGCTCCACCGTCTGGCGGCTCCACGGCCACGGCTTTCAGTTTGCCGGTTTTTATCTCGAAGCCGCCTTCCGGCCCAATTACCTGGCGCTCCAATTTGCCGCTGCAGCGCCAGTAGCCATCAAACGTGAAATCGGATATCCGTTTCCCGTCCGGCGACACGGTAAAGCTGACTTTGTCGCCCTTCATGCCATTGCTGATGGTTCCGGTCCAGCGGGTGCCCTTGGCGGGTTTGGGAGGGGTAGTAACAATAGCAGCTGCCAGCAGCAGCGGGAATAGTAAGAGCTTCATAGGCTGGGAACAGGTGTGGGAGCCGGTTAAAATAGCAAAAGCTTCCTACCCCAGTCAACCCCGCAAGGGTTAAGCTGGAGCAGGAAGCTTTTCCCTACCGTGTACTATAGAACGCTAAGCTGCTTTTTCTGGCTTTTCCTCGGCGTACTTGCTGGTGCGCAACTCCTCGGCCAGGAAACGGCTGGTGTGCCCCTTGCCCGATTTGGCTACCTGCTCCGGCGTGCCCTGGGCCACGATGGTACCGCCGCCCGCGCCACCTTCGGGCCCGATGTCGATGATGTGGTCAGCTACCTTAATCAGGTCGAGGTTGTGCTCAATGATGAGGACCGTATTGCCCTTATCGGCCAGCTTGTGCAACACCACGGCCAGGTGGTTAATGTCCTCGAAGTGCAGACCGGTGGTAGGCTCGTCGAGGATGTAGAAGGTTTTGCCGGTGTCCTTCTTGCTGAGCTCGGTGGCCAGCTTCACGCGCTGGGCCTCGCCGCCCGAAAGCGTAGTGGCTTGCTGGCCCAGGGTGAGGTAGCCCAGACCTACCTCGTTCAGGGTCTGAATCTTGCGCAGGATGCGGGGCTGAAACTCGAAGAACTCCACGGCCTTTTCTACCGTCATGTCGAGCACGTCGGTAATGGATTTGCCTTTGAAGCGCACTTCCAGGGTTTCGCGGTTGTAGCGGCGGCCTTTGCAGGTTTCGCAGGGCACGTGCACGTCGGGCAGGAAGTTCATTTCGATGGTGCGCATACCGGCCCCCTCGCAGGTTTCGCAGCGCCCGCCCTTCACGTTGAAAGAGAAGCGCCCCGGTCCGTACCCCCGGATTTTAGCCTCGGGCAACGAAGCGAATAGCTGGCGAATTTCGGTGAACACGCCGGTGTACGTAGCCGGGTTGGAGCGCGGCGTGCGCCCAATCGGCGACTGGTCCACCTCAATCACTTTATCAATGAAATCCAGGCCTTCGATGCCCGCGTGGGGTAGCGGCTCACGCTTGGCATTGAAGAAGTGTTGGTTGAGGATGGGGTAGAGCGTATCGTGGATGAGTGACGACTTGCCCGAGCCCGATACGCCCGTGACGGCAATGAGCTTGCCCAACGGGAACTTGGCCGTTACGTTTTTGAGGTTGTGGCCCTTAGCACCTTTCAGCACCAGCTCGTTGCCTTCGCCGGCCCGCTTTTTCTTGCGCAGCTCGATGTGCTTCTGCCCGCTGAGGTACTGTGAGGTGAGAGAGCCGGAGTTGAAGATTTCTGTAGGTGTACCCTCGGCCACAATCTGCCCGCCGTGGATGCCGGCGCCAGGTCCGATATCCAGCACGTAGTCGGCGTGCAGAATCATATCCTTGTCGTGCTCCACCACAATCACGGAGTTGCCCAGGTCGCGCAGGTGCTGCAGAGCCTTGATCAGGCGCTCGTTGTCGCGCTGGTGCAGGCCAATGCTAGGCTCGTCCATGATGTAGAGCACGCCCACCAGCTGGGTCCCGATTTGGGTAGCCAGACGGATACGCTGCGACTCGCCGCCCGAGAGCGTGCGCACCGAGCGGTGCAGGTTCAGGTAGTCGAGGCCCACTTCCAGCAGGAAGCCGATGCGCTTGCGGATTTCCTTTAGCAGCTCGCGGGCAATCAGGTTCTGGCGCTCCGAGAGACGGTCTTCCAGGCCCTCAAACCAACCCGCCAGTTCGTTCAAATCCAGCACCGACAGCTCCCCGATGTGGCGGCCGTCAATCTTGAAGTGCAGGCTCTCCTTTTTGAGGCGGTAGCCGTGGCACTCGGGGCACTCCTGGGCCTGGGTGTACTGCTGAATCCACTCCCGGATGTTCTCCGAATCGGACTCCATCTGGCGGCGCAGGAAGGGAATGATTCCCTCAAACGGCTCCACGTAGTTGGCCTTTTTGGGGTCCGCGTCCTCATCCTCAGGCACGCCGTGCAGGAGGCGCTCTACCAGGTCCTGGGGCAGCTTCTCAATAGGGGTACTCAGGCTGGCCTTGTGCTTTTTCACGATGAGGCTCAGCTGCTGAAAAATCCAGATGTCGCGGTACTCGCCCAGGGGCGCAATGCCGCCGCGGCTGATGCTCAGCTTCTTATCGGGCATCACCGAGTCCTCGGTGATTTCCTGCACTTCGCCCAGACCGTTGCAGGTAGGGCAGGCACCGTAGGGCGAGTTGAAGGAGAAGGTGTTGGGTGCCGGGTCATCGTAGGCAATGCCGGTAGCCGGGTCCATGAGGAAGCGGGAGAAAAACTGGGTGTTATCCTTCTTCTTGTCGGGGTCGAGCACTAGCATGGTGCCCTTGCCCTGGGTCAAAGCATTCTGTACCGAACCGCTGAGGCGGAACCGGTCTTCCTCCTTCACCACCAGCCGGTCGATGACAATTTCGATGTCGTGGATTTTGTAGCGGTCCACCTGCATCTTGGGCGTGATGTCGAGCAGCTCCCCGTCCACACGCACCTTGGTAAAGCCCAGCTTGGCAATCTGCTGGAACAGCTCGCGGTAGTGCCCTTTGCGGCCTTTCACTACCGGAGCCAGCACGATGAGCTTGCGCTGGTCGTACTCTTTCAGGATGTAGTTGATGATCTGGTCGTCAGACTGCCGGATCATCTTCTGGCCCGTAGCGTAGCTGAACGCCTCGGCGGTGCGGGCGTAGAGCAGGCGCAGGAAGTCGTAAATCTCGGTGATGGTCCCGACGGTAGAGCGGGGGTTGCGCGAGGTGGTTTTCTGCTCGATGCTGATAACCGGCGACAAGCCCTCAATCTTATCCACGTCGGGCCGTTCCAGTCCGCCCATGAAGGAGCGGGCATAGGCCGAAAACGTCTCCATGTAGCGGCGCTGGCCCTCGGCGTAAATCGTATCGAAAGCCAACGACGACTTGCCCGAGCCCGAAATGCCGGTGAATACCACCAGGCGTCCGCGCGGAATCTGGGTGGAAACGTTCTTGAGGTTGTGCTCCCGGGCACCGTACACTTCAATATAAGGCGCCTCCAGGTCGGCAGGGCCAGTGAGCTGGCCGGTTATCCGGCTTTCCACCACGGCTTCGGCTACCTCTTCCAGGCGAGGTACCGCCTGCACGGCAGCGGTAGTGTGGCGGGTAGCGTTGTCGGCTACAGCCGCGGCAGCTTTGCGGGCTTTGGTGGGGGTAGGCGCCGGAGCGTCGGGCGCCTGGGGCTTCGCCGTTTTGGCCGGGCGGGCAGCTTTAGAAGCTGCCGCGGGTTTGCTGGCAGCGGAAGAAGAAACAGAAGCGGCAGTTGTTTTTTTAGCCATGCAGCAGCGAAGCGGATAAGTCTGCGAAGGTACGCAAATCAGGGCCCAACGGCCACCCCGGATAGCTTATTTGCCAAGCCTATCAGGGGAATGTAGCCGGCCCTGAGAAGCGGGCAGATGGGCTATAACACGCACTAGTAGGGAAATGTCCCGGATAGGACTAAACTTCTTTTAAACCCTACCTCCGGTTTTCGTCTAAACGGTAAATTATGGTGCGGCTTTTGCCTTTAAGTCAGCATCTCCCCTTTTGCTTTTTGCTCTTATGAAAACCTTGCTCAAAACTGGCCTCATGATGGCGCTGGGGCTGCTGCTCTACAGCAACCGCGCGCAGGCCCAGGTGCAGATTCAGGTGAACGCGCCCTACTGGGGCCCGGCCGTTGGCCCGAACGTGCAGTACTATTACATTCCGGAAATAGACGGCTACTACGATTTGTACTCGCGGTCTTATCTGTTTTTTGATCCGGTGTACGGAGCCTGGGTTAGCTCGCCGGTATTGCCGCGGGCTTATGCCTCCTACGATCCGCGCTTTTTCCACCCGGTAGTGGTGCAGTACGTAGGCCGCCAGCCCTGGGGCTACCTGCGCGACCACCGCGCCTACTGCGACCGGTGGGGCGTGCAGCCGGGCCGGTACTACGGGGCCAACTGGCCCGGCCGGGGCTACGTGGTAGCACCGCGGCCTAACTACGGCCCCGGTGGCTACTACACGCCCAACGGCGGCTATGCCCGCGGCGACTACCGGGACAACCGTGACTACCGCAGCAATTACGGCAGCTACGGTAGTGGCTACGACCGCCGGGATGATAACCGGAACGGCTCGGGTGGCTATAATGGCCATAATGACAACCGTGGCGGCTACAACGGCCACCGGGGAAATGATAACCAGGGTGGCTACGACGGCCGCGGCGACAATCGTGGAAACTACGAGGGCCGCAACGGCAGTAACGACCAGGGTAGCTACAATACTCCTGGCACTCCGGGCGGCCCGCAGAACCAGGGAACTCCCTACCCGAACGCCGGTGGCCGAGGCCGGGGGCGCAGCCTGTAGCTACAATTTCTGCCGGTTATAAAAAGCCCTCTGTTAGCCACGGAGGGCTTTTTTGCAATTAATGCCGTAGAATAAACAGGGCTAACGTATCCGCGTTGGCCTTGTTCTTGTAAGAATTACCGGGTTCTGTTTCTCCCACCTGACTTTCAGCATCATGCCATTCTTTCCCAAGTTTGCTTTAGCGGGCGTACTGGCCCTTTCGCTTAGCACGGCCACCCACTCGGCGCAGGCCCAGGTAACCATCAACGTCAACCCGCCTTCGTGGGGGCCAGCTGCTCCCGCTGGCACTCAGTACTACTACATCCCGGAGGTAGGCGGCTACTACGACCTGCGCGACCAGCGCTACGTGGTGCAGCGCGGCGGCAAGTGGACCCGGGTAGCTTCCCTCAATGGGTACTCTACCAGCTCGTTTCATCCCGTGGTGGTGGACTATGTAGGGGCCCAACCCTGGGTACAGCTTAGCCGCCACCGCCAGCTGTACCCGGCCAGCCTGCCGCCGGGCCAGGTCAAGCGCCTGCAAAGCGGTAAAGGCCTACCTCCCGGCCAGGCGAAAAAGCTCGGTTACGGAGGCCACGGCGGTGGTAACGGCAAAGGAAAAGGCAACGGCAAGCACTAAGCAGGCCTTCCGTTCTACTTCTTGCTTTATGAAAGCCACCCGGCCTGCCGGGTGGCTTTCTGGTTCTAGCTGGTAGCCGGCCTACCCTAGGGTTTGCATGAAGTCGGGGAAGGGGAAACCGTAACGGAGCTTTCTGTCGTATTCCTACGGAGTTAACACATCTTTTTATTGTTCAATCCGTTCCGGGTGCTATGGCCGCTTCTCAGCACATTCTTCACCGTAGCTTACCAGCCGAGCTGCAACTGTTACTGGGCGAAGGTCGGCGGTGCCTGCTGGTTTACCGCACACCGGGCACTTCGGCTGAGTTCAGCGTGCGGGGCCGTCTGCTGGGCGTTCTGCGGCGCGGTCAGGTGGACTACCTGTACCTGGCAAGCGGCTGTGAGCTGCGCCTCGATTGGCTGGTATCGGTGAACGGGCACCGGCTGGCTGCCTAGTTCTCATCTTTGGGTGAGCTTTTGACGTAGGAAGAAGGTACTCGTTGCCTACCCCCTATGTCAGAGCCAACCTACCGCCCCATCAGCTGCTCCTTCTACGATGAGCTGGAAGCCCGTGCCACCACCGGCCAACCCTGCACCCTCACCTACCGCACCCAGCCCGATACGCCGCCCAGCACCTACCACGGCATCATTCAGGACCTGTACATCAAGGACAAGGTAGAATATCTGCGCCTGCACGACGGCTTCGAGCTGCGCCTCGATGCCCTCGTAGCCATGGATGATAAGGAGCTGCGGAATTACTGCTAGAGCGGTTACCACGAATAGCCCCGGCCTGCCTACCTTGTGCTGTTCATTTGACAAGGCAAGGCATGGTTTTTAGCAGTACGCTGTTTCTATTTTACTTTCTACCGGGCTTCTTACTACTCTATTTTCTGGTTCCTACCCGGCTGAAAAATGCCGTTGCTCTGGTAGCTAGCCTGCTCTTCTATGCCTAGGGCGGCCTGCAGTTTCTGGGGCTTTTTCTGGCTTCTGTGGTCGTCAACTTTGTGCTGATCCGGTTCATGGACCGGGCTCACAACTGGCAGAAGCGCATCTATCTTATTATCAGTATTGTCCTGAATGTGGCAATGCTTTTTTATTTCAAGTACGCCAACTTTTTCCTGGAGAACTTCAGCGTCGTTAGTAGCTCGCTGGGAGGCGGCCCGCTCACGTGGGAGCAGGTAGTACTGCCCATCGGTATTTCGTTTTTCACTTTTGAAAAGCTGACCTATACCATTGATGTGTACCGAGGGGTAAATAAACCTCTACGCAGCTTCTGGGACTTCCTGCTCTACATCATGCTGTTCCCTAAGATGATAGCGGGGCCCATCGTACGCTTCCACGAAATAGCCGATCAACTCACCGACCGCCGCGCCTTCGACACTATTGACCATAAGCTGGCCGGCTTCTTCCGCTTTGTAGTAGGCCTCTCCAAAAAGGTGCTCATTGCCAACGTTCTGGGCGAGCAGGCCGACCTGATTTTTGGGCTGAATCCAACTGAGTTGTCGGCGCCACTGGCCTGGCTGGGCGCGCTGGCTTACACCTTCCAGATCTACTTCGATTTTTCGGGCTACTCCGATATGGCCATTGGCATCGGTCGCATGATCGGGTTTCAGTTTCCGGAAAACTTCAACAACCCCTACGTGTCGCGCAGCATTACGGAGTTCTGGCAGCGCTGGCACATCACGCTGGGCCGCTGGATGCGCGACTACCTTTATATTCCGCTGGGCGGCAACCGCGTTTCTGCCGGGCGTTTGTACGTCAATCTTTCCACCGTATTTATTCTCTCGGGCTTTTGGCACGGAGCGGCCTGGAATTTTATTGCCTGGGGTGCTTTTCACGGCCTCTTCCTGATTCTGGACCGGCTGTTTTTGCTACGCATTTCGCAGCGGCTGGGTGCCCTGAGCATCGTGCCCACGTTTTTGGTCACCATAGTAGGCTGGGTGCTGTTCCGGGCCGAAAGTTTGACCAACGCACTGGCTTACCTGAAGCAGATGTTTACCGGGGGCTGGGCGCCGCTGCCTTTTTACACCACCGAGTTCTGGACGGTGTTGGTCCTGGCGGCCGGGTTTTCCTTTATGGCAGCTCTTCCCCGAGTGGAGCGGTGGGAGGTTAGCCTGTTTTCCACCCAGCCCTTCGCGCTGGGCCGCCTGGTGGGGGTAGGGTTGCTTACCAGTGGCCTGCTGCTGTTAAGCCTCGCCTACATCATAGGCAGCACATTTAACCCGTTTATCTATTTCCGCTTTTAAAGGATGGCTGCTCCGGTTTCTCTGCTTGCCAAACGGCTGTTCTTTGCCTTCTTTATGGCGCTGCTAGCGCTACCCGCGCTACAAAGCAAGTTTCACTTCGTAAAATTCACCGAGCTTACAGGCTATGCCGAGCGGGCTCCGCACCCCGACCTGAGTTGGGAGGGCCTGCGGGATAACTCCTATCAACCCGCCCTGGAACACTACCTGGAGGACCGCGCGGGCTTCCGCGAGCCCCTCATCCGGCTACGCAACCAGCTGGCCTTTTCTCTGTTCAACGTCGGGCGGGCCAACAACACAGTGGTTGGGGAAAAAGGCATCCTCTTCGACGGTAACGCCTTGGATATCAACCTAGGCAGCGAGTTTATGGGCGAGGCTGAGGTAGGCCGGCACGTGTATAAGTTTAAGGCGGTACAGGAGGCATTGGCCAAGCGCGGCACCCTGCTTGTGTTCGTCATTGCGCCCGGCAAGGCCACTTTTTACTCTGAGTACTGGCCCTCCTATTATCAGGCCCGGAAAGCCCGCCGGACGCCCTCCAACTACTCGACTCTGGCGCCGCGCATGAAAGCGGCAGGCATCAACCTGCTTGATTTCAACCAACTGTTTCTGGCCTGGAAAGACACTGCAAAGTATCCGCTTTTTTCGCGGGGCGGTATTCACTGGAGCGTATATGGCAGCATGCTGGCCGCAGATACGCTATTCCGCTACATCGAGCACCGCAGCCATATCCGGATGCCCCAGCACCGCTTCACGGGGCGCGAAATCAGCGACCAGCCCCGCGAAACCGATAACGACCTGACCAAGGTGCTGAACCTGATTTGGGAGCCGACGGAGTTTACGCTGGCTTACCCTAAGCTGGAGTTTGAGCCGCCCAAGCCGGCAGAGCGCAAGCCTAACCTGCTGCTAGTAGGGGATAGTTTCGTCTGGAATCTGATTCCATTTGTTCCGGGTGCATTCAGCGAGAAAACTCGATTTTGGTACTATAATAATGCCGTCGATTGGGCCGGAGAAGCCAACACGGGTGAAGAGCGGCAAGTTAGTGCCCTCGACCGTCCAGCCCAGCTAACCGGCCGTGACGTGGTGGTGGTATTGTTTTCGGAGCCTAACCTGGGCAATTTCGACCACGGGTTCAGCGACAATGCCTTCGGTTTCCTGTGCCCCTTCACTGATGCGGACCGAGCACGCATCAATGTGCATGTAGAGAAATTGCGGGGCGACAAGGAACTGCAGCAGCGCATCTGGGAGCAGGCTTACAAAGACCACCAGAACCCTGATTACATGCTCTACAACGAAGCGGTGAAGCGCTACGAGCAGGAGTTGGGCAAGTAGCCCGAAGCTACCCCTGCCTTCTGTGTCAACCCTGGCCTGTTGTTCCGGCAGATGCCGCTGCCCGCCTTAAAAGCAACAACGGCCGCCCATATGGACGGCCGTTGCAGGAAGAGCCAGGTTCACAAAATCCGTGATTAAAACTCTGCGCTCTTGGGGAAGCGGGGGAAGGGGATTACGTCGCGGATGTTGGCCATACCGGTGACGAACAGGATGAGGCGCTCGAAGCCTAGCCCGAAGCCGGAGTGAGGTGCGGTGCCATACTTGCGCAGCTCCAGGTACCACCACAGGTCATGCTCGGGCACGTTCATTTCGGCCATGCGCTGGGTGAGCTTCTCCAGGCTTTCCTCGCGCTCCGAACCCCCAATGATTTCGCCGATGCCGGGGAAGAGCACGTCCATAGCCCGCACGGTTTTGCCGTCGTCGTTGAGCTTCATGTAGAACGCCTTGATATCCTTGGGGTAGTTGGTCAGGATAACCGGCTTCTTGAAGTACTTCTCTACCAGGTAGCGCTCATGCTCGCTCTGCAGGTCGGTGCCCCAATCCACGGGGAACTCAAACTTCTGCTTAGCCGACTTCAGGATTTCCACGGCCTCGGTGTAGTTCAGGCGCTGGAAGTCGTTGTCCACCACAAACTGCAGGCGGTTCAGGAGCTCCTTGTCGTACTGCTCGTTGAGGAACTTGAGGTCGTCCTGGCAGTTGTCGAGAGCATAGCGCACCAAGTAGCGGAGGAAATCCTCCGCCAGGTCCATGTTGTCCTGCAGGTCGTTGAAAGATACTTCGGGCTCAATCATCCAGAACTCGGCCAGGTGGCGGGCCGTGTTGGAGTTTTCGGCCCGGAACGTGGGGCCGAAGGTATAGACCTTGCCCAGCGCCATGGCCGCAATTTCGCCTTCCAGCTGGCCCGAAACCGTGAGGTTGGTTTGCTTGCCGAAGAAGTCCTGCTTGTAGTCCACGCCCGACTTATCTTCGGTCAGGGGCGGATTTTGGTCGGGCAGAGTGGTTACGCGGAACATCTGACCCGCGCCCTCGGCATCGGAGCCCGTGATGATGGGCGTATGGACGTAGTAGAAGCCCCGGTCGTTGAAGAACTGGTGCACGGCAAAGGCCATAGCGTGCCGGATGCGCAGCACTGCCCCAAACGTGTTGGTGCGGGGGCGCAGGTGGGCAATTTCGCGCAGGAACTCCAGGGAGTGTCCCTTCTTCTGCAGGGGGTAGGTAGTGGGGTCAGCGGAGCCGTACACCGTAATTTCCGAAGCCTGGATTTCTACCGTCTGGCCTTTGCCCTGGGAGGCTACCAGCCGGCCGCGCACCTGCACGGCGGCTCCGTTTTCTACCCCGTCCGCCTTCAACTTCTCCTCCGGGAACTGCTCGGCGTTGGCAACTACCTGAATGGAATTGAAGCCGGAGCCGTCGTTCACGGCAATAAACTGCACGTACTTGTTGCCGCGGCGGGTGCGTACCCAGCCTTTTACCAGCACTTCGCGGTCCAGCTCAGTGCTGCGGAGCAAGTCCTGCACGCTGGTTCTTCGGAGGTCGGACATTGGAAGAGAAAAGGGGAAAACGGTAAAATCAGACCAAAGATAAATGTTTGACCAGACGAATTATGTGCTCTAGACTGATTTGACGGTTTTAGACCGACTCCGATGTTGAAACCGGGGGCTTTATGCTAATCCAAGTCTTGTACCTCGAACAAGCTGTGCCCCTGCCCGGAGAATAGCCAGAGATAGGGGCCTAGCCGGTAGAAGCTGAGCCGTTTGAGCATCTCGCCTTTCTCATGAAACAGGCCCGTAGTGAACACCTTTTGCCGGAAGCCCAGGCGGGTTGTTTCCGTATTCAGCAGATTATAAAAATATAAGCCGCCCTGAGCCACCGGCGAGTACCGGTTCCAGCTTACGTACTGGTTATCTGAGGAGAACTGCGGCGCAGAGCCCAGAATGGGCAACTGCTGGTCCAGCGAAACAAGCTCGGTGGTGCCGGGCTTCACCCTGAACAAGGGCAGCTTCGCAGGCCTTCCCAACAGCTGAGAGGAGTAATACCCGCCGGCCGTTGCTACCTGCAGCCCGCCTCCTTGTGGGCGTAGGGCCACAACCACAGGCTCATCTATACCTCCCAGGGAAGCTGGCACATGGGCCGCCACAGCGGGCGCAAGTGTTAGCCGTTGCGGCTCCCGCGTCAGCCGATACGCAGTAGCCGAATACGGCTCCAGATAGCCAACAAATACAGCGCGCCCTACAAACTGCTGATGATCATACGCTACGGCAATTGGTGCTGGCTGTCCGGGCATCCAGCAAGCCAATTGAGGGCGCCCTACCTCACTGACAAAGCGGGCCGATAAGTTCTGCGGGGCACCGCTTGAATTCAGAATCTCATACACGAAAGGCTCCGCCTGCGAGGCAGTGTCGAAAAGCAGTATCTGCTCGCTGAACACCACCCCAAAGCCCTCTTTGTAGGCAAACAGGGCGCCGCCGCCCAGCTTTTCAGCGTAAAGAAAAGCGCCCGAGGCAACAAGCTCCCGGTAAGGCGCTGACCATTTACTCAAGTCCTGAACACTACCCGCCGGATCAGCAACCGATACCCGCCACAATCTCCTGTCGCCATCCAGGGCCACGGCGCAGGTGCCGCCCGCCACAACGAGGCAGCGCTTCGTATAGCTGTATGCCAACGGCGCGGAAGAATCGTGAAGCTTGGTAATCCTGATCATTTTCGTGTTGCCAATGCCTGGGGTCGGGAGCAAGGTACTGACCTGCCAATTGGCGCTTGCTCTATTTATGACAATGCTGGCCCTTTAGCGGCGGCGGCTCGAGAAGCTACCCCAACTTTTTCCCCTTAACTCAAGTACAGAAAGGCCTATATTTGGCCAAACCACCCCGTTTACCAACCGGCGGGGCGTACGCGTTTTTAGAGTATGCAACGACTGGACATGAAGCAGCTTCTTTCGCAGAAGCTGTCACCCCAACAGATACAATTTATTAAGCTGCTGCAGATTCCGACGGCAGAGCTGGAAGCCCGTATCAAAGAAGAGCTGGAAGTAAACCCAGCCCTGGAGGAAGGCGACGACAACGAGGAGTACGAGGAAGAGGAGCGCGCCGACGACAGCGACGACGAGGACTACGACGACCCCGACTCGGAATTTGATAACGACGACAATACGCTCGACGAGGATTTCAATGACCAAAGCGAAGAGCAGCCCGAAATAGAACTCCCCGTAAAGGACGAGGAGCCCGCCGACCTAAAAGAATCGTCCTCGGAGGAAGACCTCGACCTGAGCGACTACCTCAACGACGACGAAATAGCCGGCTACAAAATGCAGGGCGACGGCCCCGGCGAGGACGAGGACGACCGGGAAATGCCCCTGGCCGACACCAGCGGCTCGCTGATTGACAGCCTTCTGGACCAACTGGGCTTTGCCAACCTCGATGAAAAGCAGGAAGCCATCGGCCGCCAGCTTATCGGTTCTATTGATGGCGACGGCTACATCCGCCGCGACCTGTCGGCTATTGCCAACGACCTGGCTTTCTCCCAGAATATTGAGGCCTCAGTGCCCGAAGTTGAGGGAGTACTGCACGTAATCCAATCGTTTGACCCGCCCGGCATTGCCGCCCGCGACCTGCAGGAGTGCCTGTTGCTGCAACTGGAGCGCCGCCCCCAGGACGAGGTTACCGAGCACGCCGAGCGCATCCTGAACGAAACCTTCGACGAGTTTACCAAGAAGCACTACCCTCGCATTCAGCAGAAACTGGACCTGGAGGACGAGGAGCTAAAGGAAGCCATTGCCCTGATTCTCAAGCTAAACCCCAAGCCCGGCGGTACGGGCCCGGTGGGTATGGGCAAGGTACAGTACATCGTTCCGGACTTTATTCTGACCCACGATAACGGACAGTTCAACCTGACCCTGAACTCGCGCAATGCCCCGGACCTGCGGGTGTCGCCGGCCTATACCGAGATGTTCCGGGCCTACGATAAGGCCTCGAAGAAGGACAAGAAGATGAAGGAAGCCGTGACCTTCGTAAAGCAGAAGCTGGACTCGGCCAAGTGGTTTATTGATGCCATCCGGCAGCGCCAGAATACGCTGCTGCGCACCATGGACGCCATTGTGCGCTACCAGGCTGAGTTTTTCGCGGAAGGCGACGAGAGCAAGCTGCGCCCCATGATTCTGAAGGATATAGCCACCGAAATCGGCATGGACATCAGCACCGTGAGCCGGGTAGCTAACTCCAAATCGGTGCAGACGGAGTTTGGTATCTACCCGCTCAAGTACTTCTTCTCCGAAGGCATTGCCACCGACTCGGGCGAGGATGCCTCCAGCCGGGAAGTGAAGCACATCCTGAAGGAAATCATTGAGGGAGAGCAGAAAAACAAGCCCCTCTCCGACGATAAGCTGGAAAAAATGCTCAATGCCCGCGGCTATAACATTGCCCGCCGCACCGTAGCCAAGTACCGCGAGCAGCTGAATATTCCGGTGGCTCGCCTGCGCAAGGAGCTGTAAGCTGGCCCAAACGACTGCTTTCTGGTGCCCCCGTACGCCTGGCTGCGGGGGCACTGGTGTTTTTACGAGGCGCTGGTCAGTCCGAAAACAGTGGACAGCCGTATCTTCGTTAGCTCCTGCCTTAGTTCTGTCTGCCTGTGCCCCGTGCTGTTGCCACGGCCCTCTCGGCGGTGTTTCATCCGCTGCTGGTGCCGTTTTACCTGTTCTACATTGTTTGCTACCAGTTGCCGGGGGTGTTGCTGCTGCCTGCCCTGCCCGACCGGTGGCTGGTGCTGGCCGTGGTGGGGGGCTTCACGTTTGCGCTACCCTCCCTGGGGGCGGCCATGCTGGTAAAGCTGGGGCTGGTGGACTCTCTGGAAATGCCCCTGCGGCAGCAGCGCGCTCTACCCCTGCTGCTGGCCGCTACCAGCTTTGGAGCGGCGGCGTGGCTGCTGCACCGGCCGGGCCTTTTTGATGGGCTGCTCTACCAGATAATGGCCGGCATGACCCTGGCCGTGCTGCTGACGTTTCTGATTACGCTGCGCTGGAAGATTTCGGCCCACGGCGTAGGCATGGGCGGGGCGGTGGGCCTGCTGGCCCTGCTCCACCTGGGCGGCACCTCCGGCGTGCCCGGGGTGTGGTGGCTGGCCGGGACGGTGGTAACGGCCGGCGCGGTGGGTAGCGCCCGCCTGGCCCTGAACGCGCACACTACCACCCAGGTATGGGCGGGCCTGGCCCTGGGCGCGGGGCTGGTACTGGGCTTCGGCGCGGGCCTGGCCTTGGCCTGACCCGGATTCGTTGTTATCTTTCCTATACCAACCGGCACTCCGTTGATGTGGCGCGCTTGTCTTGTCTGTCAGTTGGTTAGTTGGTTTTTCTGAGGCTTTTCTGAATCCGCCGCCCTATGTCCACTTCCGATTCAACCACTGCCACGGCGGCCCTCTCCGATCAGCTGGCTCAGGAGCGCCGGGAGCGAATGGCGGCCGAGCGGCAGGTGCAGGCCCTGCGCCGCCACCTGGCTGCTACTCAGCGGGTAGTAACCCGCCTGACGGGCAGCATCACCCGCCTCACCCAGAACCTGCGCGTGGCGGTGCTGGTAGTACACCAGAATGGCAAGGTAGTGCTGCTGAACCAGGAGTTCTGCGACCTGCTGGGCCTGGAAGATGCTACCCCCGGCATGCAGGAGCAGCCCGCCGAGCCCCTGCTGGAGGCGCTCATTCAGCAGTCGGCACGGCCCGAAAACACCCGACAGGAACTGGAGCGCCTGCGGTCTGCTAATCAGCGCACCCTGGGAGCCGATGTGGAGCTGGCCGACAGCACGGTACTGGAAATGGACTTTATTCCGCTCAGCGGTCAGGCCGACCTGGTGCCGGCCGGCTACATGCTGTCTTTCCGCGACGTGACGCAGGCGCGCCGGGCCGAGCAGTATCTGAACTCCCTGTCCCGCATTCCGGGCCAGAACCCGAACCCCGTGCTGCGCCTGCACGCCAACGGTCGGGTGCTCTACGCCAACCCGGCCGCCGAGCAGCTGCGCCAGGAGTACGTGGCTCCCCAGCATGATCCGGCCTTTTCCCGGCACCTGTACCAGGCTGCAACCGAGGCCCTGGCGGCAGGCCTGCCTACCCAAAGTGAAGTAGGCCACGCCGACCGGTGCTTTCAGCTGGCCATTGTGCCGTTCGTGAATGACCAGTACGTCAATTTGTATTTCACCGACATCACCCAGGTAAAAGACGCGGAAAAGCGCCTGGTGGAGCAGCAGGAGTTCTACGAGACGGTACTCAACCAGCTGCCCGCCGACGTAGCCGTGTTCGATACCGAGCACCGCTACCAGTTCGTGAACCCGGCGGCCCTGCGCGAGCCCAGCCTGCGGGAGTGGATCATCGGCCGCACCGATTTTGAGTACCTCGCCCACCGGGGGCGCCCCCTGGACCTGGCTCACCGGCGGAGGGCCGTTTTCGAGCGGGCCGTTCAGCAGCGCAGCGTGGTGGCCTGGGAAGAAGCCTTGGACACGCCCGAGGGCCGGCGCCTCTCGTTGCGCCACATGCAGCCGGTTTTTGGTTCCGAGGGCGACTTGCGGATGGTTATCGGGTACGGCCTCGACATTACGGAGCGCCATGAGGCCGAGGAAAAGGTACGCCGCAGCGAAGCCCGCCTGCAGGAGCAGCAAAACTTTGTGCAGCAGGTAGTAAACACTACCCCCATTGTGCTGTGGGTGTGCAACACCGAGGGCCAGATTCAGTTTTCCAACCAGGCCTTTGAGGACCTGATCAGCACCGGCGCCCACCGCTACACCGACTCCAGCGACCCCCACGACCCCGTAGCGGCCGAGAAATGGGCCCACGAGCAAAGCATCCTGCACGTACTGAAATCGGGGCAGGAAATAGCTTACGAAAGCTCCTTCACCCAGCTCGACGGCACTGTGCGCTACTTCCAGACGGTGGTGCGCCCCCTGCACCGCACCGATGGCAGCATGAACGTCATGGGCGTCAGCACCGACATTACCGAAATCAAGCAGACGGGCAACACCCTGGAGCGCACAGCCAAGCAGTACCGCGACCTGATGCACTACTCCCAGGCCCTGATCTGCACCCACGATCTGGAGGGCATCATTTTGTCGGTAAACCCGGCCGCGGCCCAGCTGGTAGGGGTAGTGCCCGAGCTGCTGGTGGGGCGCACACTCCACGATGTGCTCACCCCCGATCTGCACCCCCAGCTGGGGGTGTATCTGGCCCAGGCACGCCAGCAACAGGAACTGACCGGGCTGATGACCCTCCGGGGCCCCGATGGCCGCCCGCATCACCTGATCTACAACAACTACCGCGTGCAGGAGCCCGGCGAGCTACCCTACGTTATTGCCTACGGCCAGGAAATTACGGAGCGCATTCAGGCCGAGCAAGAGCTGCTGCGGGCCAAGGAAGCTGCCGAAAACACGGCCCGGGCCAAAGAAAACTTCCTGGCCAACATGAGCCACGAAATCCGCACGCCCATCAACGGTATTCTGGGCATGGCCGGCCTGCTGGCCAAAACGCCCCTGGCCCCTACCCAGCAGGAGCATCTGCGGGTACTGCGCAACTCCGGACGCCACCTGCTCACAGTTATCAACGACGTGCTGGACGTGGCCAAAATTGAGGCCGGCAAGCTGGAGCTGGAGCAGATGGCCTTCGATTTAAACCAGTCCATTCAGGATGCTGTGCAAAGTCTGGCCTTCCGGGCCGAGGAGAAAGGCATAGGCTTCCGGCTGGAATTAATGCCCCTACCCCACCCCGTGGTTATCGGCGACCCGGGCCGCATCAACCAGATTCTGCTTAATCTGCTCAGCAATGCCGTGAAGTTCACTACCTACGGCGAGGTAGCCCTCACCTCGCGCCTGCTCCAGGAAACCACCACCGAGCTGGCCCTGGAGTTTCAGGTGCGCGACACGGGCATCGGCATTCCGGCCGATAAGCTGGAAGCAGTTTTTGAGAGCTTTTCGCAGGCCTACGCCGACATTTCGCGGCGGTTTGGAGGCACGGGCCTGGGGCTGACTATCAGCCGGAGTCTGGTGCTGCAGTTGGGTGGGCAAATGTGGGTGGAAAGTGAGCTCAACCAGGGTAGCTCCTTCTTCTTTTCCCTGACCCTGCCCAAGGCCCAGCAACCGCTGCCGGAGCCTACCCTGCTACCCCCGCCCGACTACGCCCGCCTGCGGGGCAAACGGGTGCTGCTGGTAGAAGACCACCCCGTAAACCAGCAGTTGGCCATGCTGATTCTGGAGGGTTGGGAGGTGGAAACCCACGTAGCTTCCGACGGCAACGAAGCCCTCGACCAGCTGGAAGCCCGCCTCTACGACGTGGTACTCATGGACATACAGATGCCCGGCCTCAGCGGCCTCGACGTGACCCACCGCCTGCGCCAGCACCCCGATCCGCTGCGCGCCGCTACCCCCGTTATTGCCCTTACGGCCAACGTAATGCGCTCCGACGACGAAATCTACCGGGCGGCTGGCCTGGACTATCTTTCCAAGCCATTTGAGGAAGACGACCTGTTCCGGAAGCTGGAAGCCAACCTGCGCCCGGTGCCGGCCGACGAGCTGGAAGCCGCCGCGCCTACCCCCCTCCCGCCGCCACAACCCGCCGCGGAACCCGCGCCGGAGTCCACCACCCCGGCGGCAGACTCATTATTCGACCTGACGCTGCTGCGCGACACGGCGCACGGCAGCACCATCTTCATGCAGAAGATAATTGGCTCGTTCCGGGCGCACACGCCGGTAGCAGTGGCCCAGCTCCGGGAGGCCGTAGCCACCAACGACTGGCTGGCCGTGGGCTTGGTAGTGCATAAGCTGCGGCCCTCGCTGCAGCTGCTCGGCATTCAGGGCACCCAGCAGGCCGTAGCGGTCCTGGAGCCCCTCTCCCGCCTCGCGCCCGACTCAGAGGCCCTACCCCCGGCCGTGGACCTGCTGCCCCTGGCCCACCTGCTGGCCGATACGCTGGAAGCAGCCGTGGAGCAGCTGGGCAACGCCCACGTTGAGTAGCCCCTGGCCCTGCTGCTATATTCATGACTTCGCCCCGCGGAATCTCCCAGAATAACTACGGGAATTCCGCGGGGCGAAGTATTTGAGGCCGACCGGCTTAGATGCGGTTGAGCTTACGAAAGAAGGCTTCCTGGTAAGATTTGCCGATGGGCACGTGGTTACCACCAGGTACTACCGCGGCCCCGTCCTCAATGGCCTCAATGCGGCGCATGTTCAGGATGTAGGAGCGGTGCACACGCACGAAGTGGTCGAAGGGCAGGCGGGCATCCAGGGCCTTCATGGTGGTATAAACGATGTACTTCTGCTTGTCCGTCACGATAATCACGTAGTCCGACAGGGCCTCGATGTAAAGCACTTCATCGAAGTTGATACGCACCATCTTGTTGTTGACCTTCACGAACAGGTCGTTATCGGGGGGGGCGGTTGGGGCGGCCGGGCTGCCGGCCGTGGCCGCCGGGGTAGCGTGCTGCTGCAGAGCCCGCTGCACGGCCCGACTGAAACGGGCGTAGTCGAAGGGCTTAACGAGGTAGTCGGTTACGCGCAGATCAAAGGCATCCACGGCAAAGTCCTCGTGGGCCGTGGTCAGAATAACGATGGGCGGATCGGACAGAACGCGCAGCAGGTCCAGGCCATTGAGCTGGGGCATCTGCACGTCCAGAAACAGTACATCTACTTTATTGCCCGCCCGGAAGTAGTTCAGGCCCTGCAAGGCATCGTCGAGGGAGGTAACCAGCTGCAGCGAATCGGTCAGGGAAATGTAGTGCTCCAGCGTCAGCCGGTTGATTTCTTCGTCATCAATAATAGCACAAGTCAGGACGGGGGCAGTAGCCATAAGGAGCGGAAAGGGTAAGTCGGAACGGGTGGCCCCGCTGCCTGCTAACCGGCTAAATAAGCCTGCCAAACAAGCATTGTGGCTTTTACTGAGTAGCTAAACTACTCTACTTCCGGTAGCCAATCAAGTTAATTATATGTAACAAAATGTATTATCTCATTTTTGGACGCAGGGCAGAAGGCTCCGGCGGCCTGCGGCCTGCCTGGGCTTCCCGAATGCGCGGCGTTACCGACCCTACCCCCTGCCCTTCCCAAAACAGGAGGCGGCGCGTAGCTACCTCCTGCGGCCTGCCAGCCATGACGTGGCTCAGGCCCGCCGAGCCATTTCGGCGGCTATCAGCTGCTGCACCGCGGGGAGCTGGTAGTCTTCCTCGGTCCGGATGTGCGGCATCAGGCGTTGCATAATCTGTTCCTGAGCCTGCCCGTTGGCCCAGGCTTCGGCGTAGGGCAGGTGAGAAAACGTAACCTGCGAGTACAGAGGCAGCCACTTATCGGGGTACTGGGCTGAAATCTTGCTTTCTATCTTCTTCTGGAGCAGAAACCGGGGGTCGGCTACCCGGTCGCGCATTTCCTCGAAGTTGTACACGGCCAGGTCGGCCATGGCATCGGCGTTGGGCTTGCGCTGCTGCTGAAACTCCTGGAAAATTGTGTCCCAGTCGCGGCCGTGGCGGGTGAGCAGCTCGTGCAGGGCCGTGCAGTCCTCGAAGCCCGCGTTCATGCCCTGCCCGTAGAACGGCACAATGGCGTGAGCGGCATCCCCGAGCAGCAGCACGGCATCGTGGTAGGTCCAGGGGTAGCAGCGCACCGTAACCAGGGAGCTGGTGGGGTTTTCAAAGAACTCGGTTTCCAGCTCCGGCATCAGGGGCACGGCATCCGGAAACACGTCCTCGAAGAAGGCGCGCACCTGAGCCGGGGTTTGCAGGGCCTCAAAGGAAACGGGCCCTTCGAACGGGAAAAACAGGGTGCAGTTAAAGGAGCCGTCGAGGTTGGGCAGGGCAATCATCATATACTGGCCCCGGGGCCAGATGTGCAGCGCGTGCTTTTCCAGGGCCCACTCGCCGCCGGGGGCCGCGGCAATGGTCAGCTCCTTATAGCCGTAATCGAGGTAGTGCTGAGAGTAGTTGAACCGCTCGGTGCGCTGCATAGCGCTGCGCACCGCCGAGTAGGCCCCATCAACCCCAAACAGCCGCCGAAAAGGCACCGTCCGGCTCTCGCCCTGCTCCGTATCCAGCATTTCCACCACCTGCTGACGCAGGTCCACGCGCTGGCACTGCTGGTTGAAGGCTACCTGAATGCGCGGGTTCTGCTCCACCAGATCCAGCATACGGCGGTTGAGGCCCGCGCGCGACACCGAGTAGATGGCCTGGCCCTCCTGCCCGTAGGGCTGGTAGGTGAGCTGGCCGTGGGGGTCGTGCATCATGCGCCCGTGCATGGCAATGGCCACATCCCGCACCGAGTCTGCGATGCCTACCCCCTCTAGGGCCCGCCACCCCCGGTCCGACAGGGCCAGGTTGATGGAACGGGCCTCCACCGGGCCCGCTTTCCGGATGTCGGGGCGGCGCTCGAACATTTCTACCGCGTGGCCGTGCTGAGCCAGGTAAAGCGCCAGCAGGGAGCCCACCAGCCCGCCGCCCATCACGGTCAGGAGTTCAGTTTCAGCGGCAGTGGAAGCAAAATCGGCCATGGGTACGCGGGGCTAAGCAGTAAGAAGAAGCAAATAGAACAACGAAAGTAACCGATTCCGCCCGCATCAGTTGACCGAGGAAAATCTAGGGTTCAGGAGGCATAGCCGGGTAGTTGGCCGGAAGAGGGCCGGGTTGTACCCGGCTGAGGCTTTATTTTGAACTTTGGAAAGATTATCGGGCGCGAAGCCTGTCTATATCGCCTATCCTGCTTGCCTTATGTCAGCCGTTCTATCCTTATGTCGCCCCCGCCAGGAGCAGCCCGCGCGCCTACCCGCCGGCGCATCGTGGACCCTGACAGAATCCAAACCCAGGGAAATAAACCCGGACCGAAGCTATAATTCGCTGAGCGACGAAGAAGCACAAAGCGCGGGGCAAAAACCAAATATATTTCACGTTGGAGGCTACTTAATAGGCGACGAAAATTGCCTGTACCTGTACGGGCCACCCGATGTGCGCTACTAACGTGCCATGCGGGATGGGGTACCGGCGTCCGACTTTGGCAGCCAGAACTTTTATTTGTTCAATTCACCCTCTCCAATAATCACCAGGGTTTTAGCTCCTCATTGGTAGGGTATTAGGCATGCACACAATACACTTGTGGCCTTTTCTACGTAGGGGAGGCAGTTTTTCATTTTTGCATTTTTTTATTATGGGAAAACCTTACCGTTTTCTATTTTTCTTCCTCTTACTTTTTCTGTGCGGTGCCACAGCAAGCTTGGCGCAGGAGCTGGGCGCCATAGCAGGAAGCGTACAGAATGAGGCCGGAAGGCCTATGTCAGGGGCTACTATCTTTATTCGGGGCACCTTTATCGGGACCAGCACGGACCGGGACGGCAAGTTCAGCCTGCGCGCCGACTTCGGCGGCGGCCCCGTAGTGCTGTCGGTATCCTTTGTAGGCTACGAAAGCCGCGACGTTACGCTCAGCCAGCCCGATAACACCGTGATGGTGCAGCTGAAGCTGAACCCCACCCAAACCAACGAGGTAATTGCCTCGGCTTCGCGGGTAGAGGAAGGCATTCTGCAGGCGCCGGTAACGGTAGAGAAAGTAACCTCCCAGCAGATTCTGCGCCTGCCTCCGCCCGACGTGCAGGTGGGCCTGAACCAGTTCAAGGGCATCGACGTGAACAGCACGAGCATGATCATGAACTCGCTGAGCACGCGCGGGTTTAACTCGGCGAAGTCGGAGCGCCTGATTCAGCTCACGGATTACTTTGATACTCAGTCGCCCTCCCTGAACATCAACACCGGTAACCTGACGGGCCTGCCCGAGCTGGACATCGAAAGCATTGAAATTATCCACGGCCCGGCCTCGGCCCTGTACGGAGAACGCCTTTAATGGGGTGCTGCTGCAAAACTCCAAGGACCCCTTCGTGAGTGAGGGCCTGAGCCTGCGCCTGCGCGGCGGGGAGCGGAGCTTCTTTGACGGACAGGTGCGCTACGCCAAGAAAATCGGCGACAAGTTCGCCTTCAAAGTAACCGGCGCTTACCTCACGGCCAATGACTGGCTGGCCGGCAACTACTCGGCTACCAGCAAGCAAGTACAGTCCAACAACAACGCTCAGGGCTCCTCGCTGGGCTACGATGCCGTGAACCGCTACGGCGACGTGGATGGCTACACTTTCGCGGCCAATTTCCCTTTCCCGGAGGTGCGCAACAAAACCGTATTCATGCCGGGCTTTGAGGAAAAGACCCTGGTAGGAAATGACGACCAGGCCAAGTCACTTAAAATTCACCCCTCGGTATCGTACCTGCTTACTAGCAGCATCAAGCTGACGGCGGGCGCCAACTACAACCGCGGCACGGCCAGCTACCAGAGCACCAGCCGCTACCGCTTCAAGGATTTCGGCACCAACCAGTACCACGGCGAAATCAAGGGCGAGCGGTGGTTTGTACGGGGCCAGTCCATTCAGGACTTTGGCGGCAACTCCTACGACCTGAGCTTCCTGGGTTCCTTTATCCAGACCTCGCCTATTGCCGGCGGTAACACCACCACTACCTACGCCCAGCGCTACTATGGCACCTACGTAAACACCTACGTGGGAGCGCGCACGGCCGGCCAAACCGATGCTCAGGCCCAGGCCGCAGCCAAAGTCGCCGCTGATCCGCTGCAGCTGGACCCCACCAGCGCCGAGTTTAGCGCCCTGCGCAAGCAAATCATCAACGATGCTACCGTGGGCCGGGGCGCCCGCCTCAACCCCTGCTCCCTGCTTAACGAGGGCAACGCCCAGTACAACTTTCAGCTCAGCGAAACAGCCGACCTGATTGTGGGCGGTGCCTACCGCAAGTTCCGACTGGGCTCCCAGGGCAACCTGTTCTCGGATACCGATGGCCGGATTCAGAACCACGAGCTGGGCGGCTACGCGCAGCTGACCAAGAAATTTCTGCAGGAGCGCCTGAAGCTGGCCCTGGCCGGCCGGGTCGATGATTTCAAGAACTTCAAGCCGGCTTTTTCGCCGCGGGCGTCGGCGGTGTACTCGCTGGGCGAGAACAAGCAGCATAACTTCCGGGCCAGCTACGGCCAGGCGTTCCGTTCGCCCTCGCAAACCGAGCAGTACTTCTATAATGACATCCGCACGGGCCTGCTGATCGGGAACGTGGGCAATGGTTTCCAGGGCTATAACCTAGCCCTGTTTAACTCGCCCCAGCTGCTGACCGCCGCCCAGAGCAACCCGGCCGTGCTGCAGCCCTACGAGTACAACATTGCGCCCCTGAAGCTGGAACAAGTAAGCACCGCGGAAATTGGTTACAAAGGTGCCCTGCTGGCTAACCTTTACGCCGACGTGAGCTACTACCGCAGCCGCTACCAGGATTTCATTGGAGCCCAGACGTTTGTGGGCAACACCGATGGCTCGCGGCCTACCCCCCAGCAGTTGGCCGCCGGCTACCCTGCCGCCTACTCTGACCAGAGCAAGCCTACCCGCGTGCTGTATGCCTACTACAACAGCGCCCAGGAAGTGCGTACCCAAGGGGTAACGGCCGGCCTGACGTACTACTTCCGGAAAGCCTTCAACCTGACGGGCAACTACTCGCTGAACGTGCTGGACCGCAGCAACCTGCCCGAAGGCTTCCAGACCTACTTCAACACGCCCAAGCACAAGTATAACGTGGGCGCCAATGGCCAAGTAGGCAACCTGAGCTACTCCGTGAACTACCGTTGGGTGCAGGGCCACCTGCAGGAAATGCCTTTCGCCGTGGGTACCATCCGTGACTACAGCACCACCGACGCCTACCTGGGCTACACCGTGCCGAAGCTGGGCAGCACCTTCCAGGCTGGCATCTCCAACGCTTTCAATGCCAACAACGTGCAGGTGTTCGGCGGCCCCCAGATTGGGCGCCTGGCCTACCTGGGCCTGCGCTTCGATGTGAAGTAGCCAACAACAAAACAGTGCCCTTGTGAGTTAGTAGAGTCAGAAGGATTTCCACCGCCCTTTCCTTCTGACAGGAAAACTCACTATCCAGACAAGCCCTTCCCTCTGCCCCGAGGTGAAGGGCTTGTCGCGTTTGGGAGGGGTAGGCATTAGGCTTGTCCAGCCTGCATTACCTCGCTGTACCTGTCACCATTTACCATTTACTTCTTCACATTCTCACCTGACCAAACGAAACGTAAGGTTGAGGCGGTGGCCAACGGGGCGGGCGGTTTTGGGCAGGGCATGGAGCCAGTACCGCTGGGTAGGCCCGCGCATCAGGAGCAGGCTGCCGGCGGTAAGAGGCAGCGTGATAGGGCCGTGGGCAGTGTGCTGCGGGTCGCGAGGCTTCAGGCGGAAGTTGCGAGTAGCCCCCAGCGTGACGGAGGCAATAATAGGCTCGGGGCCCAGCTCCGGCTCGTCGTCGGCGTGCCAGCCCATGCTGTCCTGGCCGGAGCGGTAGAGATTGAGCAGCACGCTGTTAAAGGTCGTGCCGGTAGCTGCCTCTACCTGCCGGCGCAGGTGTAGCAGGGCGGGCGTCCAGGGTTCGGGCTGCAGCTGAATACCCGAGTAGCGGTAGGATGCGCCCGCGTCGCCGTGCCAGGCCGTGAGGCGGGGCTGCATCACTTCCCGGCCAAACAGCTTGATAGGCTCATGCTTCCAGGCCAGGCGGCTGGTGAGTTCCTGAAGCAGGGTTTGCGCCTCCGCCGGGGGTAGGAAATTGGGGTCGAACAGCAGTTCGGCGTGGGGCAGGGCAATGGGCGCAAGAGGCATGACCGGGTGGCTACTTACACAGCACCCAGCCCGAAACGCACGTACAGAATGGCGTACAGCAGCGAAATCAGGCCGCAAATCAGGAGGGCACCGCCCCAAGGCCGACTACGGTAGGGCTTCAGGCCGATGTAGCGGGGCCAGAATACCACGTTGTATAGCACAATGGCAACGATGTTGAACACCGAGCCCAGCCAGAAATACTGATTGCCGTACTGCTGCTGCACCCACTGCATGGAGTAGTGCGTGAGGGCCAAGTAGGCTATAACGAAACCAATTACCAGCCACGAGGGGCCGTAGCGCCGCAGCGTCCGCAGGTTCAGGGCCAGCAGAATCCCCCCGGCCACCATACTAAACAGCACCGAGAAAACCGTGATAGTACCGGGCGAGTACAGGGCCGGACCAGTTTCCTCTACTTCGGGGGCTTCCTGGCCACGGGCGCGGCGGCGGGCCAGCTCCTGCTCAGCTTCCCGGTCTCTGGCTGCCTGCTCCCGCTGGCTGGTTTCCTGCTGGCTGATCTGGAGCTCCTGCGTGATGGTAGCCGCGGCCGGCTCCGGGGTACCGCGCCGTTCCAGCTCCGCCAGAGCCGCCAACACGGCTTCCTCGCGGTACTGGTAGCGGTTATCCACGTAGTCGCGCAATTCCGCGACGGTTTTGCGGCTCATTTTTGCCGCGAAGTCTTCAGCCATGGTATTCAGGTCAGCGAAATCAAAACGAGCTGGGAACCAGCATCCCTATTCTTACGCAGAACAGGTATTTCCAGCGAAAAACTTTCGGCTGGTGCCAAATTCTATTCGGCCTGACGGGCCCAGCCGGCTAGCACCTCGCCTACCCGGTACACATCCTCGAAGGTGTTGTAGAGCGGCACCGGAGCCAGCCGAATCACGTTGGGCTCGCGCCAGTCGCCGATAACGCCTACCCCCATCAGGTGCTCAAACAGGTTGCGGCCGCCTTGGTGCACCAGCAAAGAAAGCTGGCAACCGCGTTGGGCCGGGTCCTGGGGGGTAATGATTTCGAGGCGGGTTTTGGGCAGGTTGAGACGGGTGATGAGGAACTCCAGGTAGCCCGTCAGCAGTTCGCTTTTGCGGCGCAGGGCCTCCATGCCGCCGGCTGCTTCGTGAATAGCCAGGGCAGCCTCGTGCACGGCCAGCGTCAGGATGGCCCCGTTGGACAGCTGCCAGCCGGCCGCGCCGCGCATGGGCCGGAAGCCCTTTTTCATCTGGAAGCGCTCCTTATCATCGTAGCCCCACCAGCCAGCCAGGCGCACCAGGTCGGGGCGGTCGGCAAACCGCTCGTGCACAAACGCGCCCGATACCCCGCCGGGCCCGGAGTTCAGGTATTTATAGGAGCACCAGCAGGCAAAGTCCACGTCCCAGTCGTGGAGGTGCAGCGGAATATTACCAGCCGCGTGGGCCAGATCGAAGCCCACCATGGCCCCTACTTTATGGCCCGCTTCGGTAATGGCGGCCATATCGTACACCTGCCCGGTGTAGTAATTGATGCCACCCATCAGGATGGTGCAGAGCGAGTCGCCCAGCTCCTCAATCTTGGCCAGAATATCTTCGGTGCGCAGGGTATGCTCGCCGGGGCGCGGCATCAACTCCACAATGGCGTCGTCGGGGTCGAGGCCGCGCATGCGCACCTGGGTTTCCAGGGCATACTGATCAGAAGGGAAAGCGCCGCCTTCCATCAGCACCTTGTAGCGGGTGGCGGTGGGCTGGTAGAAGGAAATCAGCAGCAGATGCAGGTTGGTGGTGAGGTTGTTCATCACGACGACCTCCACGGGCTTGGCACCTACTATGCGGGCTGAGGCTTCCTCCAGGCGCTTATGAAAGTGCATCCAGGGGGTTTCGCCCTTGAAATGACCTTCCACGGCCAGCTGCTCCCAGTTCCGGAACTGCTGCTCGGCGGCGGCGCGGGCCGTGCGGGGCTGCAGACCCAGGGAGTTGCCGCAGAAGTAGAGGCTGTCGTCGCCATTGGGCGCGGGCGGAATCAGAAACTGCTGGCGGAAGTCGCGCAGCGGGTCCTGCGCATCCAGTTGGCGGGCAAAGTCGAGGGTGGGTTCGAAGGTCATCAGGACAAAGATACCAATGGTGAGTTGGTGATGAGGTGATGAGGTGATGAGGTAAATGGTGACAAGTGACAGGTGGCGCAAGCTGGCGGCAGACTTTTAGCCGGAGGCCAGTGTCCCGCATACTCCACTCATTCACCAACTCACCTATATAAACCGGCCGGCATCCAGCCCGAGCCAGTCCAGGGCATTTTGGCCGAGCATGCGGGCCTTTACCTCGTCGGGGTAGGGTAGGGAGCGGATCAGCTCGCCGGGCACAGCTTCGCCGAGGGGGAAGGGGTAGTCAGTGCCCAGGGTAATTTTCTCGGGGCCAATGGTTTGAACGAGGTAGTCGAGCAGGCGCGGGTCGTGCACCAGAGAGTCAACCCAGAACCGGCCCAGGTACTCACGCGGGTGCACGGCATTGTCCACGGCGCACAGGTCGGGCCGCACCTCAAAGCCGTGCCCAATGCGCCCAATGGTGGTGGCAAAGGTGCCGCCGCCGTGGGCCACGGCCACGCGCAGGCGGGGCAGGCGCTCCAGCACGCCCCCAAAAATCAGGGAGCAGAGGGCGCGGGTGCTTTCGGCGGGCATGCCCACCAGCCAGGGCAGCCAGTACTTGGGCATCTGCTGCTGGCCCATCATGTCCCAGGGATGAATGAACACGCAGGCGCCCAGCTCCTCGGCGGCCTGAAACACCGGAAACAGCTCCGGCGCGTCCAGATTCCAGTCGTTGACGTGGGAGCCGATCTGCACGCCCGCCAGGCCCAGCTTCATGCAGCGCTCCAGCTCCCGGATGGCCAGGTCGGGGGCCTGCAGGGGCAGGGTGCCCAGCCCCACGAAGCGGGTAGGGTAGCGCCGCACCACGTCGGCAATGTGGTCGTTGAGCAGCTGGCTCAGGTCCAGGGTATCGAGGGGGCGGGCCCAGTAGCTAAACATCACGGGCACAGTACTCAGTACCTGCACCTGCGTGCCCAGCTGGTCGTACTCGCGGATGCGCACGGCGGGGTCCCAGCAGTTGTCCTGAATTTCGCGGAAAAACCGGTCGTCCTGCATCATGCGGGCGCAGCACGGCCGGTGGTGCTCCAGCCGGATAAAGCCGCCGTACCCGTACCGCTCCCGCAAATCGGGCCACCGCTCGGGCAGAATGTGGGTGTGAATATCAATGCTGAGCACGGCGGAGGCGGGGGCTATTCGGCGGGAGTAGCCTTAGCCGGCGCCTCCATGTAGGTGCCGCACACCTGGCAGGTCCGCAGCTCATCAGAAGCCCAGAAACGGTTCATGATGGGCGGCAATTGGGCCACGATGTCGGTGATTTCAGCAAACTCTTCGTGGAGCTTGTGGCCGCAGTTTTCGCAGTACCACTGAAAGCCATCCAGTTCGCCGGGGGTGCGGTAGCGCTCCAGCACCAGGCCCACCGAGCCGGCCGGGCGGCGCGGCGAATGAGGCACCCCGG
This sequence comes from Hymenobacter sp. DG01, assembly GCF_006352025.1. Classification (NCBI taxonomy): domain Bacteria; kingdom Pseudomonadati; phylum Bacteroidota; class Cytophagia; order Cytophagales; family Hymenobacteraceae; genus Hymenobacter; species Hymenobacter sp. DG01. Next base: position 3,415,322 of record NZ_CP040936.1, read on the forward strand.
CGGGCAGCAGGAACATGCTGCCGGCTTTAATTTCGATGTCCACGGGTTTGCCGTCTTCAATCACCTTCACCACAATGTCGCCTTCCAGCTGCAGAAACAGTTCCTCGCCCTCGTCCACGTGGTAGTCTTTGCGGGCGTTGGGGCCGCCCACCACCATCACAATAAAGTCTTTGTTGTCTTTATAGACCTGCTGGTTGCCAACGGGCGGCTTGAGCAAGTGGCGGTGCTCGTCAATCCACTGCTGAAAGTTGAAGGGCCGAATCATACGGGGTAGGCTAAGATGGAAGGGGGTAGGCAACGGGTGCGTTACGGCAAATAACGATATTCCCGTGTATCGGGGCTACGTATCTTGCTGCTTTCCCAGCCAAGGCGCCTACCCCTCCCCTATCCGGCTGGCATTGCGGACGCCTGCCCGAGGTTTGGCCCGTTGCAGGGGGTAGGGCACCTACCTCCGTGCCGACGCCGATGGCGCGAACGTTAATCAGTCGGGGCACTTCCGGCATCGGGCCGAAGCCGCTTTTCTTCACCTTCATTTCTCTTTTCCTCATGGAATTACTTTCCCAACGCGCCCTGGTGGGCGGCAGCACCCAGGGCATTGGGCGGGCCGTGGCCGAAGCCCTGGCCCAGCGCGGCGCTACTGTAACCCTGCTGGCCCGCAACGAGGCCGCCCTGCGCGAAGTAGCCGCCGCCCTCCCTACCCCCGCCGGACAGCAGCACACCTTTCTGGTGGCCGATTTCACGGAGCCCGACCAGCTGCGGCAGCGGGTGCATGAGTACCTGGCCCAGGCCGGCCACGGCTTTGACATTCTGGTAAATAACACCGGTGGCCCGGCCGGGGGGCCTATTCTGGACGCCCCTGTGGAAGCTTTTCGGGCGGCGTTTGAGCAGCATCTGGTGTGCAACCACCTGCTGGCGCAGGCCGTGGTGCCGGGCATGCGCCAGCGCGGGCGGGGGCGCATTATCAACATCATCAGCACCTCCGTGAAGCAGCCGCTGCCGGGCCTGGGCGTCTCGAACACCATCCGGGGGGCGGTGGGCAACTGGGCCAAAACCCTGGCCAACGAGCTGGCCGCCGACGGCATCACGGTAAACAACGTGCTGCCGGGCGCTACCGTCACGCAGCGTCATACCTCCCTCATTGCCAAGAAAGTAGAGCAAACCAGCCAGACCACTGAAGAAGTAGAGGCAGCTATGCTGCGTGGTATTCCGGCCGGTCGGTTTGGCCAGGCGCAGGAGGTAGCAGCAGCGGTAGCCTTTCTGGCCTCGGAGGCCGCGGCCTACATCACGGGTATCAACGTGCCGGTAGATGGGGGCCGCACCAGCAGCCTGTAGCCCCGTTGCTTTGGGAGCCCATGCGCTCTTAATAGTAGCTCCCGCGGGCAGACAGTCTATATTTGAGCGTTTTCTGTGACTAGACCTGCTCTGCTTGGTACACTTCCATACGCTTTCCATCATTATTCCGGTTTACAACGAGGCCCGCACCATTCACCAGATCCTGGATTTGCTACGCGGCCTGGAGCTGGTGAATCAGATCAGAAAGGAAATTATTCTCGTGGATGACTGCTCCTCGGACGACTCGGTGGCGGTGATTGAGGCCTACGCGGCCCAGCACGCCCACCTGGGGTTGCGGCTGCTGCGGCATACAGTTAACCAGGGCAAGGGCGCGGCCCTGCACACGGGCATCCGCGAGGCCACCGGCGACTACGTCATCATTCAGGATGCCGACCTGGAGTATGACCCCGAAGAATATAACCTGCTGATTAAGCCTATTCTGCGCGGCTTTGCCGACGTGGTGTTCGGGTCCCGGTTCATGGGCGGCAATCCGCACCGCATTCTGTTCTTCTGGCACAGCATCGGCAACCAGATGCTCACCTTCCTGAGCAACATGTGCACCGACCTGAACCTGACCGACATGGAAACCTGCTACAAGCTCTTCCGCCGCGACATAATTCAGGGCCTTCAGCTGGAGGAAAAGCGTTTCGGATTTGAGCCCGAGGTAACGGCCAAGGTGTCGCGCGTGCCCAATGTGCGCATCTACGAGGTGGGCATCAGCTACTACGGCCGTACCTACGCCGAGGGCAAGAAGATAGGCTGGCGCGACGGATTCCGGGCCATTTACTGCATTCTTAAGTACGGGCTGCTGGGCTAGCTTCCGGGCAGTAACGGCTCCTGTTTTTATTTGAACAAGGCCGCCGCGGGCGGCTTTTTTCTGGCTGTATGCTACTCTCTAAACACTACGCCGGCCGGGGGCCGATGCGCCTAGCCCTGGCCACCATGCTGGTGCTGCTGCTCTTTGCCTGGCACTTCTACCTGGAGCGGGCGGCCTACTACGACCTGGCCTACCACTTGTTTATCTACCTGAAAGACAAGTCTCTGTTCGTGCAGAACCGCCGCTTCGTGGCCATCGTTACGCAGCTACCTACCCTGCTGGCCCTGAAGGCGGGCCTGCCCCTGGATGGGGTGCTACGGCTGTACTCGGTGGTGTTTATTGTGTACTACCTGGCCGTTTTTCTGGTGTGTGCCTACTGGTTCCGCAACCAGCAGGTAGCCCTGGTAGTAGCACTACTTTACGTGCTGCTGGCCTCGCGCACGTTCTACTGGGCGCAATCGGAGCTGCCGCAGGGTCTGGCGGCCTTGCTGCTGTTTTACGGGGGCGTGGCCCGGCAGGCGCCCCTGCCCTGGCGGTTTAGTACCCTGGCCCTGGCGGCCCTGGTGCCGGTATTCATCTTCGGCCACCCGCTCATCATTCTCCCCTTCCTGTTTATCTGGGCCTACGACTGGGTGCTGAACCGCCGGTTTCGGGACTGGGCCTACTACGGCATGCTGGTGCTGGCCCTGGCCATGTACCAGCTGCGGGCCATGCTGATTCCGCCCGGCTCCTATGAGGCCACCCACATGACCTTCACGCCCAACCTGATTAAGTTTTTCCCTAACTACCTGGCTCTGGGCAGCTTTCATAATTTCTGGCAGCTCTGCAGCCGCAGCTTCCTGGCCCTGCCCTTGCTACTGCTGGCGCTTACCGTGTTTTACGCACGGCAGCGCACCTGGCCGGCCTGGCTACGGCTGGGGCTGGTGTGGGGGTTTGTGGGGGGCTATACCTTTATTATCAACGTTTCAAACCCCGACTATACTGACCCTACCTACCTCGAAAACCTGTACCTGCCGCTGACCTTGTTTGTGGCTGTGCCCTTTGCCCTGGAATTGCTGCCGGCCCTGGAGCGCCGCTGGAACGGGCGCGGGGCGGCCCTGGCAACCGGCCTGCTGGGGGTGCTACTGCTGGCCCGGCTGGCTCTGGTGTGGCAGCGCCACGTCCCGTACACGGCTCATCAGCAATGGCTTAATCAGCTGCTTACCTACACCAGCCAGTTTCCGGAGCGCAAGTTTATCATGGACTTCAACAACATGGATCCGCACCAGCTGCGGGCGGGCGGGTCGGCGTGGGCTTCGGCCAGCGAAACCATGATGGTCAGCGCCCGGCAACACCCCGACTCCGTGCAGACCGTGCGCGTGGGCACCGATGTGGAGCAGATGGCCGCCGCGGGCGCCCAGCCGGGCATACTACTAGGGCCGTTTGAAACCATGAACACATCTGATTTGCCGGCCCGCTACTTCCGCTTCCCTAATACCTCGTACCGCGTCCTTAACACCCTACCCCCTTCCGATACGGCAAGCCTCCGCCCCTATATTACCGCCCACCAAGGCGTGCGGTTGGTTTTGCCTGGCGCCGTGCCCACCACCTGGCAAGCCGGCCGGCAGCACACCTTGCCGGTGCTGATTCAGGTGCCCCCAGCGGCCCGCCCCCTGCACTCCGGCATCCGGGCACCGCACCCAACGCTGCTGCGCACGGCCTTCTACAAAGCCCACGACTGGCCCACCGATGCTCTGCCCGTGGAAGTACCTCTGGAGGTAGATGTGTGGCAGCCCTGGACCCAGACCTTACCCCTCCGGGCCCCGCAGCAGCCCGGCCACTATACCTTCGAGGTCAGCCTGATCAGCAAAGACTACCGCGACTGGCCAGTGCGGCTGCGCATACCGGTGGAGGTAGTGGAGTAAGGCTTTCTTCAGAAAAAACCCGGCGGCCCGCCCCGGCCCGGAACCTGGTTCCGGGCCGGGGCGGGCCGCCGGGTTTCAGGGCCGGAAAAAGTTACCGCTGGCTGGCCAGGGAAATGCTCAGGTCGTCGAGGTAAACCGGCTGCTTGCTGTCAGCGCGCCACAGGTACACCAGGATTCGGCTGGTAGGCTTGGCCGCGTCCGGCATGGTAATGGTGTGCTCCACGTACTGCCACTTGTTGTACACCTTCACGGCCTGGGCCACGTCCAGGCCTTCCCAGAGCAGATTGGGCGCGCCGGGAGTATCGCCTTTAATTTCGATGACCAACTTGGCCGCTCCCTGTTCGCTGGCCAGCAGTACCCAGCCTCCCACCGTGAGCTTGGCGGGCCACTCAGGTGCCAGCCGGCTTAGCGGGTTGACGTACCCCAGGCTGAACTCGTGGCTGGGCCCTACCATGGTGCTGTACTGGCCGGTGTGGGCTTGGTCGCGGTTGAGGGTAGCCAGGGCCGGCGAATCGGCCAGCCAGCCGTCCAGGTTCTCGAAGCTGGTAGCGGCCAGGGTATTGGTAGCGGCCGGTTTAGCGGGCTTTTCGGAGCAGCCCGCGGCTGACAGCGCAAGGAGCAACCCGGCGGGAACGTACTTCAGCATAGCACAGGAAAGCAAATCAGAGGAGAGAAGGCAAGGGTAAAAGCCTGCCCGGGCGCGGGGCCAAGAGCGCCGTGAGAGGCTGCTTTAATGATCGAAGAAATGCTCTTTGTAGCGGGCCCAGTCCATGTTGCAGCAGTCCACCACCCCGCGGGAGTACTGCCAGCTCTGCCGCACACTCAGCAGCACCAGGGCCCCCACCACGAAAGCCACCGGCACGGCACGTGTGTTCCACCACCGGGCCAGAAAAGCGGCCAGACACAGGCTCAGCAGCGGATACAGGCTGATGAGGGGCCGGCAGCCAAACCCGCCGCCGTAGGTCCAGTCCCACCAGCTAAAGGTCAGGTACACCACAAACGGCACCAGCACCACCACTACCGGCACCAGGGCCGGGGCAATCCGGCGCAGCCACATAATACCGAGCAGGGCAAACACCAGCACCGGACTCCAGAACAGCCAACCTTTTCGCGCGCTGAACAGCCCATCCAGCAAGTGGGGCTTGAGCAGATAGAACCGCTCCCCGGGGTAAAACTCCATCAGCCACTGCCCGCCGGCCACGCGCCAGAATATCAGCTGCACGCTACCCACGAGGGCTACAATAGCCACCATGATCAGCAGCTGCTGCCAGCGGCCCAGCCAGAAGCGCAGGCGCTGGGCTACGGCCGTGCGGCTGGTAAGCCCCCACAACAGGGGTATGGCTATCATCCAGAGCTCTGAGGGCCGTACCAGCATCATCATGCCAAATACCAGTGCCAGCCTGATGCCTGCCGCCCAGCCCCCGCCCGGCCCGTACCACTGCCGGGTATAGCGCAGCAGCAGCACATTCAGCAGAAACAGCGTACCATGCGACATGGGCGCATCGACGGTGGCATAAACAAACAGGTTGGTTCCCAGACTAATGGCCAGCAGGGTCAGGGCCGCCAGATGATCCGGGACGTAGTGGCGCAGCTCCCGGCCCAGTAGCCATAGGCCCAGTAACGCATACACCGTGCACCCCCAGGCAATGTAGCGTTGGTAGGGCTCCGAGTAGCCATCGGTGGGGAAGCCGGCTACCGTGGCGTGCACCTGCGCCACGGCAAACCACGGCGAGTAGGCCACGGCCATGCCAATGGGGTACTTGAACACGACCCGGCCGTTGGGCAAGTGCACCATGCTATAGTCAGGGTCCAGATCGGGGCGGTACTGCTTACGAACGTAGGTTAGGAAGGACCCCTCGCCGACATCCTTGGTAATGAAGGCCGAGGGCAGATACAGGTAGTAGCCCCCGGCGTCCCAGATCAACACATCGGACCGGTTCCAGCGCGAGGTATCCCTCATCAGGGCCACGTGCACAAAGGCAATAATCAGCCAGACGAAGCCCACGTGGGTGCTGGGCAACCAGCGGCGCCAGGCAGCGGCTGGGGTAGGTACCTGCGATATTTCGGCTTGCATACGCCCGAAAAAGAATAGTAACAAAGGAAGGAAACATCCCGGCGCACCGGGAGCAGGCTACTGCTGATAGTACTGCTTGGGCCGGTCGGTTATGCCCCAGTAGTGCAGCAAGCGGGCCTGCAGGTCCGACTGGCTCGGGTCAGTCAGGGCAACCCAGCTCAGCACGTTGCAATAAGGCGAAAGGCGTACCGTCGGCTCCGGGGCACGAACCATCTGGTCCAGGGCCCACCGCTCGCAGTCGTTGTTGCGGGGCAGCTTGGGCACGGCATCCATATAAATAAACGTAGCCAGAAACAGCCCGACCAGCACCGCGTACCCGTTGCGCACCCGCCCCCGCAGCTGAAACAGCAGAAAATACGTGGATACCCCGTAGGCATAAAATAAAGCCAGCAGCACCGGCATGATCGAGTCGCCCCGAATCAGGTAGGGCCGGTAGTCGCGGTAGCCTCCAAAGGGCAGCAGCACCAGGAACAGCACCGAAAACACTCCTACCGCCCGCAGGCTGCCCAGCACCCACGCGCGCTCCGGGGAGGGTGGAAACAGCCGCCGCACCAGCTGCCCGTTCACCAGGATCAGGAGCAGCAGCAGGGGTAGGCCCCACTCCAGCTTCAGCTCCAGATAAAAGCCCTTGGGCAGCAGCTGATACAGTTGACCCAGGGTGTGGGTATGCGAGTTTTCGGCGTTGTTGCGGCCAATGTAGAGCGAATACACGCTCAGGCCAGCCAGAACACCTAGCAGCAGCAAGGCCTGCCCCGAAAGCCATTGGTCTTGGCGGGGGGCGGCGGGGGTAGCCAAGGCGCGCCACCGGTGCCAGGCCCAGTACACCCCAATACCAAACAGCAGCACGGCCACGGCAGCGGTAGCAATGGGCCCATTAAAGGAAATAACTACCATCAGCAGCACCAGCAGCAGGCCCCGCAGCGGGTGCAGGCGCAGGGGCTGCCGCTGCTGGGCGGCCCGGAAAAACGGCCAGAGCAGCAGCAGCAGCAAGGCCAACGGGAAAGCGTAGAAGAAGGTATAGGTGATGGCGCGGTTGGTAATGCCCATCTGCTCATAAAACCCCTCCGTCTGGAACAGGGGCACCAGCAGGGCCGCCGCCACCCAGAAGCCCCAGCTGCCGCGGGCCTGCCCCCCACCGCCTCGCCGCACGTAGGCCGCCAGCGCTAGCACAATCAGCACCTGCACCGCCGTCGAGAACAGGGCGCTGGCTACGTACAGGCTTTCGATGGGGGTAGTAAACTGCTGCAGCACCTGCGGCGCCTGCTTCCAGTACAGGCCCATGGCTGCGTGCGCAAAAAATCGGTTGGTACCGGCGTACATAGCCTTTTTAGTGACAACGGCCCAGCCGAACGGGTCCTGCAGCACTTGTGAGTACCACGGCGCCGGAAACACAATGGGCACCAGGTCGCCATCCAGGGGCAGTTGCAGATTCTGCCAGAACGTAAGCCCCGTGTCGAGTAGAATAAGCACGATGATCAGGCCGGTCCAGTAGCGTTTAGGCATAGCAGCAACAAGGGTTGGGGCAGCCGGGCTGCCGGATAAGCATAAAACGGGATGCCAGCCCGACCCAAAGGCATCGGTCCGGCATCCCGCCCTGAAGTATAGCAATCAGCCGCACTTATTCCTTGATGCTCAGCTTCACGTCGTCGATGAGCACGTAGTCGCTGGCATCGGCGCGCCACAGCGACAGGCGCAGGTGCTGGGCTGCCGTAATGTTGTCGGGCAGGGTAATATCCTTGCTCACGGGCACCCACTTGCCGTACGATTTCACCACTTCGCCCAGCCGGATACCGTCGCCGAATACCTGCTTGCTGTTGGTGTCATCCATCACCTGCACGCCCAGCATACCCGTGGCTTTGTCGTTGGGCAGGAAAGCGTAGGCCTCCAGGTGTACGGTCTTGATTTTGGTGGGCGTGGCCTGGCCCAGGGCCATGTCGAAGGTCAGGCTGAACTCCCGGTCTTTGTCCACCTTAATGGCATATCTACCCGAGTGCGCCCGGCCCCGGTCCAGCATCGCCGGATCAACGTTCCACCCTGCTACCGATTCAAAATCGTTGAACGTGATGGTTTTGGCATCGGAAGCGCCGGAGCTGGCCTTTTCGTCGGAAGAGCAGGCCCCAAGCACTGCCAGACTCAGCAGGACAGTAAATTTTTTCATGTAAGGTGAAGGTTGTAAAATGATTCGTGTAGCGGCTTTCAGTGAAGGCGCGGCAAAGGTATAAACTCTGCTAGTCAAGCAGCTATTGCGCCTTAAAAAGAACCGCGTCTTCTGTTTTGCGCGCCGGCCGGCGGCCTGGCTTCCGGCGGCCCCTACCCCCCGCCAGGCCGGCAGGCCTGCCTTCCGCGGCAGCGGGCAAGGGCCCGGCGGGCGTACAGCTTGCAGCTTCTTTTCCTTTCTTTGATGCTGCAATGCCCCCGCGCGGGCTTCCACTTCCCGTATTTGCTTGATGTCAGCCCCCCGCCCCCTTTATATCCGCGCCTATTTTTTGTGTATTATCCTCCTGGGGCTGCTCTTGTACAAGGATTACGGGGTGTCCTGGGATGAGTCCATTGACCGCACCAACGGCATCGTAAACGCCAAATACATTACCAACCTATTCGCACCCCAGTGGACGGAGCAGCAGGCGGTTTTCTCGAATGTGCCGGAGTTTGCCGGCTATGAGGAGCGCGACCATGGCGTTATCTTCCACTTGCCGCTGGCCTTTATGGAGGTTGCCTGGCCTGATCTGGACTCGCGCACGTACTACCTGGTCCGGCACTTCTGCATTTACCTCACGTTTGTCCTGGCCCTCTGGTCGGTGTATCACCTGGCCCGCATCCGGTTCCGCAGCTGGCAGCTAGGGCTACTGGCCAGCACCATACTCCTGCTTTCGCCGCGCATTTTTGCCGATGCCTTCAGCAACGGCAAGGATCTGGTGTTTCTGAGCTTTTTCACGTTCGGTATCTACACACTGGTCCGGCTGCTGGAGCGGCCTACCCTGGGCCGCGCCGTGCTGCACGGCCTGGCCACCGCCATAGCCACCGACATCCGGATTCTGGGCTGCCTGCTGGGGGCGCTTACGGTGGCCCTGTTTGTGCTGGAGCTGGCAGCTCCGGCTGCCTCGGCTCACCGCAAAAGCCTGCTCCGCGCCTTTTTACTGTACTGCCTGGCCAGCGCCGCGTTTACCGTGGCCGGCTGGCCCTACCTGTGGGAGGCCCCTCTGGATAACTTTCTGCTTGCCTTCGAGAAAATGAAGCGCTTCCGCTGGGACGGCTACATTCTCTACCTGGGCGAGCGAGTACACTCCTTGGCCCTGCCCTGGCACTACGCCCCCGTCTGGATTGTCATTAGCACCCCCATTGCCTACGTGGTAGCCAGCCTGATTGGCATTGGGGCCAGCGGGTACGCGCTGGTCCGCCACCCTTTGGCCACCCTGAGAACCCCGCAGGGCCGCCTGGATGCGCTGCTGCTGATGTGGCTGTTTTTGCCCCTGCTAATGGTGATTGTGCTGCACTCTGTGATTTATGATGGCTGGCGCCACCTGTACTTTATTTATCCGGCGCTGGTGCTGCTGGCCGTACGCGGGGTTCACGTCATCTGGCAGGCCAGCCGGGGCCGGGTTTCCGTCCGGCGGCTGGCGCTGGGGGTCGCCGTGCTGGCGGGCGCCGAGGCAGGGTACACGGCCGTCCGGATGGTACGCTCCCATCCCAACCAGCAGGTGTACTACTCGTTTCTTTCCGATCCGGAGGCCAGCCAGCTGTTCGAGGGCGACTACTGGGGCCTGTCGTACCGGCAAGGACTGGAATGGATTCTGGCCAACTCCACCTCCTCCCGCATTGCCATTGACGCGCCCTTCCGGATTGTGCTAGAAAACAACCTGGCCGTGCTCCGGCCCGAAGAGCGGGCCCGCTTCGCCATAGACCCCGACAGCCAGGAGCGGTACTTTCTTACGGCCTACCGCACCCACCCCGAGCCCTACCCCGACAGCATCGGCCATGAAGTGCACGCCGTGAAAGTAAACGGCATCCGGATTCTATCGGTGTTTTACCGCTGGTAGCACGGGCGCGCTAAGGCCAGTAGCGGACTACTGCGCCTCCTGCTCCCTACCCCTTCCGCCCCCGTGTACCGCCCGTGCCCGGTGGCCTAACAGCCCCGCCCGCCGGGTGCCACGCCGGCTTCCCCTGTCAAGGTCCATATACTTTCGCCATTTTTACCTGCCGAAACCCCACGCTCCGCCCCTTTGGACCTATCCGTTGTCATTCCTATTTACAATGAAGAGGCCAACATCCATGCCCTCTATCACCGGCTGCGGGGCGTGCTGGCGCCCATGCAGGTTGCCTACGAGCTCATCTTCATCAACGACGGCTCGCGCGACCAGTCCCTGGCCCTGATTCGGGAGCTGGCCGCCCACGACCCGCGGGTGCGCTACGCCGATTTCAGCCGCAATTTCGGCCACCAGATTGCCGTAACCGCCGGCCTGGATTTGTCGGGCGGCGAGGCCGTGGTTATCATTGATGCCGACCTGCAGGACCCGCCCGAGCTGATTCCGGCGCTCTATGCCCGGCTGCAGGAAGGTTACGAAGTAGTGTACGCCAAGCGCCGCACCCGCCAGGGCGAAAGCGCAGCCAAACTTCTAACAGCCAAGCTGTTCTACCGCCTACTGGCCAGTATTACCCATATTTCCATTCCGGTGGATACCGGCGACTTCCGCATTGTGTCACGCAAGGTGGTGGCAGCCCTGAAGCAGATGCCCGAGCAGAACAAGTTTATCCGGGGCCAGATTTCCTGGATTGGCTACCGCCAGACTTACCTGGAGTACGACCGGGCCGAGCGGGCCGGCGGAGCCACGGGCTACACCTACAGCAAAATGATCCGGCTGGCCCTGGATGGCATCACCGGCTTTTCCGACGCCCCCCTGAAAGCGGCCACGCTTAGCGGCTTTCTGGTGTCGGGGGTGGCCTTTCTGGTGATGCTCTACACGCTCTACGCCCGCTTTATCAGCGGTGATTACCAGCCGGGTTGGGCTTCATTGATGATCAGCATCTTATTTTTGGGCGGGGTTCAGCTGATTGCCGTGGGCATTATCGGAGAGTACATTGCCCGGCTCAGCGCCAACGTCCGCCAGCGGCCCCTCTACATTATTTCTGATACCAACGTGGGGGTCACCGGACCAGCTTCGCCGGTGCCTACCCCCCTGCCTAACGCCGAGCCCTCATGAATCTTGAATACGAACTGAAATACCACCAGATTGAAGAAAACTACTGGTGGTTTCAGGCCCGGCGCGACATGGTATTCCGGTTGGTGCAGAACCTGCGGCTACCTCACACGGCCCCCATCCTGGAAATCGGTTGCTCGGGCGGGCCGCTGCTGCAGCGCCTGGCCGGCCAGGGCTACACCAACCTTACGGGCATTGATGTGAGCGAGGCAGGCATTGCCGTAGCCCGGCAGCGCGGCATCCCGAACGTGTCGTGCATGGACGGCGCCCACCTCAACTTCCCCGATGCCTCTTTCGATCTGGTTATTGCCTCCGATGTGCTGGAGCACATCCAGGACGAGGCCCAGGCCCTGCGGGAGTGGAGCCGCGTGCTGCGGCCCGGCGGACAGCTGCTGGTGTTTGTGCCGGCCTTTTCCTTTCTGTGGGGCAAGCACGACGAGGTGAACCAGCACTTCCGGCGCTACTCGGCCCCACAGCTGACCGGCGCGCTACGGCAGGCCGGCTTTGCGGTGCAGCGCCACTCCTACTGGAACGTGGGCCTGTTTTTCCCGACGGCCGCCGTGCGCCTGCTCAACCGCGTCCGCCCGCCCCAGCCTACCCCCGGCGAGACGCTCAAAGACGACTTCTTCGCCACGCCGCCCCTGCTCAACACGTTACTGCGCGGCTTCATTGTGGCCGAAAACCGGGTGCTGCAGGCCCTCAATGCCCCCGTGGGCGTCAGTGTATTTTCTTTGGCCCGCAAGCCGGCCGCCTAACTTTTCCAGCGCTACCGTACCGCCGTGGACCTTTCTATCGTCATTCCGATTTACAACGAGGAAACCAACCTACCTGCCCTGTATGCCCGCGTGGCCCAGATGCTGGACGCCCAGCCCTCCTGGCAGGCCGAGGTGATTCTGGTCAACGACGGCTCGCGCGACCGGTCCCTGGAGCTGATCCGGGAGTTGGCCGCCCGCGACCCGCGCATTCACTACATCACCTTCAGCCGCAACTTCGGCCACCAGATTGCCATTACCGCCGGCCTGGATTTGTCGAAGGGCGCAGCCGTGGTAGTGATGGACGGCGACCTGCAGGACCCGCCCGAGCTGATTCCGGAGCTTTACGCCAAGCTGCGCGAGGGCTACGAGGTAGTGTATGCCAAGCGCCGTACCCGCCAGGGCGAGAGCATGATTAAGCTCTTCACAGCCAAAATGTTCTACCGCCTGCTGGCCAGCATCACGTCGGTAAACATTCCGCTCGACACCGGCGACTTCCGCATTGTGTCGCGCAAGGTGGTGAAGGCCCTGAAGCAGATGCCGGAGCAGAACAAGTTTATCCGGGGCCAGATTGCCTGGATCGGCTACCGCCAGACTTACCTGGAGTTTGACCGCTCGGAGCGGGCCAGCGGGGAGCCGGGCTACACCTACAGCAAGCTGATCCGGCTGGCCCTGGACGGCATCACTTCCTTCTCCGACCTGCCCCTGCGCATTGCGACCATCGGCGGGTTTACCGTGTCGGGGGTGGCTTTTCTGGTGATGCTGTACGCCGTGTACGCCCGCTTCTTTCTGCATAACTACGGGGTAGGCTGGCCTTCCATTATGGTGAGCGTACTGTTTTTGGGCGGGGTGCAGCTGATGGCCGTAGGCGTAATTGGCGAGTACGTAGCGCGCCTGGGCGCCAATGCCCGCCAGCGTCCCCTCTACATCATCGAGGACACCGACCTGACCCCGGAAGCTTCTCCCGAAGCCCAGTATAGCAAGTAGCACCCCGACATTCATACCCGGCCCGCATCCAGGCGGGCCAGCGTGCCCATCGGCCAGCGCCGCGGGAGGATTTCCTACCCCCATGAAAAGCGGAAAGCGTTCCGGCCAAAACGCCCGGATTCGTGTAGATTAGGTAGAGTTCCTCTACCTTTTCTGGCATGCTACAGCTGCACAACTTCATCGGCGGAGAGTTTCTGCCCCCGGCCGCGGGCACCTACCTGCCCGTGGTTAATCCGGCTACCGGGCAGGTGTTTGGGCAGGTGCCTGACTCTAGCCCGGCCGACATCGACCAAGCCGTGCGGGCCGCTACCGCTGCCCTGCCCGCCTGGCGCGCCCTGCCGCCCGAGGAACGGGGTAGGCGCCTGGTGAAGCTGGCTGCACTGATTGACCGGGACCTGGAGGCTCTGGCCCGGGCCGAAAGCGAGGACAACGGCAAGCCCCTGGCCCTGGCCCGCACCCTGGATATTCCGCGGGCAGCCAGCAACTTCGCTTTTTTTGGCACGGCGGCCCAGCATTTCGCTACCGAAGCTCACGTACAGGAGGGCATGGCCCTGAACTACACTGTGCGCCATCCGGTGGGCGTAGTGGCCTGCATTTCGCCCTGGAACCTGCCGCTGTACTTGTTTACCTGGAAAATAGCGCCCGCCCTGGCGGCTGGCTGCTGCGTGGTAGCCAAACCCTCAGAAGTGACGCCCTACACGGCCTATCTGCTCAGTGAGCTAAGCCGGGAAGCGGGCCTACCTCCGGGCGTACTCAACATTGTGCACGGCACTGGGCCGGGCGCCGGGCAGGCCCTGGTAGAGCACCCGGGCATCCGGGCCATCAGCTTTACCGGTGGTACGGCAACCGGCGCCCACATAGCCCGCACGGCGGCTCCGCAGTTCAAAAAACTTTCCCTGGAGCTGGGCGGCAAGAATCCCAACCTCATCTTTGCCGACTGCGACCTGACGGAAGCCGTGCAAACCAGCATTCGGAGCAGCTTTGCCAACCAGGGCCAGATTTGCCTGTGCGGCTCGCGCATTTTCGTGGAGCGCCCCCTCTATGAAGCTTTCAAGGCGGCCTTTCTGGCCCAGGTCCGGGAGCTGACCGTGGGCGACCCGCTGGAGGCCACTACTCGGCAGGGCGCCATCGTCAGCGAAGCGCATCTGCGCAAAATTCTCTCTTACATCGAGTTGGCCCACCAGGAAGGCGGTCAGCTACTAGCCGGCGGGCGGCAGCTGCACCTGTCGGGCCGCTGCGCCGAAGGGTATTTTCTGGAGCCCACCGTGTTTGAGGGGCTGGCACCCGACTGCCGCGTAAATCAGGAAGAAATATTTGGGCCGGTGGTTACGCTCACGCCCTTTGATACTGAGGAGCAGGCAGTAACCTGGGCCAACGGCACCGAGTATGGCCTCTCAGCTACCCTCTGGACCCGCGACCTGACGCGGGCTCACCGGGTAGCGCAGCAGCTGCAGGCGGGGGTAGTGTGGGTGAATACCTGGCTGCACCGCGACCTGCGCACCCCGTTCGGGGGCATGAAAAACTCCGGCCTGGGGCGGGAGGGTGGACTGGAAGCCCTGCGCTTCTTCACGGAAGCCCAGAATGTGTGCATAAAACTCTGAGCCAGCCATTTCCGGAGGGCGCGCAACCTATTGCAACGCAAGTACTGTTCTGGTCGTATCTTCGGAGCAGATTTCCACCCCTATGTCTCTCACATTGCCGGAGCCCGTTCCTCAGCTGGCTCTAGTGCTGCCCTGCTACCGCCCGCCCGGCAACTGGGCCGCCAACATTCTGGAAAGCCTGGCCCGACTCCAGGTCCTTCTGCCTGCCACAACCATTCACTTGTACGTAGTAAACGACGGGGCTGAGCCCGATGTAAGCGCCGCTGACCTGGCGCTGCTGCGCGACTCCCTGCCTTATTTCACTTACCTCTCCTACCCCACCAACCAGGGCAAAGGCCACGCCCTGCGGGCCGGGGTAGCCAAAGTGCGGGAGCCCTACTGCCTGTTTACTGATATTGATTTTCCGTATCAGGAGCACAGCGTGGCGGCCGTGTACGAAGCCCTGACCCACGCCGACTGCGACATTGCCGTGGGCGTACGCAACGAGGCCTATTATGCCCACGTTCCGCCGGCCCGGCGCCGGGTATCGCGGCTGCTGCGGCGCGTAACCCGCCACGCCCTGCGCCTGCCCGTGGAGGATACCCAGTGCGGGCTGAAAGGCTTCAACCAGCAAGGCCGGGCCCTGTTTCTGCGCACCACCACCCGGCGCTACCTCTTTGACCTGGAGCTGCTGTTTCTGGCGGCCCGAACAGCCCGGCTGCGCATTAGCCCGGTGGCCGTAGAACTGAAGCCCAATATCGTTTTCTCGGCTCTGAACCTGCGTATTCTGCTTACGGAAAGCCTTAACCTGCTGCGGATTGTGGGTAGCCCCAGCCGCCGCCGGCCTATCCTGTAGATACCCTACCGTACTGCCCAGCTGTAAAGGCGCAACGGCCCAGCCTCGGCCAGCAGCGTCAGGGGGAGGCGGGCCGGCAGCTGGGCGCCCGCTTCAATAAGCTGCCGGGCCTGCGGGTTGGCCTGACTGGCGGCAAAGGGGTTTGACCCATCGTAGTACCGCTGGTCGAAAAGCACGAGCACGGGTCGGCCATCAGCTTGCAGGCGCGCCTTTAGCTCCGGAGCGGGGCCGGCCGGGTCGAACAGGGTACGCAGCTGCCGTAGATGCTCGGGCGGCGTGCGCGCCATCTTGCTGGCCATCAGGGGCAGATTGGTGCGTAGGGCCAGTTGGTAGCAGCGCAGGGAATGAGCGTTTTCGTCGTCCACGGTCAGAGCCAGGTCTTCGCTTCCCACATGAAAAAAAGGTACCGGCAGAATAGCCTGGTACTGCTCGGGCCGCACGGAATAGAGCAAGTTATTGAGCTCGGGTTGCTGCTCGATGTCCGTTAGCACGTTAGGCAACAAGCTTTTGCGGTAGTGCTTGATGGTGTCGCGGGTATCTACCAGGGCCAGCACCACCAAGCCTGCCGCCAGCACCCAACGGCCCCGCCACCGGCTCTGGCTCAGCCAGAAATCCAGTCCTACCAGCACCAGCAAGTTTACGGCCCAGAAGAAAGGCCAGCTGAAGCGGGCCACTGCCCGGAAGTGCGACGCGGCAGCCGTAATCTTCTGCAGGTAGTAGAACACGCTCAGGTAGTTCTGAAACACGTATTGGTCGTCGGCCACGGTGTACTCGGTACCGATGGAGGCCAGCAGCCCGATCAGGGCGGCGCCCAGCAGCAGCAGCAGAGGCCGGCGGGCGGGCAGGCGGCGCCAGGCCGGGGCATAGGCGCGCAGGGCCCCGCGGCGCAGCAGCCACACCAGCCCCAGCAGCAACAGGCTAAACAAAGCAAACGCCCCCAGGTAGGCCCCCGACTCGTAGCTGACCCGCGGCCGGGCTTCCAGCACAAATCGGATGCTCTCGTAGGAGTACGACTGGGTAAGGGCGGAAAGCTGCAGCTTCCAGACGGGGTAGTCGAAGCCCGTAGCCTTAGCTCGTCGCAGGGAGTAGTAAGCATCGGTCAGCCGAATCAGCAGGAAGCAGGCTGCCACCGGGCCCACCGTGAGCAGGGCTCCTACCCCCGTCAGGCGGGGGTAGCGGAGCCAGCGCCGACGCGGCAGCAGCCACCAGGCAAAAAAGCCGGCCGTCAGCAGTGCCAGCAGCATCAGGTAGTATAGGTGCACCAGCCCGGCCAGGATAAAGCCGGCC
This sequence comes from Hymenobacter sp. DG01, assembly GCF_006352025.1. Taxonomy (NCBI): domain Bacteria; kingdom Pseudomonadati; phylum Bacteroidota; class Cytophagia; order Cytophagales; family Hymenobacteraceae; genus Hymenobacter; species Hymenobacter sp. DG01. Next base: position 3,432,106 of record NZ_CP040936.1, read on the forward strand.
ACCAGGCCCGCTACTAGGCCCCGCACCGGCTGCCCGTCCTGCACCCGCCGGTACAGGCGCATTACCCCCCAGATGGCCAGCAGTACCACCCAGCTATAAGACAGGCTGAAGTGCCCAAGCAGCAGGCGCTCGGTTTGCGGGTTCAGCCAGGGCAGCATCAGGGCAAACAGCAGCACCAGCCCCCAGTGCCGCAGCAGCCTGTGCAGCAGCAGCACGAGCAGGCCTGTACTCAGCAGCAGGCCCAGCAGCAGCAGCCCGTGGTAGAGCTCCAGGCTGTAAGGAGTCAGGTCGGAAATGTAGTGCGACCACACGCGCACGGTCCAGGCTAGGGGCGGAGTATTATCGGTGTAATAGAGGTAGTCCCCGAAGGGATAATTCATCATCCCGAACCAGCGCAGGCCGTTGGCCCAGGGCTGCTGCACGTAGGCCAGAAAGGTGTAGTAGTTCTTGGACCCGTCAAAGGTATCGACCAGCAGGAAGCGGCCCGGCTCGGTAAACAGGGCCCCGAAGGCCCGCAGGATCAGGGCGGTTTGCAGGATCAGGGCCAGCCCCACCAGCAGTCCACGGGAGGGCTGCCACTGCCGGACGGCAGCAAAAGAAAACGTCATAAATGAGTACGTCCGTGAAACGGTGCTTCTGCGGCAGCTACCCCGGACGCAGGTAGCCCAGCCGGGGTAGGGTTAGCGCGTGAGTTGGAGGCGGCAGCGGCGCCGCTGGTTTCCTACCCGCAGCTCCGCTACATATAGGCCGGCAGCCGGAAAGCGGTTCACGTCCAGCCATTGCTCGTGCCGGCCGCTTTCCTGGCGGCTGCCGTCCAGCAGCCGTACCACCTCGCGGCCCTGCATGTCCAGAATGCGCAGCCACACGTTAGCGGCCACAGGTAGCTGGTAAGCCAGCAGGCTGGACTGCGTAAAGGGGTTGGGGTAGTTGGGTTCCAGCACGAGTTTCTCAGCCAGAATGTGCGCCTCGTCGTCGGCCAGGTCAGTATCGGGCTCGGGAGCGGGAGCCAGCACCGGGCCGGAAGTGGGGTCGGAGGCAGGGTCAGGAGCGGGCAGTGCCAACACTGGGCGCGAGGGCTGCAGCATGGCGCCGGTCTGGTGCTGCACCTGGGCATACTGGTGGCCGATGAATGCCAGATGCTTTTGGTCCCAGGCACTGTACTGGCCCTGGCTGCTCATGGTCTGGCTGTAGGCCTGATACACTTGCATCTGACGCTCTTTCTGCTGGGCGTTCAGGTTTTCCGGCCGGCGCGCAACATTGTAGCCCACATACTGCACGAAGCAGCATTCCAGCTGAGCGGCGGCACTTTTCGCCAGCAGGCCAGCCATGCGGTGGTCGGCGTGGTCGCCGGGGTTCAGCTGCTCATCGGGCTGCGGGCAATGAATGGTGAGCTTGCCTTCAACGGCCTGCTGGGCCAGCAGCTCCCGGATGGTTTGGCTCAGGTCATTCCAGGAAGTGTAGGCTTTGCCGCCGCTGAGGGGGGTAATGGGGGTTCCTTTTTCGCGCAGCAGACGCAGACTTTGAAATTTGCCCCGGGGCATGCCTTTACCATCGAGGCCGCCGTCGGGTAGGTGCAGGAAGCAGGCCACCGTGTTCTTGTAGCGGTACACATCAATGGCGTGCCCGTTGATAACCAGCGTTTCGAGAGGCTTGGGGGCGCTGGGCGTGGCGCCGGGAACCTGGTCCACGGCCTGCAGTACGGAAGCCCGGTGGCCAGCCTCCCGGCTTTGCCAGTAGGCGTCGCTGGGCTCATTTGCCTGCCCACCCGTCAGGCAGATAAAAATCATGCGGCGGCGGGTGCGCTGTACTTCCTCGCAGAGGTTGCCGCCCATAAACAGTTGCCAGTCGTCAGGGTGGGCGGTAATTACGGCCGTCCAGCGGCGGGGCGGGGTGGTGGTAGCATTCTGGGCCCGTCCGGCCCAAGGCAACGCCGCGCCCACGCAAAGCAACATGAGAAAAACCCAGCGTAAACTATTCCTCATACGGAGCGGGTAGGGGCAAGGGGAGTGTGCTTTTCAAAGTTAAGACTCAGCAGTCAAAAATCTTGCATGCTGTCAGCAACTTGAAAATTTTATTAATCCCGTTACCTGGCCGGTTATCCTACCCCCGGCCGTCGGCCAAACCCTCTCCCTATTTCACATCTTACTATCTCACGCCCAGGCACCTAGTGCACCCGGCGTACCACCCGGCCCGGGCGTGGCAGCAGGTTTTAGTCCAGCCGGGCCAGAGCGGCTTCCAGGTCGGTGAGGGTGGTTTCCTGAAAGCGCAAGGTATCGGAGGGCGAGCTGGTGGTAGCCTCGCGGCGGGCCAGAAAGGGAGTCCCGTTTTCGTAGCGCAGGCCCAACACCACCACCGTGGCCCCGGTGGGGGCGCTGGCAAAGTGGTAGCCCGCGGCCTGGGGCGTACCGGCCAGCACCACGCGGCGCCCTGGCACCAGCATCCGCACGGCCGTATGCTCCCCGTCGGTGGGGGTAGCGGCGGGCACGTAGAAAGCGGCAGCAGCGCCCGCCCAGGGCTGTCCTACGGCTAGCCAGCCCAGCCGCGTGGGCTGCAGGGCATTGGGCGCGGGTGCCAGCTCCTGCTGTTGCGGCTCAGGGGACGCAGCCGCAATGGGCTCGGGCAAAGCGGCCGGATCGGGGGCAGAGGCCAGGCCAGCCTGGAAGTTAAACCGGATGGGCAGCACCATTTTCACCTTCACAAAACGCCCATCCTGCTGGCCCGGCGTCCAGCGGCCCGAGGTTTGACGGAGCACCCGCAGCACCTCCTCGTCGCAGCCGTCGCCAATGCCGCGCAAGATGCGTGGGCTTTGCACCCGGCCGGCCTCATCAACTACAAACGAGGCAAACACCAGCCCCTGGGTCTGGCGCTCCTGGGCCTGGCGGGGGTAGCGCACCAGCCGGTTGATATCGGCTGGGCCCTGCCCGAAGCGGGGCATCTGCTGGGCGGTGGTGTACACCTGCTCCGTAGGGGCCGCAGAGGCTTCACCTTCCAGCCAGCGCACGGGCGCTGCCGAGCCGGTAGCCTGCCCGTAGAAGAGCGGATGGCTACCTCCTCGACTCCCGGCCAGTTCCAGCTGCAGGTGGCGGCCAGCGGCCAGCATCAGCTGCTGGCCGGCAGCGGTGGCCCGCACCAGTACGGCACCCGTCAGCTCCAGCGGGGCGCCGGAGAGGGTTTCCGTGAGCAGGTTGGAAAGCAGCATGTCGGAGGCGGCGTAGCACTCCTTCAGCTCTACCCACACGGTACCGGTGGCAGGGCGCTGCCGGGCATCTACCAGCGCCCCGGCCGGAATGCGCACCACCGTACCTTCGCGCCCGCGCACTTCGGCGGCTTTGGTGGGGTCAATCTGGAAATATTCGCTGGCTTTCAGGGTCAGATCCTGGAGGCGGGCTTCGGCGGGCGGGGCATCAGAACCCACGCCGGCGGGGCGCCGGGTGCTACCCCGGTAGACCACCAAAGGCGCCAGGCGACTGGTGGGCCGCTCCAAGCGGTGCCAGTCGCGGCGCACGGAGGTGGCACCTACGGGGTTAGCTACAGAGTCAAGGGCCAGTGTATCGGCCAGGGCGGGGGCGGTAGCGGTGGGGGTAGGGCGCTGGGCAGCGCGCTCCTGCTGGCAGGCTACCAGCAGCACGCTACTCACACCCAGGTACAGAAAACGAAGCGAGGTACGCATTAACATAGGACCACTCTACGCGGGAAACACTGGATTTATTGATGTAAGGTTACATTTTTCTACTAAATACTTGAAGTGGAGCTGGTTTAGTTGAGTTTCATCTGCTACTTGCCCGCCGCGGGTCAGCTTTTGCCTCCTTCACTACCCTCTTTTCCAGCCCGTACTGCCTTATGCTCGACCAGATTATTGAAGCGCGCCAGGCCGCCCTGAGTCCGGGGTTCAACGTGCGCCGGATTTTGCCCTACCGCCTGCGCCGGATGCTGGGCCCGTTCATCTTCATGGACCATGCCGGGCCGGTCAGCTTCGCCCCCGAGAAGCTGCCTGAGCTGGATGTGCTGCCGCATCCGCACATTGGCCTCTCCACGGTCAGCTACCTGTTTGGCGGGCAGGTCACGCACCGCGACAGTCTGGGCGTGGAGCAGGTTATCCGGCCGGGCGAGGTGAACTGGATGACGGCCGGCTCGGGCATTGCCCACTCCGAGCGTTTCGAGGACCCGGCCACGCTGGCCGGTGGCGCTCTGGAAATGATTCAGACCTGGGTAGCCCTGCCTGAAAAGGACGAGGAAAGTGCCCCGGCCTTTACCAACTACCAGCCCCAAGAGCTGCCCGTTTTCACGGAGCCCGGTGTGTGGATGCGCCTGATTGCCGGCGAGGCCTTCGGGCTGCGCAATGAGGTCCGAACCCACTCGCCCCTGTTTTACCTGCACGTAGTGCTGCAGCCCGGTGCCCGGTTTGGCCTGCCGCGCGGCTACCCTGAGCGCGGCGCCTACGTGGCGAAGGGGCTGGTGGAGGTCAGCGGCCGCCCCTATGGTCCTGGCCAGCTGCTGGTGTTCACACCCGGTATTGATCCGGTGCTGGTGGCCCGTGAGGCCAGCACGCTGATGCTGCTGGGCGGCGAGCCCCTGGGTGAGCGGTACATCTGGTGGAATTTCGTGTCGTCGCGCCGGGAGCGGATTGAACAGGCCAAGGCCGACTGGCAAGCTGGCCGCATTGCCCTACCCCCCAACGACAACGCGGAGTTTGTGCCTCTGCCCCAGGACAAGAGCCGACCAGCGGGTGGTGGCTCGCCCCCGCCACAGGCCTTGTCGTAAGCAGGAGCTAACCCGCACATTCTCCACTGGTAAGCCAGCAACTACCTTTTGTCAATCAACTACTTTTATATACTAAATTATTTGGATTATTAACTAATTTTATTAGCTTTGAAGTATTGTTCTTCCAGCCGCCCTTTCTCCTTCCGACTATGAAAAACGAGCTTCAGTACGTGGTTTGCTGCCAGCTTACCCTAGCCGAGCTTAGCTGCGGTCAGGTAATGAGCACCCGGCAGGTAAAGCAGCTGGTAGCCAGTTCCACGGCCGAGCTGCCCGAGCTGTTCACCGACCTTTACGAGCAATTCCGGAGCCCCCAGCTGTTGGGGCTGCAGATTACCTCCATCCGGTACCGCCAGCCGGCCACTCGTCGGGTTCAGGAGGAAGCCTCCGTGGAAGAGCTGCAGGAGTGCTGACCAGAAGACAGATACCTATAAAAAAAGCCCCTCCGCGGAGGGGCTTTTTTATGCGGGCGGCTTACAGGTTTTTCAGCACGAAATCCGTCATCTGGCGGTAGAGGTGCAGGCGGGTGTTGCCCCCGTAAATACCGTGGTTGCGGTTGGGGTAGTACAGGGTCTGGTAGTCTTTGTTGGCCTTAATCATGGCCTCGGTGAAGGCTACCGAGTTCTGGAAGTGCACGTTGTCGTCGCCGGTGCCGTGTACCAGCAGGAGCTTGCCCTTGAGCTGGTCGGCAAACTGCACGGGCGAGTTGTCGTCGTAGCCCTGGGGATTTTGCTGGGGCGTTTTCAGGAATCGCTCGGTGTACACCGAGTCGTAGTAGCGCCAATTGGTAACGGGGGCCACCGATACGCCCATCTTAAATACATCGGCGTTTTTGGTCAGGGCCAGGGCCGTCATGTAGCCCCCGAAGCTCCAGCCCCAGATGCCAATGCGCGACTTATCCACGTAGGGCAGGGTAGCAAAATACCGGGCGCTGGCAGCCTGGTCAATGGTTTCCAGCTTACCCAGGTTGGCATAGGTGCTCTTTTTGAAAGCCGCGCCGCGGGCGCCGGTGCCCCGATTATCTACTGATACCACAATGTAGCCCTGCTCGGCCAGCAGCTGGTGCCAGAGGTAGTTGGTGAAGGCAATGCCTCCGCCCGCATCGTCTTTCACGGTCTGGGAGCCGGGGCCGCCGTACACGTACATCAGCACGGGGTATTTCTTGCTGGCATCGAAGTTGGCGGGCTTCAGTACGGAGGCATTCAGCTCTACCCCTTCGGCCGTCTTGAAGCTGATAAACTCCAGTTTGCCCAGGTTGTACTGGGTCAGCTTCTGGCGCAGGGCAGCATTGTCTTCCAGCACCTTCACCAGCTTGCCATCCTGGCCGTTGCGTAGGCTCACTACCTGGGGTTGCCCGGCTTCGGAGTGGTAGTTGAGGAAGTAGCGGGTGTCGGCGCTCATGTTCACCACGTCATTACCGGGGCCGGCCTCGCTGAGGCGGGCTTTGCCCTTGCCTTTCAGGTCGATGCGGTAGAGGTGACGCTGCAGAGGCGAGGCTTCGGTGCTGGTGAAGTACACTACCCCCTTCTTCTCGTCAAACCCATCAATGCTGGTGATTTCCCAGTTGCCTTTGGTGAGCTGGCGGACCAGCTTGCCGTTCATGTTGTACAGGTAAAGGTGGCGGTAGCCGTCCTTTTCGCTGCTGAACAGAAACTCCTTGCCGCCCTGCAGGTAGCGCAGGTCGTCGTTTACCTCCACGTAGGCGGGGTCAGTGTCCGTCAGCACCACACTGGTTTTGCCGGTACGGGCATCGGCGTGCAGAATTTCCAGCTTGTTCTGCAGGCGGTTCATGCGCCGGATGCTGAGCAGGTTAGGCGTCTGGGTCCAGATGATGCGCGGAATGTACTGGTCAGCCTCCGGGCCCACATCCATTTTGGTTGATTTGCCGGCCGCCACATCATAGGCCGAAATGCTTACGATGGAGTTTTTCTCGCCGGCCTTGGGGTATTTGTAGCGGTAGTCTTTGGGGTAGAGCGGGCCCCATTCCTGCATGTTGTACTCGGGCACCTCCGTTTCATCGAAGGTGTAGTAGGCAATCTGCCGCGAGTCGGGCGACCATTGAAAGCCCTGAGCAAACTCAAACTCCTCCTCGTACACCCAGTCGGTGCCCCCGTTGATGATGCGGTTCCGGGCCCCGTCGGTGGTCACGGCCGTTTCCTGCATAGTTGCCAGGTCCACCACAAACAGGTTGTTGTCGCGGACGAAGGCTACCCGCTTGCCATCCGGCGAGAAGGTAGCGTAGAGCTGCTTGCCAGCTGTTTTGCTCAGGGGCACCAGCTGCTTGCTACCCCGGTCGTACACGAAAAAGTACGACTTGCTGGAGCGCCGGTAAATCGGCTCGGTATCGGTGCTGAACAGGATTTTGGTTTCGTCGGCGTTGAAGCTGTAGCCGTCCACTGGCAGGGGCTGGCTCTGACCGGGCAGCTTCAGCTCGGCACCCGTCACCAGGGTTTGCACGGGCTGGCCGGTGGTTACGTCATTCTGCACCAGGTTGCCCTGGCTGAGCGAAGAGTAGTAGCGGCCGTCCTTCATCCAGTTGAAACCAGGCACAGAGCGGGCCGAGAACGTGCCCTTCTGCCAGATATCTTCGAGGGTAATGTTTTGCTTTTGCTGGGCAAAAGCGGCCGGCGCGCTGCCGGGAAGCACGGCCGGGCTGGCCGCAGTCAGGAACAGGGCCAGGCCCAGGAAACGAAAATTCATGCGGAGAAAAGTAAAATGTCGGCGGGAATCAGCCGTTAAGGTAGGAAATGCGGGCAGCATGGTTGTACGCCGCCGGGGCCGCAGCGGCCCGGCACGCCGCCGGGTAGGCTTCCTACTTCGCGTTCAAAACCCGACCTTTACGAAGCTATGCATTTTCGTTCTATTGTTCTGCTCCTGTCCCTGCTGGGGGTAGCGGCGGCCTGCGACTCCAGCCTCTCGCCCGGTCCGCGCGTGGATCTGGTCAGCAGCACCCGCTACAACACCATTGACCGCCGCCTGACCCGCACCGCCGACACCTTGGCTGTTAAGATGTACGCCCAGGCCCAGGGCAGCCCCTTGCACCGGCTCACGATTTCGGCGGAGTATGTGCCGGTACCGGAGCCCATTATTTACAACGACCAGTTTGAGGTGGACGACCCGCCCCGCCGGACGCTGGTGTACCTCGACTCGACGCTGGCGCCGGGCTCCGATTCCCTTGCTCTGGTGCATGTGCTCAGCTCCCGCACCACCTCGGGCCTGGAGGTATGGCGCTACTCGGCCACCGATGAGGAAAACCGCACTGGCTCCCGCAGCTTCCGGCTGCGCTATGCCCGCCCCGATACCCTCCTGAACTATCATAATTACACCGTGCCCATGCAAGCGCCGGGCGCGTTCGGGCGCCGCAGCTTCCTGGCCCTGCGCGAGGGGCTGGTGTTCCCAAAGTTTTCGGTGCATAGCCTGGCCCAGAACCAAGCCCTCATCGACCTGGTGTACCTGCCCAACCCCACTACCGGGGCCCCTACCCTGGTTACCCCCCTCGATGCCACCCTGGGCCTGAAGTGGAGCACCCGGCGGGCTACCGTCATTCGTCGTACCAGCCTCAACAGTACCACCTTCGGGAACACCACCGATTTCACGACCACCTTCAACCAGGGCACCGATTTTACGCCGCTTACCAGCACAGGCCCGCTCACCAAGGGCCAGGTAATAGCGTTCCAGACCCCGGCCCCCAACAGCCGTTACGGCATTATTCTGGTAGAAGATATTCTGACCACGGGCAGCCGGGCCGTGGTGCTGCAGGTACGGGTAGCCAAATAAGCAGGCCGCTAACCCGCCCTGGTCTCAACGCAAAAAGGAGCTTCCTGATATCAGGAAGCTCCTTTTTTGTGCGCTCAGCTGAGCTGGTAAGCTAATGGCTTAGAAGCTAAATCCAGCCGTAAGGGTAGTTGTGAAGCGGTTGTCATCCACCACGATGCGAGGAGTACGGGTGGGGTTGGCCAGCTCGTAGGGGGTATATACCTGCTTGCCGGAACCATATACCCCGGCCACATCCAGGAAGAAGTTCTTCTGGCGCAGCCCGAGCCCACCCGTGTAGAAGGTTTGGGCGCGGTCGGCGCTGCTGGTGTTTTTATACGGGTCGCCGTAGTGAGCAAAGCCCGCCCGCAGCCGAAATACATCTAGGCGCAGCTCGCCCCCTACCCGCAGGTTTACGGCCGATTGGTACTGGTTGCGGATGGCGTCGTTGGCAGGGCCCAGGTCACCGGGCGTTACGGCCGTGGTGTTGCGGTCGTAGCCCAGGCGCGCTTGTCCGTAGTTTACGTACTCGGCGTCGGCGCTCAGGAAACCGTTTTTGCCCAGTACCACGGCTACGCCCCCCGTAGCCCGGAAGGGCGAGGTGACGGTATAAGCCAGGTCTTCGGCCGGGAAGTTGCCGTCGCCGGTGGTGTGCCGGGTGCCGTCATCCAGGGTAATGGGCGAGTCGAACGTGGCATCCAGAGTAGCGCTGTAGGTTTCCACTACCTCGGAGTAGGTAGGCGACTGAACGGAGGCACCCACCCGCACGATATCATTGGGCCGGTAAATAACCCCAAGGCGGGCATTTACACCCGTGCCGCTGGTTTCAATGTTTTCCCGTAGGCTCAGGCTCCCGAACTTTCCGCCGGGGTCGCTGCTGGGCGGGGTAGGGTCGGTAGCGGTCAGGTTTGAAATGGTGCTGTAGCGGGTGTGCACAATTCCGATTGCCCCCCCGATGTACAGCTTGTCGCGGTAGCTGTTGGCGTAGCCAAAATCAAATTGGGTCTGGCCCCCGCTGCGCTCTATGGTTTCGCGCTGGGTCAGGGTGCCGGTATTGTCGTAGTCGGCCGGGATATAGGTACCATCGGCGTCGCGCTCTGTCAGCAGGGCCTGGTACGCCAGCTTATCCAGAATGGCGCCCTGGTCTTCGCTTAACCGCTGCAGAATATCCTGCTCCAGCGGGGGGGTAGCCGAGTAGCGCAGGTTTTGGTTGAAGTTGTTGGTACGGTTCAGGCCAAAGGCAAACGTACCGCTCCGCCAGGGGCTGGTGTTGTCGGAATCCGGCCGACGGCCAGAAAAAACAAACCCCAAGCTACCGATCTGCAGGTTACTGCGCGAATCGGTGCCGCGGGACCCGAAGGCCTGCGTGGTGGTATTGCTGCTCCCGAAGCCCGGCGAAAAGCTGATTTCAGAGCGTTGAAACAGGCCCAGGCCGGCCGGGTTGGTCAGGATGCTTCCAAAGTCGGCTCCTACTGCGGAGCTGGCCCCACCAATGCCCAGCGTGCGGGCCGTGCCGCCGGGCTGGTTCTGGGAAAAGCGCAGTGCATCGGCTGAACTTTGGGCAAAGGCGTAGCCAGCCGGGCTTAATAAAGCCGCAGCCAGGTAATATTTCAGGTTTTTCATGGGGGAGAGGATGAGCACCGGCTCCTCTGGCAGGAGCCGGCAGAACACACCAGATAGGAACTACCTATTAACTAACAAAACTGCTTAATTGCCCCGGCCCCGGCCACCGCTGCTGCTTCCGCCACCGCCGCCGTTGCCGCCACTGCTTCGGCCGCCGCTGCCACTGTCAAAGCTGCGGGAAGGCTCGGAGTAGGAGCGAGAGGGCTGAGAATAAGAACGAGAAGGCTCAGAGTAAGAGCGGGAAGGCTGGGAGTACGTGCGCGTCGGCTCGGAACCCGTACCCGAATCGTAGGAGCGGGTGGGCTGCTGGTACACCCGCTGGCGGCGGGGTTCGGCTACTACCCCACCGGCATCGGCCGGCTGCGGACGAGTGCCGCCGACATTATCCCAGCTCCGACGGGGGCGGCTGGTTTCCGTACCGGCCTGGGTGGCCGTGCTGCTGCCACTCTCACTCAGTACCCGCCAGCGGCGCGTGGGCTGCGTAGTGGGCGTAGCTTCCACAGACCGGCTTTCGGTTGTTGCCCCGGGCTGAGCCCCGCCCGTTACTACCTCGCGGCTACGCCCACGGCCGACAGCTGGCGCCGGAGCAGCCGTAGCGCTCGACGTGGTGCTGGTGCCCGGTGCTACGAGGCCGCCCTCCACTATCCCGCGGCTCCGGCTGCCCGATACCGCGCCCGGCTGGGTGCCACCGGTGGTCAGGCCTCCATCGGCCAGCCGGCTGCGGGTCCCCGTCACGACAGAGCGCACTGCCTGTGAGCGGATGCCTCTACCGCCGTAGTAGCCGTTGTAAAAGCCCCCACCCCCATAGAAACCGCCACCATAATAGCCGCCCCAGGGGTTGCCATAGTAGCCGTAGGGGTTGTAGCCATAGCCATAATCATAGGGGGCGTAGCCAAAGGCCCGCCAGGGGCGGTACCAGGGGCGGCCCAGCCCAATGGTGATGTTCACATAAGACCCGCCCCAGTAGGGGCCGTAAAAGGGGTCGTAGAACGCGCTGGGGCCCCAGGCCGAATATGCCGGGCCGCCGTACCAGAAGGGGTCAGTGTAGGCAAAGTCGTAGTAGCCCAGTCCCATGCCGCGGTAGGCCGGCTGATGGAAGCGCCGCAAGCGGGCGGCGTAGAAGTCATCATCGTAATACTCGGTGCTGCCGCTGGCCTGCGAGGTACTGGTGCCCGCATAATCAGGGTTGGCTACGTCGCCGGTTTCTTCGGTGGGCACCGGCTCGGTGCTGGCTACTTCCGTCTGGGCCGGCGCTGTGGTGCGGTCCTTAGAGGAATAATACACGCCGTCACTCTCCGTGGAGGTAAGGGCCGCGGTGCCCGCGCAGCTACCTAGCGTAAGCAGGGCCATAGCGGGTAATACGGATGGGAATAATCTTTTCATGGCTGCTTACGCGTAAGGAATGATCCGGAAGATGAAGAGCGAACAGGAACCCGGCGGCACAAGGACCGAAAACGGGTCCACACCTCCGAATTTAATAACGTAATTTGGACCCGAAACGGTGCCCTATTTCGTACGACAAATCTTGTACCAAAAAAGGAACTTTTTCGCTACCTCTAAGATACTTTGAATATGAGCAAAAGTTTGCCCAAGCGCAGTGAAGATTACTCGCTGTGGTACAACGAGTTGGTAAAGCGCGCTGGTTTAGCTGAAAACTCCTCGGTGCGGGGCTGTATGGTGATTAAGCCTTACGGCTACGCCATCTGGGAAAAAATGCAGCGCACCCTCGACGATATGTTCAAGCGCACGGGCCACCAGAACGCGTATTTCCCGCTGTTCGTGCCCAAAAGCCTGTTCGAAGCCGAGGAGAAAAACGCCGAAGGCTTCGCCAAGGAATGCGCCGTAGTAACCCACTACCGCCTGCAGAACGACCCCGATAAGCCGGGCAAGCTGCGCGTGGACCCCAACGCCAAGCTGGAAGAGGAGCTGATTGTGCGCCCCACCTCGGAGGCCATTATCTGGAGCACCTACAAAAACTGGATTCAAAGCTACCGCGACCTGCCTCTGCTCATCAACCAGTGGGCTAACGTGGTACGCTGGGAAATGCGCACCCGCCTGTTTCTGCGCACCGCCGAGTTTCTGTGGCAGGAAGGCCACACGGCCCACGCCACCGCCGAGGAAGCCCTGGCCGAAACCCGCCAGATGCTGGAGGTGTACGCCCAGTTTGCCGAGGAATGGCTGGCCCTACCCGTGGTAAAAGGTGTAAAGACTGAAAACGAGCGGTTTGCCGGTGCCATTGAAACCTACTGCATTGAAGGCTTGATGCAAGATGGCAAGGCCCTGCAGGCGGGTACTTCGCACTTCTTGGGCCAGAACTTCGCCAAGGCGTTTGATGTGCAGTTCACCAACAAAGCCGGGCAGCTGGAGCACGTATGGGGCACAAGCTGGGGCGTGAGCACCCGCCTCATGGGGGCCTTGGTAATGGCTCACTCCGATGATGAAGGCCTGGTGCTACCCCCCAAGCTGGCGCCCATCCAGGTGGTCATCGTGCCTATCTACAAAACCGGCCAGCTCGACGAGCTCATGGAGCGCATCCGCCCCATGCAGATGGGCTTGATTGAGCGCGGCATTTCGGTGAAGGTAGATGACCGGGACACTGAGCGCCCCGGCTTCAAGTTTGCCGAGTGGGAGCTGAAAGGCGTGCCCGTGCGCATAGCCGTGGGCATGCGCGACCTGGAGAACGGCACCCTGGAAGTGGCCCGCCGCGACACCAAGGAGAAGATGACCCTACCCCTGGCCGACATTGTAAATAGTGTGGACCAGCTGCTGCAGGACATTCAGCAGAACATCTACCGCCGGGCCCTCAACTTCCGCGAAACCCACACTACCCGCGTGGAAAGCTACGAGGAGTTCAAGCAGGTACTCGATGGCAAAGGCGGTTTCGTGGTGGCCCACTACGATGGCACCTCTGAAACCGAGGAGCGCATCAAGGAAGAAACCAAAGCCACCATCCGCTGCCTGGCCCTGGCCGAGCCGGAGGAAGAAGGTATCTGCATCCTGACGGGCCGCCCGTCCAAGCGTCGCGCCCACTTCGCCCGCGCTTACTAGAGCAGCACCGAAGCAGGAGTTAAAAAGCCTGTCATCCTGAACACAGGATGACAGGCTTTTGACTTTTTACTGAGCATCGGCAATGGCCTGCTTTAGCTCATCATCCGAAAGATTTTCCTGCCAGCCGGGGGCTAGCTCCAGCCGCACGGTTTGGGCGCCGCCGGTGGGCGTGCACACTACGGTTACTCCGCCTTCATTAGCGGTGCTGCGCTCCACGGCTTCGGCGGTGGCAGCGGTTTCTACGCCGGCGTAGGCTTGCACGCAGGTCCAGGTGGTATTGTGGGGGTCGGTTATTTCGCGTTGTGTCATCATGGGGGTAGTACGCCGGGGGCCAGCCTGGGTTCCCTACCCCTGCGCCAGCGCGCTACTCTTCGGTGTACTGAATGGCGGCTACTTCCAGCTCTTCTTGCTTGGGACCCAGCCGCACCTGCACGCGCTGACCCAGTTTGGCGCCCTGCACGGCCCGGGCAATGGGCGCCACAAACGCTACCTTGCCCGCTGCCACCGAAGCCTCATCAACGCCCACAATGGTAAAGCGGCGCTCGGGCCCTACCCCTCCCGCCGGCCGCAACGTCACGGTAGCCCCGAAGCGCACCTCCTGGGGTGGCTGGCTGCGGGGGTCCACTACTTTGGCGCTGGCAATGCGGGCGTTCAGGGCGCTGAGTTGGCCGTTAAGCACTGTCAGGCGGCGGGTACGGTCGGCTTCGTTTTCGCGGTTGGCTTCGGCCAGGGTGCGCTCGGCTTCCAGGGCCGCGAGTTCCTGCCGCAACTGCTCCAGGCCCTCCGGGGTCACGTAGTTGGGGGTGCCGGGGGGTAGGGAAGGCCGGGGCGGGATAATGGGGGCCTCCAGCGAATCATCTTCTTTGGTGAATGCTCGACTCATAGCTCTTGCTAACGCACCGGCCGGAGTGGGGTTGCGGGGTGGGCTGCTCTCGTCTAGCGCGCTACTGAGCCGGGTTCTGCGTATCTTTTCTCAACTAAACCTCCTACCCTCTATGGACTGGCTCACGATTGCACTGCTACTGTTGTTCGGCCTGCTGTTTCTGGTGGCCGAAGTCATTTTTATTCCGGGCACTACCGTGGTGGGGCTGGTAGGCTTTGGCTTGCTGGCCGCCGGCATCTGGTTCAGTTACCGCGACCTGGGGGCTACTACCGGCCATATTCTGTTGGGCAGTTCCCTGGTAGCCGTGGGGGTGCTGGTGTACCTGGGGCTGCGGCCCAAAGCCATCAACCGGGTGGCCCTGACCAGCGTGAACCACGCCCGCGTGCACGACGTGCGCCACCCCGACGTGCAGCCCGGCACTACCGGCCGCGCCCTCTCGGCGCTGCGCCCAGCCGGCACCGTGCTTTTCGATGATGACCGCCGCGAAGTAACCACGCGGGGCGAGTTTATATCAGCTGGCACGCAGGTGCGGGTATTGGCCATTGAGCACAACCGCATTGTGGTGGAAGGCTTGGTCTAAGCCGCTGCGCAGTTCTCGTTTTTTGTTGTTAGTTGCCGGCCGCAAGCCCCCTACCCCCTTCATCTTCTCAAACCTCCCGCATGGATTTCCCTTTCTTTCCAATTATCGTCGGTGGCATTGTGCTGCTGGTGTTCCTGTACTTCTTCCCCATCAGCCTCTGGATTACGGCGCTGTTTTCGGGGGTGCGGGTGAGCTTGTTTCAGCTGGCCTTTATGCGGGTGCGTAAGGTGCCGCCGTCTCTTATCGTCAACTCCCTGATTACCTCTACCAAAGCCGGCCTGGAGCTGACTGCCAACGACCTGGAAACTCACTATCTGGCGGGCGGCAACGTGCCCAGCGTTATCAAGGCCCTGATTTCGGCCGATAAGGCCAACATCCCGCTCAGCTTCAAGCAGGCTACAGCCATCGACCTGGCCGGGCGCGACGTGTTTGAGGCCGTAACTACTTCGGTAAACCCCAAGGTGATTAACACGCCCAACGTAGCGGCCGTGGCCCAGGATGGCATTCAGCTGATTGCCAAGGCCCGCGTGACGGTGCGCGCCAATATTGCCCAGCTAGTAGGGGGAGCCGGCGAAGAAACCATTCTGGCCCGCGTGGGCGAAGGCATCGTGACCAGCATCGGCTCGTCCCGCTCGCACAAGGAAGTGCTCGAAAACCCCGATAAAATTTCCAAGCTGGTGCTCAGCAAAGGCCTCGATGCCGGCACGGCCTTCGAAATTCTCTCCATTGACATTGCCGACGTGGACATCGGAGAAAACATCGGGGCCAAGCTCCAGACCGATCAGGCTTCGGCCGACTTGCGCGTGGCCGAGGCCCGCGCCGAGGAACGCCGGGCCATGGCCGTAGCCATGGAGCAGGAAAACCGGGCTAAAACCCAGGAAGCCAAGTCGCGGGTGGTAGAAGCCGAAGCGGAAATTCCGAAAGCCATTGCCGAAGCCTTCCGTTCCGGCAACCTGGGCGTGATGGACTACTACAAAATGCGCAACATCCAGTCGGATACCGACATGCGCGACTCCATTGCCAACCCTGGCGGCCAGAGCGGCAGCACCAAGCCCGGCCGCGACGAGACGCGGCTCTCTTAAGGAATGTGGTAAATGTGAAGAATGTGAGAAGTTGAGTTTGCTTCAGTCCCACAAAACAGCGAGGCTGGTTTCAGATTCGAAACCAGCCTCGCTGTTTTATTTCATTTCCCCATTCTTAGCATCTGCCACATTCCGCACATTCCACCTTACTTCTTAGTAATCCGGAACTCCACGCGGCGGTTGAGCTTACGGGTTTCTTCCTGCTCGTTGCTGGCAATGGGCTTGCTCCCCCCGAAGCCTTCGGTGGTAATGCGTCCGCCGCTGATACCCTTGCTCACCAGGTACTTCTTCACCTCGTTTACGCGGTCCTGGCTGAGCTTCACGTTCAGCTGTGGGTCGCCCTGGTTATCGGTGTGGCCTTCCAGCTTGATTTCTACCTGGGGGTAGTCTTTCAGGATGCGAACCAGGCGCAGCAGCTCGGGGTAGGAGTTTTCGCGCAGGTAGTATTTGCTCTGGGCAAAGAAGATGTTATTGAGCTTGATGGTCTGGCCCACGGCGAAGGGCACCAGGTACAAATCCTGGTTTACCTCTGAGTACTTCTGGCGGTCCGTCACGTCTAGGTTATCCGATTCGGCCAGGTAGTCTTTGGCTTCGGCCCGGTAGCCGTAGTGGGCACCCGAGGGCAACACAATGGTGTAGGAGCCATCCAGAGGGCTGGTTTCGGCCACCCCGATTTCCTCGCCGGTCAGCAGGTTTTCGTAGCGAATGGTAGCGGCCACGGGCTTCTTGGAAGCGGCATCCAGCACCTTGCCACGCACCAGCGTCACTACTTCCGGCCGGAAAGTTGGCGTCAGGCTAATACGGAAAATGTCCTTGGAGCCTCCTATGCCGTTGCGCGCCGACACCAGGTAAGCATCCTCACCCGCCGCCGACACGGTATAGTAGGCGTCAAAATCGGGGGAGTTGACGCTGGCGCCCAGGTTACGGGGCTTGGTCCAGTTGGTCCAGGTGTCGTCGAGGCGCTTGGAGTAGAACACGTCGCTCTTGCCGTAGCCCCCATGCCCTTCGGAGGCGAAGTACAGGGTCTTGCCATCGGCGGCCAGGAAGGGCGCAAACTCCGGCTTCTTGGTATTGATGTTGGCGCCCAGGTTTTTCGGTTTGCTCCACGTTTTGCCATCGGCTTTCAGAAGGCTCACGAAGATATCCTGCTCGCCCTGCCCGTCGCGGCGGTCCACGGCCATGAGCAGCACTTTGCCCGAGGTAGCGAGGTAGTAGTCCACGTTTTCCTCATCGTTGTTGTAGAAATCCTCGATTTCAATCTTCACCGGCTGGCTCCACCCCGTTTTGGTGCGCCGGGCCATGCTCAGGCCCTTGGGGTCGAGGGAGCCATCGGGGTTATACACGTTAATCAGTACGGCCGTATTGCCATCCGACGATACCGAGGCCAGACCGTTGGGGCCGGGCGTGTTGATGGGGCTGCCGATGTTTTTGGCCTGATTCCAGGTTTTCTTCTGCGGGTTGGACAGGGTGCTGTACCACACGTCCTGCACGTCTTTGGCGCCGCCTACGTTCTGGGGGCTTTCCTGGCGGGCGAAAAACAGGGTGCGGCCATCGGGCGATATAACCGGGTGGGTATCAACGTACTTAGAATTGACGTTGGGCCCCAGGTTTACCATGGCCGAGTCGAAGCTCACGCTGGGCTGCTCGTTGCGAAATTCCTTTTTCACCATGGATTCGGCCACGTCGGCAATGCCGATGGCGTCAATCTGGTTTACGCCATTCACGGCCTTGGTATTCATCGTGACGATGACGCCAATGGTACGGTAGGTACCCGGCGAAAACGTTACCTGCAGGGAGCGAAACTGCTCCGGAATCGGGCCGGGGCTGTCGTTGGTATATACTTGGTGCTTGGCCCCGCGTGTATCCACCAATTCAATTTTGCTGACCGAGCCGGGGTTGAAGTTTTCAACCACCGTCACCTGCTTGGCGACCAAAGATTTCCCGAACCGCACCTCAATAAACTCGTTGCTGCCTTCCTTTTTCGGAATCCAGGCCTCATTGCTGGCTTGGCCCAGGGGGGTAGCATTGGGTTCGCCCAGCACCTTCTCGGGCGAGAACGGCTCCTTGCCCTCGGCTTTCTGCGACGACACCGCCACGATTTTAGACGCCCACACCGCGTGTTGTGCTTTTGCCAGCGAGTTCATCCCTACCACCAACCCCAGCGACAACAGTATTTTTGTAACGTTCATACAATCAAGGCCAAAACAAAAGCTTTCGGGAGAACACCTACGGACAAACGATAATCCAGAACCCTGAAGACGTCCTGAACCGATCGGAAGTTTCGGTGCCCGGCGAAAGCCGCGCTAAAAGTGCCGCCTACCTAGCGGCTCTTTTCCGTAAGGTGAAGTTAAAAAAGCCTGCACTACCGGCCTGATTCGAACCAAGCCTCCTGCTTTTTGATCCGCTAAAGTACAGTTCCTGCCGACAAGAAACGCCGCCGGCCGAAACCCGGCGCTACCGAACGGGGTTTGGAGCCTGAACGCAACGGTCATTTTTTTAAGTACCTTGCGCCCCGCGTACCCACTCCCCCCACAAGTACAATTTCTCTTCACAATGGAAGAAAAGCTGCTGGAGGAAATCCCCTCCCTCGATTTGGCTGACTTTCGCTCCGGCGACCCTGAGCGCAAAGCCCGCTTCGTACAACAACTCGGCGAAGCCTATCAGAACATCGGCTTTATTGCCCTCAAAAACCACGGCCTGACGGAAGAGCAGACCGAGAAGCTTTACACGGATGTAAAGGCCTTCTTCTCCCTGCCCGACGACGTAAAGCGCCAGTACGAAAAGCCAGAGCTGGCGGGCCAGCGAGGCTACGTGAGCAAAGGCAAGGAACACGCCAAAGGCCGCAACACCGGCGACCTGAAGGAGTTCTACCACGTAGGCCAGGAAGTTGACGATGCCAATGACCCCATCAAGTCGGAGTATCCTGACAACATCTGGCCCCAGGAGGTAGGCAGCTTCGCCGATACGTCGCTGACCACTTACAAAACGCTGGAGTCGGCCGGTAAGGACGTGCTGCGCGCCATTGCCCTGTACCTGCAGCTGCCCGAAAACTACTTCGACGACAAGGTGCGCAACGGCAACAGCATCCTGCGTCCCATTCACTACTACCCCATCGAAAACCCCGATGAGGTGCCGGCTGATGCTGTGCGCGCCGCCGAGCACGGCGACATCAACCTGATTACCCTGCTGATGGGTGCCTCGGCCGATGGCCTGCAGGTGCTGCGCCGCGATGGTAAGTGGATTCCAATTACGGCCCTGCCCGACCAGATTGTGGTAAACGTGGGCGACATGCTTCAGCGGCTGACCAACGGGGTACTCAAAAGCACGATTCACCGCGTAGTGAACCCCCCCCGCGAGAAAATGAACTCCTCGCGCTACAGCATTCCGTTCTTTATGCACCCGCGCTCCGAAATGAGCCTGGCTGCTCTGGAAAGCTGCGTGACTGCCGACAACCCCAAGAAGGAAGCCGATATTACGGCCGGCGAGTTCTTGAACGAGCGCCTCATTGAGCTGGGCCTGAAAAAGAAGTAATAGCTTTTTCCTGAGCAAAGATGCCAACGGCCCGCCTCCTAC
Organism: Hymenobacter sp. DG01; assembly: GCF_006352025.1. Taxonomy (NCBI): domain Bacteria; kingdom Pseudomonadati; phylum Bacteroidota; class Cytophagia; order Cytophagales; family Hymenobacteraceae; genus Hymenobacter; species Hymenobacter sp. DG01. Next base: position 3,451,406 of record NZ_CP040936.1, read on the forward strand.
CTCGGAGGCGGGCCGTTGTTGTATAGCGCGGGCTTGAGTTGGCTGCCTTACACACCTGGCGTACCCAACCGTAGCAGGAGCGGGAGGCTGGAACCGGCGCTACATCCGGCGGCAACGTGTATCTTGCCTGACACCCTTCTGTTTCTGCGCTTTTACTTTGGTTCCGCACGAAGACATCCAGCTGGCCCCGCCGCCCCGCCGCTCGGAACGGGTGAAACGGGTACGCAATATTATTTTCCTTAAGGACGTAGCCGCCCTGGGACTATCTGCCTTTGGCGGGCCGCAGGCCCACATGGCCATGATGCTGCGCCTGCTGGTAGATAAGCGCCGCTACCTCACGGCTGCCGAGCTGCTGGAGCTTACGGCCCTCTGCCAGATTTTGCCGGGGCCAACCTCCACCCAAACCATTACGGCCATTGGCTTCCGTTTGGGTGGCCCTAATCTGGCTTATCTGACGCTGCTGGTCTGGATGCTGCCCGCCGTGTGCCTGATGACCGGGGCCGGCCTGACCATCAGCTACCTCGATAAGGCACAGGTAGCTCGGCTGGTGCAATACGTGCAGCCCGTGGCCATTGGCTTTGTAGCCTACTCGGCGTATAAGATTGCCGAAAAAGTAATTCATACCAAGACCTCTGTGGCTCTTATGGTGCTGGCGGCCATGTTGGTGTACCAGTTTCAGGTGCCCTGGCTGATGCCCCTGTTATTGCTGCTCGGAGGCCTGGTTACCACCTTCCGCTACCGCAAGCTGCCCCAGGAGCCCAAGGTGCCGCTGCGGATTGAGTGGTCGAATTTTGTGCTCTGGCTGGGCGTGTTTATTGGGGCCGCCGTGCTGGGCCAGTACACCCAGCTGCTGCCCGTGCGCCTGTTCGAGAACTTCTACCGCAACGGCAGCCTCGTGTTCGGGGGCGGGCAGGTGCTGGCCCCACTATTTTACACCGAGTTTGTAGAGTTTAAGCACTACCTAACCCCCGAAGAGTTTCTCTCGGGCCTGGGCATGGTGCAGGCCTTACCGGGTCCCAACTTCTCGTTTGCTTCCTACATCGGGGCCTTGGCCATGCGCCGGGAGGGTAGCGGGTTCGATGGGCAACTGCTGGGGGCACTGGTTGGAGCCGTGGGCATTTTCATGCCCGGCACCCTGCTTATCTTTTTTCTAATTCGGTTCTGGGACCAGCTGAAACGCTACCGGGTTATTAAGGCGTCGTTGGAAGGCATCAATGCCGTATCGGCGGGGCTGGTGTGCGCCGCAACCTTCCTGCTCTACCACCCCCTGCCCGATACGCCCGTGAACCTGATACTCATTGCCGTCACGTTTCTGCTGCTGCTCTGGGAGCGGGTTCCGTCCTATTTGATTGTATTAGTGGCGTTGCTGGCCGGCTTCGTGTTTTAGTTACCCCAGCCATTAGTCCTAAATCGCGCCCTACCCCCGCCCACTGCCCTAACCTTAACAGGGGCACATCGGGTACTTGAGCCGTCGAGAAATGAAATCAGCCCGCCCTTCCAGAGAGGAAGGGCGGGCTGATTTCGTTATTGGTTGTTGACCGGCCTGTTAGCCCTTTACCACCAACTGTTCGGGCAGGTGCAGGAGGTAGTCGCCGTAGCCGCTCTTGCGCAGGGGCTCAGCAATCTTGCGCAGCTGGTCAGCATCGATAAAGCCCTGACGGTAGGCAATTTCCTCAATGGAACCCACCTTCAGGCCCTGGCGCTGCTCGATTACCCGCACAAACTCGCCGGCCTGCATAAGGCTCTCAAAGGTGCCAGTATCCAGCCAGGCGGTACCACGGCCCAAGATGCCTACTTTCAGCTTACCCCGGCGCAGATACTCCTGGTTGACGTCGGTAATTTCATACTCACCGCGGGCCGAGGGCTGCAGGTTGCGGGCAATTTCCACTACTTCATTATCATAGAAGTAGAGACCGGGCACCGCGTAGTTGCTCTTGGGCTGCTTGGGCTTTTCCTCAATGCTGAGGGCCTTATTGTTGGCATCAAATTCCACCACGCCGTAGCGCTCCGGGTCGTGCACGTGGTAGGCGTACACCACGCCGCCGTCGGGGTTGTTATTGGCTTTGAGCAGTTCCTCCATGCCTTCGCCGTGGAAGATGTTGTCGCCAAGCACGAGGGCCACCTTGTCGTCGCCGATGAAGTCGGCGCCCAGCACGAAGGCCTGCGCCAGGCCGTTGGGTACTTCCTGAATGGTGTACTGGAAGTTGCAGCCCAGGCTTTTACCGTCGCCGAGCAGCTTCTGAAACTGCGCCTGGTCGTGGGGCGTCGTGATAATGAGGATGTCCTTGATACCAGCCATCATCAGAATCGACAAGGGATAGTAAATCATCGGCTTGTCATAGACGGGCATGAGCTGCTTGGAAACCGCCAGCGTGAGCGGGTGCAGCCGCGTGCCGGAACCGCCGGCGAGGATGATACCTTTCATAAGGAGGGTAGTTGGTAGCTTAGAAGCTTGAGGTCGTAGAGAACTGCACCTTAGTTGCGCTCCGCAATAAACTCTTGGTTGGCTTTAAACCAGGCCAGCGTTTTCTGCAGGCCTTCCCGGATGCGGATCTGGGGGTTGTAGCCCAGCAGGTTCTGGGCTTTGCTGATGTCGGCCAGGGAGTCACGGATGTCGCCGGGGCGGTCGGGGCCATACTCGGGGGTGATGTCGGAGCCGGCTTCTTCCTTTAGGATATTGAACAGGTCGTTGAGGGAAGTGCGGTCGGCCACGGCGATGTTGTACACTTGGTTTACCGCCTCGGGGTTTTGCACCAGCGCCGCCCGGATGTTAGCCTGCACGCAGTTCTCCACGAAGGTAAAGTCGCGGGTCTGGCCTCCGTCGCCGTTCATGCGCGGGCGCTTGCCTTCCAGCACGGCATCAATAAAGAGCGGAATTACGGCCGCGTAGGCGCCGTTCGGGTCTTGGCGGGGCCCGAAGATGTTGAAGTAGCGCAGCCCGATGATTTCCATCCCATAGGTTTTGCCAAACACATCGGCGTAGAGCTCGTTGGCGTACTTGGTTACGGCGTAGGGCGAAAGGGGCTTACCGATTCGGTCCTCTATTTTGGGTAGGGCCTTATGGTCGCCGTAGGTAGAGGATGAGGCCGCGTACACAAAGCGCTTCACGCCGGCTTCCTTAGCACCTACCAGCATGTTCACGAAGCCTCCTACATTCACGTCGTTGCTCGTGATGGGGTCGTTGATGGAGCGGGGTACTGAGCCGAGCGCAGCCTGGTGCAGCACCACATCAATGCCCTGGCAGGCATCGAGGCAGGTTTGCCGGTCCCGGATGTCGCCTTCAATCACGCGCAGAGCCGGATTACCCTCAAACAGCGCCACGTTTTTGCGGAAGCCGTTGGAGTAGTTGTCCAGCACACGCACTTCCTTAGCGCCGTACTTGAGCAGATATTCAACCAGATTTGAGCCGATAAAACCGGCTCCGCCCGTCACCAGGAAAGCCAGGTTATCGAGTGGCTGGTCGTGAAAAGGAGTTTCGTACATATGTCAATTAAAAACTGAGAATTAAAAATTAAAAATTGGCTGTTTGAACTGCGCAGAGCACCTTATGTAGGCGTCAGCGCAATTTTCAATTCTCCATTTTTAATCTTTAATCAATCTACCGGTTGTACTGCTTCTGGTAGTATTCCTGGTAGGCGCCGCTGGTCACGTGGTCGAGCCACTCCTGGTTTTCCAAGTACCAATCCACAGTCTGGGACAACCCTTGTTCGAACGTTACGGATGGCTTCCAGCCCAGCTCGTTCATGATTTTGCTGGAATCGATGGCATAGCGCAGGTCGTGGCCGGCTCGGTCCGTCACGAAGGTGATGAGCTGGCGCGAAGTGCCTTTTTCCTTGCCCGTTTTCTCGTCCAGCGTGTCGCAGAGCAGGTGAATCAGGTCGAGGTTTTTCCACTCGTTCACGCCGCCAATGTTGTAGGTCTCGCCTACTTTGCCCTTATGGAAAACCGCGTCAATAGCCGTGGCGTGGTCTTTCACGAACAGCCAGTCGCGCACGTTCTCGCCCTTGCCGTACACCGGCACCGGCTGGTTGGTGCGGATGCGGTGAATGGCCAGCGGAATCAGCTTTTCGGGGAAGTGGTTGGGCCCGTAGTTGTTAGAGCAGTTGCTCAGCTTCACGGGCATGTGGTAGGTGTGATGCCAGGCCCGCACGAAGTGGTCCGACGAGGCCTTAGAGGCCGAGTACGGCGAACGGGGGTCATAGGGAGTTTCCTCGGTGAACATCTCCGGACCCATTTCCAGCGAGCCGTACACCTCATCGGTACTCACGTGGTAGAAGGTTTTGCCCTCGTAGCCCAGGGGCTTCCAGAGATTTTTGGCCGCGTTGAGCAGGTGCACCGTACCCAGCACGTTCGTTTTCACGAAGGCCAGTGGGTCAGTGATGCTGCGGTCCACGTGCGACTCAGCGGCCAGGTGAATCACGGCATCGGGCTCCTCGGTAGCAAACAGCTGATCTACGAAGGCCTGATCGGTAATATCGCCTTTTACCAACCGGTAGTTGGGGGCCGATTCAATGTCGCGCAGGTTTTCGAGGTTGCCGGCGTAGGTCAGGGCATCCAGGTTCAGAATCTGATATTCCGGATACTTGGTCACGAACAGGCGCACCACGTGCGACCCAATGAAGCCGGCCCCGCCGGTGATAATGATTTTCATTCTTTCAGGAGTAACTGAGTAATGGAGTAACTGGGTAGGCAGAGCGAAGAACCACCAAGCAACTGAGTAAACAATCCGGCCTGTTCAAGCAGGCAATGGGAGCAGGCTACGCAGGTGCTCAGTTACTAAGCTACTTGCTCAGTGCCTGTTGCCACTTCCAGGCGCTGCTCAGAGCTTCCTCCAGGGTGGAGGTAGTCTGGAAGCCCAGCTCTTGGGTTGATTTGGTTACGTCGGCATAGATGGCGGGCACGTCGCCGGGGCGGGGCGGGCCGATGACGTAGTTCAGCTGCTGGCCGGTAGCCCGTTCAAATGCCTGCACTACCTCCAGCACCGAGTTGCCCCGGCCGGTACCCACGTTAAAAGTTTCTACCCGTTCGGCCTGAGCATCAAGCAGGCGCTGCACGGCCACTACGTGAGCTTTTGCCAGGTCCACCACGTGCACATAGTCGCGGATGTTGGTTCCGTCGGGCGTATCGTAGGTGTTGCCGTAAATAGTGAGCTTTTCCCGGATGCCGGCCGCTGTTTGGGTTACATACGGAATCAGGTTCTGGGGTACGCCGAGGGGTAGCTCACCGATTTTGGCCGATGGGTGCGCTCCAATCGGATTAAAGTAGCGCAGCAGAATAGTGCGCAGGCTGGCGCCGGGAGCAGCGGCCACGTCTCGCAAAATGTCTTCGCACATCTGCTTGGTAGCACCGTAGGGCGAGTTGGCCTTTTTAGTAGGCGTCTGCTCGGTTACGGGCAGCGCATCGGGCACGCCATACACGGTGCAGGACGAGGAAAACACCAAAGACTCCACGCCAAACTCGCGCATCACCTGCAACAAGGTTAGCAGAGAGCCTACGTTGTTCTGGTAGTACTCCAGAGGCTTCTGCACCGATTCGCCGACCGCCTTGTAGGCCGCAAAGTGAATGACGCCCCGCAGACTGCCTTCTTCGGCAAACACGGCCCGCATGGCTTCAATGTCGTTGCAGTCGATGCCATGGAAAGGCACTTTTACACCCAGGATTTCCTCTAAGCCCCGCAAGGCCGACTCCTGGGAGTTGCTGAAGTTGTCAATGATAACGGGCTGAAAGCCGGCCTCATACAACTCTACTACTGCGTGCGAGCCGATGTAGCCGGCTCCACCCGTAACGAGGATTTTGGTTCTGTCCATATCAGTTAATGAGATGGTAAGATGGTGAGATGGTGAGTTGAAGTGTCGCTTGTGCCGTTACTACGGGCAAACTCACCATCTTACCATATCACCGTTACAGGCTCCAGTATGCCAGGTCTTTGATTTTACCGCGGAACAGACCTTTAATATCCACTAGCACCGCCGGCTGGTTGGTAATGCCTTTGAAGTAAGACTCCTCAAGGGCCGCGTAGGGCAGGTGGCTTACTGCTACCACTACCCCGTCATAATCGGTGCGGATCTGGTCTTCCGGAATCAGGCGGAAACCGTATTCGTGGTATAGTTCCTCCGAATCGGCGTGGGGGTCCACGATGTCCACGTTTACCGAGAAGTTTTTCAGCTCGTTGATGACATCGGCCACTTTGGAGTTGCGAATGTCTTCTACGTTTTCCTTGAAGGTAGCACCCATTACCAGCACCCGGCTCTTGGAAATATCCTTGCCCTGCTTGATCATGGTCTGCACCGTTTTACGGGCGATGTAGGCGCCCATATTATCGTTGGTGGTGCGGCCCGACAGAATCACCTTGGCATCGTAGCCCAGCTCTTTAGCCTTGTAGGTGAGGTAGTAAGGGTCAACGCCAATGCAGTGCCCGCCCACCAGACCGGGCGAGAATTTCAGGAAGTTCCACTTGGTGCCGGCCGCTTCCAGCACCTCATAGGTGTTGATGTGCATGCGGTCAAAAATCATCGACAGCTCGTTCATCAACGCAATATTCACGTCGCGCTGGGTATTTTCGATGATTTTAGCGGCTTCCGCTACCTTAATGCTGCTGGCGCGGTGCACGCCGGCCTGCACTACCAACTCGTAGGTGCGGGCAATTTCCTCCAAAGACTCCGCGTCGCAGCCGGCTACTACCTTCACAATGCTGGAAAGAGTGTGCTCCTTGTCGCCGGGGTTAATGCGCTCGGGCGAGTAACCCACCTTGAAGTCGCCTTTGGCGAAGCTCAGCCCTGACTGCTTTTCCAGTACCGGAATGCAGTCCTCCTCGGTGCAGCCCGGGTACACGGTGCTTTCAAATACCACATAGTCGCCCTTCTTCAGCACCTTGCCCACTGACGAAGAGGCGCCCAGCAGCGGTTTCAGGTCAGGCTGAGCGTGCTCATCAATGGGCGTGGGCACGGCCACAATGTAGAAGGTAGCCTGGCGCAGCACTTCCAGCGAGTCGGTAAACTCAATATCGCAGCCCTCAAAGTCCTTGGCCTCCAGCTCTCCACTCGGATCAATGTTGTTACGCATCATATCCACGCGCTTGGCATTGATATCAAAGCCGATAACCTGGATTTTGCGGGCGAATTCGAGGGCGATGGGCAGACCTACGTAGCCGAGGCCAATGACGGCCAGCTTGGCCTGTTTCTGGAGAAGTTGCTCGTACACGATAGCGGAATTTAGAAACTTGAAGACTTGAAAATGAGTGGGAGGCGCGGACCGGGAACGGCGTGGCTGCCTAACCGGGGCTGATACGCGAAACCAAGCCGTCGGTTAGCTGATATTGCTCTTGGCTTTCGGGACAGGTGGCGCGGCCATCCTCCCCGAAGCGTAGGGGGTGGCCGTAGGTACTCAGCCAGCCCCGATGGCGGGCCGGATTGCCGTACACCAGAGCGTACGGCGCTACGTCGCGCGTTACCACGGAGCCTGCCCCTACAAGGGCATACTCCCCAAGGCTGACCCCGCAGACAATGGTACTGTTGGCCCCAATACTGACGCCTTGGGCCAGGCGGGTGGGAAGGTAGTGCCCGTCGCCACGCCGCGGTACGGCGGCGCGGGGATTCAGTACGTTGGTAAACACAGCCGAAGGACCAATAAACACGTCATCGGCGCAGGTCACGCCGCTGTACAGGCTCACGTTGTTCTGGACTTTCACGTTGCGCCCCAGCGTTACACCCTCCGCCACAAACACATTCTGGCCCAATGAGCAGCCCGGGCCCAGCTCAGCACCGGCGCTTACGTGGCAAAAGTGCCAGATGCGGCACCCGGCCCCAATGCGGCAGCCCTCGTCCAGGACGGCTGTGGGATGCGCATAATAACCGGAAGCGTCGGGCATGCCGAAGGGAGATGGTGAGCAGAATTTCAGCCGGCAAAGGTAGGGGTTTTGGAAGTGTGTTGAGAATTTATTGCGACACTTCCGCCTGACTACCGGCCGGTTGCTTACCGCGGCGCGGTGTAGTGCTGGGCCCAGCCTACCCCGGCCAGGTAGCGCGCACCAGCCGGGCCTTGCCAAACAAATCCAGTTGGGCTTCGGGGGCCTGGTAGCCCAGACCTTGCAGCATGGCAAGGGTTTCAGCCGCAAACTGCTCATTGATTTCAAAGTACACCGTGCCTCCCGACTCCAATAAACGGCAACCCAGCCCGGCAATGCGGCGGTAGAAAAGCAGCGGGTTGTGGTTGGGTACGAACAGGGCGGTAGCCGGCTCGTAGTCGAGCACGTTGGGGCGCATCAGGGGGCGCTCCTGCTCCAGCACGTAGGGCGGGTTACTAACCAGTATCTGCAACGGCGCCTGCAGCCGGGGCTCTTCCTGCAGAATATCTACCTGCTGAAAATCAACCGTAACCCCATAGGTAGCGGCATTGCGCCGGGCTACGGACAGGGCTTCGGCCGAAATATCCACGGCCGTCAGGTGCGGGGAGGCCAGCTGCTGGGCCAGGGCCAGCGGAATACAGCCCGAGCCTGTGCCCACATCCAGCACCCGCAAGCCGGAGCGGTGGCGCTGCTCTTCTGCAATCAGGGCCACCAGCTCCTCGGTTTCGGGCCGCGGGATAAGGGTGGCGGGCGTTACTTCCAGCTCCAGGCCGGCAAAGTGGGCCTGGCCAAGCACGTACTGCAGCGGCTCGTGGCGAAGCAGCCGGGCCTGCAGGGGCTCCAGGGCCGCCAGCACATCGGTGGGCACGGGCTCTGCGGCCTGCATGCGCCGCTGCAAGGGCGTGAGCTGCAGCAGATGCTCTAGCACCTGGCCGGCAATGGCTTCGGCTTCGGGAGCCGGGTAGAGGGTAGCCAGCTCCGCCGCGAGGTGGGCAGTAAGCTGGCGAAGCGTGGGCGTGGGCATAGGGCAAAAGTACGACAGATAGAGCGGGGCGGCGGGGTGGTTTCGCGGGGAACTGTATCTTCACCCTGCTTCCGCCCTACCCCTACCCACCCGCCCATGCTTGCTACTTCCACTTCTTCTTTTTCCGATTTCGACCAACTGATGATGCACCGGGCCCTGGACCTGGCCCGACTGGGGGCAGGCCACACCCGGCCTAACCCCCTGGTCGGGTGCGTCATCACGCACAATGGGCGCATTCTGGGGGAAGGGTGGCACCAGCGGTACGGCGGGCCGCACGCGGAGGTGAATGCCGTAGCCGCGGTAACGGAGCCGCACCTGCTACCCCAAAGCCGTGTGTACGTGACGTTGGAGCCTTGCTCCCACTTCGGCAAAACGCCGCCCTGCGCCGACTTGCTCATTGAGAAGCAGGTAGCGGAGGTCGTCATATGCAGCCTCGACCCGAACCCGCTGGTGGCGGGCCGCGGTATTGCCCGGCTGCGTGAAGCCGGCATTAAGGTAGAAACAGGGCTGCTGGAAGCCGAAGGGCGCTGGCTGAACCGGCGGTTTTTCACCTTCCAGGAACAGCAGCGGCCCTACGTGGTGCTGAAATGGGCCGAAACCGCCGACGGCTACTTAGCCGGGCCGTACTTCCAGCCGGTGGCCATCAGCGGCGAGCTGGCCCGGGTGGCCGTGCACCAGTGGCGCTCCGAGGAGCACGCCATTCTGGTGGGCACCCGCACGGCCCTGCACGATAACCCCCGCCTGAACGTGCGCGAGTGGCCCGGCCCCAGCCCCGTCCGCCTCGTCATCGACAAAAACCTGAGCCTGCCGCCTACCCATCACCTCTTCGACGGCAGCCAGCCCACCATTGTATATACCTATCGGCAGCGGGCTTCCAAGGACCACCTCACGTTCACGACCCTGTCTCAGGCCGAGGATCTGTTTCCGCAGATTCTGCAGAGCCTGCACCAGCAGCAGGTACAGTCCGTGCTGGTAGAAGGTGGCCCTACGGTACTCAACTCCCTCCTGAAAGATGGACTATGGGACGAGGCCCGCGTTATTCGCAGCGCCCGGCGCCTTGGTGGCGGCGTGGCGGCCCCCCATATCGGCCTCACCGGCCTGCACGAGCAGTTCCGCCTTGGCCCGGACGAGGTGTTTATATATAAGAAGTGAGGGGGTGATGTGGTGATGTGGTGATGAGGACACGAAAGGCGTAAGGGGTTTACCTTTACCAATCGAACCCTCCTTTACCCCATCACCTCATGTCCGAAGAACTTCACCTCGATACTACCCTTACAAAAGCCGAGCAATACCGCCAGCTCCTACCCCAGATTGAGGCCCTAACCACCGGCGAGCCGGACCTGACAGCCAACCTCGCCAACACGGCGGCCGCGCTACGACAGGCGTTCGGCTTTTTTTGGGTGGGCTTCTACCTGGTGAAAGACGACGAACTGGTGCTGGGTCCGTTCCAGGGACCTATTGCCTGCACCCGCATCCGGCGCGGCAAGGGCGTTTGTGGGGCCAGCTGGGAGCGGGCCGCCACGGTGCTGGTGCCCGACGTGGAGCAGTTTCCTGGTCATATTGCCTGCAGCTCCGATTCCAAGTCGGAAATAGTAGTGCCGGTGCTCAAGAACGGGCAGGTGGTAGCCGTGCTGGACGTGGACAGCGACCAGTTGAATGATTTCGACCACGACGACCAGCAAGCCCTGGAGCAGCTCATGCCGCTGGTAGCCGGGTGGTTTTAGCACGGGAAAGGGGGTAGGAAGCAGGGCATAAAGTCTTGGCTTGTGGTGCATCAGAAGCCCTGAGCGCTTAACTTACTACGCACAACCCGAACCCACTCCACCCCACCCATGCGTAAAGTAGTTTTATACATTGCGACTAGCCTCGATGGCTACATCGCCTCGCCCGATGGCTCCGTTGAATGGCTGCCTACTCCGCCCCCGGGCGAAGACTATGGTTATGCCAACTTCCTGGCCACGGCCGACGCTACCCTGCTCGGCCGCGCTACCTATGAGCAGGTCCTGACGTTTGGCGAGTGGCCCTACCCGACCCTCACCAACTACGTGTTCACGCACCGCCCGCCCGCCGAGCCGGCCCACCCCTCGGTGCATTTCATTACCGAAGACCCTACGCGGTTTGTGGCGCAGCTGAAGCGCGAGGCCGGTGATACCATCTGGCTGATTGGGGGTAGCACCCTGGCCGCCCCGCTGCTGGCCGCCGGCCTGATTGACGAGCTGATGCTGTTTATTGTGCCGCAGCTGCTGGGCTCGGGCATTCCGCTGTGGCGGGAGCAACCCCAGCCCCGTTCACTGGATTTGCAGAAAACCCAGACCTGGCCCGACGGCACCACCCTGCTGCATTACCTGCTGCCCACTTTGGAAGCGCAACAGGCCGTAAGCACTGAAGCGCCCGCCGCCTTGGCTAACTAACCCGAACTGCTACCCCTGAAAAGCCAGTGAGGCCCCGCTACCGGTAGCGGGGCCTCACTGGCTTTTCAGGGGTAGTGAATGCTAGAAGATAGAAGGAGCATCGGTCTTGAGCTGGGCAATAACGGTCTGACCGCCTTTTACCTTCTCGCCAATCTGCACTTTCACCTCTGTATCCAGGGGCACGAAAATATCCACGCGGGAGCCGAACTTAATGAAGCCGAACTCCTCGCCCTGGCTTACTTCGTCGCCCTCATTTACATACCATACAATGCGGCGGGCCATGGCGCCGGCAATCTGGCGAAACAGCACAAACGGACCAGCTTCCGACTCCACTACCACCGTGGTACGCTCGTTTTTGGTGCTGCTTTTGGGGTGCCAGGCTACCAGGTAGTTGCCGGGGTGGTACTTGAAGTAGCGCACGATGCCCGAAATAGGGTTGCGGGTGATGTGCACGTTAATCGGCGACATGAAGATGCTGATCTGCTTGCGCTCATCGTCGAAGTACTCGGGCTCGTGCACATTCTCAATCACCACCACCTTCCCGTCGGCCGGGGCAATAACCAGGTCCTCGTGGGTGAAGAGGCGGCGGGCCGGGCTCCGGAAAAACTGCAGCAGCGTCAGGAAGACGATAACTGAAATAACGGCAAATACCTTGTTGAACCCGTCGTTTTCGGCGTTGTAGCGGAACAGCAGCAGGTTCACGGCCAGCAGGGCCAGCAGGGTAAAGAACAGAATACGTCGTCCTTCTTTGTGGATCTTCATGAATCGCTGATTTGCGCTGATTACGTTGATTTAGCTTACGCTGTCCTCCGGTTCGCTGATTCAGACGCTCTTTCTAAAAAAATAAACTGGCTGCCCGCTGTCAAAACCGGCCTGCCACCAGCTAAACTACACAAAGATAGCCCGAGCCACCGGCCCGGGCTATCAAAAGCAAATATAATGAGGAGTTGGCAGAAGGGAATCAGCCCCTCCCCACGCCCGCTCATTCCACTAATTTCTGCCAGAGAAACCAGTGCAGTCAGCGGGAACCTGTGATACTAGAAGCCGCCGCGGAACTTGTAGGTCTGGGCTACTTTATCAATGGCTACCACGTAGGCGGCAATGCGCATCGGGATGTTGTACTTCTGGGAGGTAGCGTACACCTTCTCGAAAGCCTCGGTCATGATGCGGTCAGCGCGCTCAGTCACCATGTCTTCGCTCCACTTGAAGCCCTGGCGGTTCTGCACCCACTCGAAGTACGATACCGTAACCCCACCCGAGTTGGCCAGGATATCCGGCACCACCATAATGCCTTTCTCGTTGATAATGGAGTCAGCCGAGGCCGAAGTCGGGCCGTTGGCGCCTTCCACAATCAGCTTGGCCTTGATGGCGTGGGCGTTGTGCTCGGTGATGACGTCTTCCACGGCGGCGGGTACCAGCAGGTCCACGTCGGCCAGCAGCAGGTCGTCGGCGTTTTCCATCAGCGTAGCGCCAGTGTAGCCATCAAGACGACCTTTATGGGCGTTCTTATACGCTACGGCTTCGTCGATGTTGATGCCGGCTTCATTCCAGTAAGCACCGCTCACGTCGGAAACACCTTTGATTTTCACGCCCTTCTCGCAGAGCAGCTTGGCCGCCCAGGAGCCCACGTTGCCGAAGCCCTGCACCACCGCCGACGTTTGAGCGGGGTCCATGCCCAGCTTTTTCATGGCAGCCAGCGCCGATACCATCACACCGCGGCCAGTGGCCTCGGTGCGGCCCAGCGAACCACCCATTACCAGGGGCTTACCGGTTACTACGGCCGGCGAGGTAGCACCCACCGTTTTGCTGAACTCGTCCATCAGCCAGGCCATTTCGCGGGGGCCGGTGCCCATGTCAGGAGCCGGAATATCGCGGTCGGGGCCGAACACGTCCTTCATGGCCAGGGTGTAGCCACGGGTCAGACGCTCGATTTCGCCGGCGCTCATGGTGGTCGGGTCGCAGATGATGCCACCCTTAGCGCCACCGTAAGGAATATCTACCACGGCGCACTTCCAGGTCATCCAGGCGGCCAGGGCCTTCACCTCATCGAGGTGCACGTTTTTATCGTAGCGGATGCCGCCCTTGCTGGGGCCCAGGATGGTGTTGTGCACAACCCGGTAGCCTTCAAACACGCGCACTTTGCCGTTGTCCATCGTCACGGGGATGTGCACGATAACCTGCTTATCAGGCGCTTTCAGAACGTTGTAGGTTTCGTCATCAAGCCCGAGGATTTCCGTGGCCACGTTGAAACGCGACATCATGGATTCCAGGGGGTTTTCGGCATCAACGCGGGGTGCCGGCTCTTTGTACACCGTGGTGGCAGCCATACGGGTAAGGGGTTGGGTGGGTGAGAATATTTACCTAGCGACTAAAGCGGTGGGAGCTGCAGCCGCGCACAAAAATTGGGTGGTCAAAGGTAGTAGGTTTATGCCATACGCGGGGAAGGCCGCTTGGGGTACGGCACAGGCCCAACTAACCTTCTGCTTATCTTCTTAATAAGAGCGGGCCGCCGGTTGCAAGGTTTATAGCATCCGGCCTGAATAGCTACGAGCCTTGCTAAAACCCTGCTTTATTTTCTTAACATTAAAAAAGCCAGCTAACCTCCCAAGAGGCTAGCTGGCTTTTACTTTTTAGAGAATTTTACCACCTGGGGCCGCTTGCTGCGGCGGTGTGCCTACCCCAGCAGAAGCTGTAAAAGCGCCAGCACGGGTAAAATGAACAGGAAAGCATCGAACCGGTCGAGCAGGCCGCCGTGGCCGGGCATGATGCGGCCCGAGTCTTTCACATCGACGCTGCGCTTGAGCATGGATTCGGCCAGGTCGCCGAGGGGGCCGAATACGGCTACCACGCCGGCTACTACCAGGCGGTAGGTCAGGGAGAGTTCCGGCAACAGGTAGCCCAGAGCCCAACCCATACCCAAGGTCAGCAGGAAGCCCCCGATGGCACCTTCCCAGGTTTTGCCGGGTGAGATTTTAGGCGCCAGCTTGTGCTTACCGAAGGTTTTGCCAGCCGCGTAAGCCCCAATATCCGAGGACCACACCAGCAGCAGCAGCGCAAAAATCCGGCGGTAGTCGTAGCCTTGTGGCGTGAAAGCCAGCACGTTCAGCAAGCTCATGGGCAGGCTCACGTAGAGCAGTCCCAGCAGCGCTACACCCACGTTGGAAAAGGGTGAGAAATCTTGTTTTTCGCGCGGCCACGCAGCCATTTCTCGCAGAATCAGAATAACGGGCAGCAGCACTACCAACGAAAACCCCAGCTTAAGCAGCAGGCTTTTCTCTCGGGTAATAAAGCCTGGATTAAGGCTGCTTAGCGCCGCACCTCCCCCGAATATATCCCCGAGGTAGTTAGGCATCGCACACAGGTAAGCCGCGCCCAGAAAAAACACTAAGCTCAGCCCACCACCCAGCAGCGCGGCCGGCTTGTACCCTACCTCCCGCATCATGCGGTAGAACTCCCAGAGCATCCGCATCTGCACTACCCCAAAAAACAGCGCGAATGTCCAGGCGCTGTACCACACGCTCCCCAGCAGTAGCACGGCCCCAATGGCGCCGAAGATGACGCGCTGAGTCAAGTTGGACATGGGCGGCTTTCCGGCCGGGGGCTCAGTAGTGGCAGACGAGGCAGGGGCGGGAGAAACAGACACCAGCGGGGAATTTAAGGGGAGAGAAATCAGGAAGTAGTAGCAAAAGCCTCACAGGGGTTTACTCGGCGCGCGTTGTGTCCACACCATCATGGCTAAGGGTGCGGGCAGCGGCCGGGGCTCCAGGCTCGGGGGTGCTTACGGCTACGCCGGTGCTGCCCAGGGTCCGCAGCGTGGTGGGTAGCTCGTGGCGACCGGGCTGCTGCATCTGACGGTAAAGCTGCCAGAGCATGGCAGCGCAAATAGCCAGTGAGGCTACTACCAGGTACCAGGGCAGGCTTTCGGTAGAGTCGGGGTCATAGTCGGCGCTGGCCCACTGATGCTGAGCATTGTAAAGCAGGCCCAGCTGAAAGGCATTCTGGGCGAAATGCGCTGCCATAGGCACCAGAATGTTGCCGCTCCACTCGTAGAGGTAGCCCAGCACCAGGCCCAGCACAAAGCGCGGCACAAAGCCCTGAAACTGAAAGTGTGCAGCACTGAATACAGCCGCCGCCAGCCAGATGCCGGCGTGACGTCCGGCCCACTGCACCAGGTTGCGCTGCAGCACGCCCCGGAAAAACAGCTCCTCACTGACGGCCGGCACCACGGCCATAACCAGCAGCCCGATAACCAGGCGCAAGGGCGAGGAAAAGTTAGTCAGGACTTTCAGGGTGGCTTTGGCCTGCTCTTCCTTTAGCAGCATCCACTCCGGCAGGTCCCAGCTGGCGTTCCAGGCAATCAGGGCCGACATCACCGGCAGGCTCAATACAATCAAGCCGGCGGCCAGCAGCAGCCACTGCACCGCGACCGGCCGGCGAGGCGCCACATAGTCGAGTATCCGGTTGCCCGTTAGCACGATGAAGGCCACCGCCGCGCCCCCGAAAGCCCCTAGCAGCAGCAGGCCCTGGCTTAGCATGGATACGCCCCAACCATTGGGGTAGTCGGCGGGCCGCTGGGTTACGTTGCCTAGCTCCATGAGGCCAACCCCAAAAAACAGATTGCTGGTAATAGCAATCAGCAGCATGGAAAGGCTGAAGGTGGCCACCAGCAGGACGACAAGCAGGCCGAGGTTGGCAAGGGGGTGCAACCGGCTGGAGACGAAACCTTTCATGGGAATTTGGTGCTTAGAGCGTAGGATTTAGGGCTTAGTGGCTATTTCCGCGGGTACAAGGCTCAGGTGCCAGGCACCCAGCACTTCCGACTAAGCACTAAGTCGTAAATTTGCGCAAAATACTAGAATAGACTGCCGTGGTACACATCCGCAACATTGCCCTCCCCGATTTCCCTTTGCTGCTCGCACCCATGGAGGACGTGTCGGACCCGCCGTTCCGGGCCGTGTGCAAGCAGGGCGGGGCTGATTTGATGTACACCGAGTTTATTTCCTCGGAAGGCCTGATCCGGGCCGCCGCCAAAAGCCGGCAGAAGCTCGACGTATTCGACTATGAGCGGCCCATCGGCATTCAGCTCTTCGGCTCCGATGTGGAAACCATGGGCGAGTGCGCCCGCATCAGCACCGAAGCCGGCCCCGACCTCATCGACATCAACTACGGCTGCCCCGTGAAGCAAGTGGCCTGCCGGGGCGCCGGGGCGGCACTGTTGCGCGATATTCCGAAGATGGTCGAAATGACCTCGGCCGTCGTGAAGGCTACCCACTTGCCCGTGACGGTAAAAACCCGCCTGGGCTGGGACGACTCGACCAAGAACGTGGAGGACGTGGCTGAGCGCCTGCAGGATATTGGCATTGAGGCCCTCACGGTCCACGGCCGCACCCGCGTGCAGATGTACAAGGGCGAGGCCGACTGGGAGCTGATTGGCCGCATCAAGAATAACCCGCGCATCAAAATTCCCATCTTCGGCAACGGCGACATCGACTCGCCCCAGAAGGCTGTGGAGTACAAAAACCGCTACGGCGTGGATGGCGTGATGATTGGCCGGGCCGCCATTGGCTACCCCTGGATTTTTCGGGAAGTGAAGCACTACGCCGCCACCGGCCAACTCCTACCCCCTCCTACCGTGGAAGAACGGGTGCAGGCCTGCCGCATGCACTTCGAGAAAAGCCTGGAGTGGAAAGGACCGCGCGCTGGCGTGTTTGAAATGCGCCGCCACTACGCCCAGTATTTCCGGGGTCTGGAAGGTGCCCGCCAGTGGCGCACCCGCCTCGTGGAAAGCAATGACCCGCTGGAAATCCACGCCATCATGGACGAAATCATTGCCGCCGAGCCCGTGCTGGTGGGGTAGTTATCTACCTACCGTCTAATTTATGAACGTCATTCCGAGCTGGTCGAGGAATCTCGCGTGCTGATGTTGCAATAAGCATAACGCCAGCATACGAGAATCATCGACCAGCTCGGAATGACGTTTTGAAGTTCTTTATCCCCCCTCATGCCTACCCTCCCCCCCGCCCCGGCCGTCGCGGCTGCTCCCGAAGCCACGCCGGTAGCCGCACCCCCACCCCACCGCACGCCGGCCTCGGCCTGGGTGCTGCTGATTACGCTGGCTACTATCTGGGGCACCTCCTTTATCCTGATGAAGAAGGGCCTGGTAGTGTTTTCGGCTATGGAGCTGGGGGCTACGCGGGTGAGCGTGGCGGCGCTGCTGTTGCTGCCGTTTGCGCTTAAGCACCTGGGCAGGGTGGAGCGCAGCCGCTTCAAGTGGCTGGTGTTAAGCGGGGTAGTTGGCACCTTGGTTCCGGCCTTCCTGTTTGCCTACGCCGAAACCCGCATGGCCTCGGGCCTGGCCGGCGTGCTCAATGCCCTCACGGCCGTGTTTACCCTAGTAGTGGGCGCGGCTCTGTTCGGGCAGAAGCTGACAGGCCTGCGGGTGCTGGGCATCGGGCTGGGCCTGGCCGGCACGGTGGTGCTGATGCTACTGGGCGGCAGCGGCGGCGACGCTACTCCCTCGGGGGAAAGCAATGCTTGGTACGGCCTCTATATCGTGCTGGCAACGCTGGGCTACGGCGTAAGTGTGAACGTAATTAAGCACCACCTGCATGGCATTCCTTCGGTGGCGGTAACGGGCCTCTTGCTGCTGTTTATCGGCGGTCCGGCCTTGGCCTACCTGCTGCTGGGCACCGAGTTTTTACACAAGCTGGCAACCGTACCCGGTGCCTGGAAAGCCTTCGGCTATATTGCTCTGCTGGCTACCATGAGCACGGCCGTAGCCATGGTGCTGTTCAACAAGCTCATCCAAAGCTCTACGGCCCTGTTTGCCGCTTCCAACACCTACCTGGTGCCCATTATGGCCCTGGGCTGGGGCCTGCTCGACGGGGAGCAGTTCAACCTCTGGCACCTGCTGGGCATGCTGATTATTCTGGTCAGCGTAGCCATTATTCACCGGGCGAAGTAGGTATGATCCGACCTCTACACTTTCCAGCCGATGAGGCAGCTTATCAGGCCCTACGCCAGGATGGGTTGCAGCGCCAGCCGGAGTGCTTCCGCGTTACCCCCACCGACGACGCCAACCGCCCGCAGCGCCTAGCCGGGTATCAGCCCAGTAATGAGCACATGATCTGGGGTGCTTTCAAGGATACGTCGCTGGTAGGCATCATCCGTTTTGAGCGGGAAAGCCTGCAAAAGCTACGTCATAAAGGCCAGATCCGGGGCCTGTATGTACGGGCAGAAGCGGCTGGATCTGGCCTGGGGCGACAATTACTACGCACAGCGGTAAGCTTCGCCCGCACCCTACCCGGGTTGGAGCAGGTGCAGCTTAGCGTGGTGGCTTCCAACGCCCGGGCCCGCGGACTGTACACGACTGAGGGTTTCGTACTTACCGGCCGCGAGCCACACGCCCTCAAGTGGGAAGGCCGCTATTTCGATGAGGAAACGATGGTGCTGTTTCTGTAGGCAAGGCCTTATCTACCTGCCACTCTTTACTTTATAACTTCATCAATCAAATACACATACGGCCAATCGTGAAAACGCTCCGGCAGGGTCAGGCGTTGCGGGTGGCTCAGCAGGTAGGAGTTGATGCGGGTTAGTTCGGCGGCGTCCTGTCCGGGTAGCTCGTGAAAGCCGGTTTGCCAGAAATCGGCTTCGGCAGGGAGCTGGCCGCGGAGCAGGCGCCGGGCCTGGGTGGCGGTACGCTGGTGCAGCAGCTCCACGGTTTTTGGCAGGGAGAGGCCTACCCCCGCCGGCAGGTGCAGCACGACGTGCACATGGTTGGGCACTATCACGAAGCAAGGCACCCGCAGCCCCTGCTCTTCCAGCATCAGCAGCTCTCCGGCTACCATTTCGGCTAACTTTTCCTTCTCCAGATAGGCCGGGCCTACCGTGCGGACGTCCAGGAGGGCATCAAAGCCGGCGAAAAACTGCTTCTCAGCGCGGCGGTGCGCTTCTAGAGAATCAGCGGCTTGCTGGGCGGCTACGCGCTGAGTGTGCAGCTCCCGGCCGGCTTGCGCGGGGATGGAGCCAGCTAAGCGCAGGGTTAAAAAGATGGTTTCGCCGGGTGGGAGCATCAAATATGGCGAGTCAGTCACAATCAAAATTAGGGCTGAATAGGCGTTGTCCTTTAAGAGGGCCATATTCTTCAATAGATATTCTCGCGTCTTCCTGAGTTGCTTTAACTAACTCATCGAAACTCTCAAAACAGCGAAGCTTATCATAGATAAACTTCTCAGCAGCCATATCCTCCTCCAATATTTCGTAAGAATACAGCTTGTAAACACCTTGCCATTTTTGCAATCCAACCACTAGCCAGCATACTTTACCCTCCCGCATATAGCAAAGACTTTTGCCAATCTGCTTTCCTGCTTCTATCCATTCTTTTATCTCTTGTAACCTCGCCATAACCTTTGCTAGATTAACTTCTACACTGCTGGGCGCAGGATGCCGTTTACTTCCGCTACCTCTCCCCTTTCCAGCAACCCAGTCAATACAGGCTCTAGTTGTTGGCGCATTTCCTCTGACAGACGGCTGAAGCCGAGCAGGCGGACGGTGGGCAGAAACACGGCTTCGCGGGGCAGAGCGAAGCTTTGTTCGATAACAGTGCGCAGGGCGCGGGCCAGTTCTTCGGGGGCCACGAAGGTGAGCTTGCGGGAAATGGCGGGCAGCTGGCTTCGGTCGCGGAGGGGCGGTTGCTGCATGCTGAGGTCCCAGAGGAAGTCGCCGTGCTGGCGCAGGTGGCGCAGGTTGGCGGCTAGCAGCGCCGCGTCGCGGCCGGCTTTGCGCATGCGGGCGCCCACTTGGGTGGCTCCGCTAGCCTGAGCCAGGCGGCGCGTGGCTTCATCGAGGTGAATGGGGCTTTCGATGCGGACTATCTGCGTGAGCCAGTTGGCGAGTTGGCCCAGGCTATGCTGGTGCAGTTCGCGGTGGCCGACGGCGGCGGGCAGCTGCGCTACCTGGTAGGGTTCAGTCAGAGCCTGGTCGGTGGCCGACAACTCTTCGCGCTCAATACCAGCGGTTTCCGGCACTACTTCGGGTTCTTCCGGCTCGTCGGGGTCGTCTTGGGCGGCGAGGCGGCGGGCTTCTTCGATGGCTTGCACCGCGCGCTCGGTTTCGCGCTGGGGGTCCCGGAACCAGTCGGTGCTCCAGATGCGGTGCAGGCGCCACCCCACGGCTTCGAGCACCTGCTGCCGCAGCCGGTCCCGGTCGCGGGCCGAGCGGGCCGAGTGGTACATGGCCCCATCGCACTCAATGCCCAGCAGGTAGCGGCCGGGCTGATCGGGGTCCACTACCGCCAAATCAATGTAAAAGCCCTGGCTGCCAATTTGCGGCCGCACTTGGTAGCCGCGGGCCGTGAGGGTGCGGTACACAGCCTCCTCAAATGGTGAATCCAGGCTACGGCCGGTTTCCTCGTTTTGGTTCAAGCGGCCGTGCTGGGCAAAGTTGAGGAAGGTTTTGAGCGCCGCCACACCCTTGGCGCGGGTACGGTTCAGGTCCAGATCATCGGCGGTGAGGTTGGTAAAAACTTCGCAGCGCTGCTTGGCCCTGGTGATGAGCACGTTCAGGCGCCGTTCGCCCCCCTCGCCATTCAGCGGCCCGAAGCTCATAGTGAGGTAGCCCTCCTTGGTGCGGCCGTAGCCCACGCTGATCAGAATCACGTCGCGCTCATCGCCTTGCACGTTTTCGAGGTTCTTGATGAAGAAGGGCTCGTGGGGGTGACGGTTGAAAAACGACTCGGTTTCGGGGTGCTGCCGGCGCAGCCTTTCTAACGCATCCTGAATGGCCTGGCGCTGGGCCGTGCTGAAGGCTACTACCCCCAACGTGAGGCGCGGGGTGGTACGGGCATGGTGCAGCACGGCTTCGGCCACGGCCTGAGCTTCCAGCGGATTGGTGCGGGTAGCGCCCCGCTCGTAGTGGGTTTCAGGCAGATGATGGTACACCAGCCCCAGCTGCCCCTGCCCGCCGGGACTGGGGAAAATCACCAGCTTGTCTTCGTAAAACAAGTGGTTGGAGGCCGCAATCAGGCTTTGGTGCAGACTGCGGTAGTGCCAGCGCAATATCCGCTCAGGCATCTGGCGGGCCTTGCACAGCTCTAGAATACTCTGGATATCGGCCGTTACGTTTTCCTCATCGGCCTCTTCCCCGCTGCCGGTCAGGGAGTCGAAGAAGGAGGTGGGCGGCAGCTGCTTGGAGTCGCCGACTACCACCAGCTGCCGGCCCCGCGCAATGGCGCCCAGCGCATCCACAGGCCTCACCTGCGAGGCCTCATCGAACACCACTAAATCGAACTCCACTGCCCCCGGCGGCAGGTAGCTGGCCACCGACAGCGGCGACATCATGAACACCGGCTTGATGGCCTGTACCGCCCGCCCGGCCTGCTGCATGAGCTTGCGCAGGGGCAGGTGGCGGGTCTTTTTAGCGAATTCATTGCGCAAGAGCAGCATCTGGCCGCCGGCCTGCGGGTGCGGCAGGCCCTCGTGGTGCTGGCGCAAGGCCCGGATGCGGTTGTGGTAAAGAGAGTCCTGGTCGGCTTGGCGGAAGCGAGCGGCTATTTCCTCGTGACTGGCCCGCTCGAACTGCCGTAGGGCCGGGTGCTGCTCGTAGGCCTGTCGCTGCAGAAATTCCAGCCAGGTCTGACGCACTGCCGCTGCCAGCAGGCGCGAAGCGTGGGGCCAGCCTTCGGCTAGCAGCAGGAGTTCCGGCAGCTGCTCCTGTTGCGCAATGGCCGCTACGTTGTTCCACTCCGTGGCCAGACGCAGGGCCGGCAAGTCGGCGGCCCAGGCGGCCAAGGTGCCTTGTTGCACATCGAAGGGCTGAAACTGCAGCCGTCCGGCCGGTCCGAAGCGACGCGCTTCGTTGAACTGTAGGGCATCGACTACGGCTTGCACGGCAGCGCGGTGCTGGGCCAGGGCGGTTTCCAGGTTGTTTAAGCGCGTTGCTAGGTCGTGCTGCTGGTGCGCCTCACCCCCCGCCCCCCCCTCCGAAAAGGGAGAGGGTGAGCCGGACGATTGGTCATTTTGCCAATTGGCTACGGCTGCCTGGGTAAGGTAGGCCAGCAGGGTGGCCGGCAACTCCCCGCGCGCAATCCGTTGGTGGGTTAGGGTCAGATACTCCTGGATTTTCAGCAGCGTGGGCCAGTCAGACCGCTCTCCTTGCCAGCTGGCGCCGAATAACTGCTGGCCTAGGCCACTTCCTTCGGCTACCTTTTTGGCGTGACGGGCCGCCTCGTGAATGGCATCCACTACCGCAATTAGCCCGGCAGACTCTTTAGGCAAAGGTCCGCGCCAGAAGCTTTGCAGGCGCTTCCGGGCCCGGCGGTAGTCGCCGTTGAGGAGGTTCCACCACTTGTCACCAGCGGCAAGCAGGGTTGCCCGCTCCGCGAGGAACTGCTGGTCCCAAGCTTCGGGCAGAAGGGTGGCCTCGTGCTGCTGGCGCAGGGTGGTGTAGGCCAGTCCGGCCTTGAGTATTTCCTGGATGCGCCCTGCCTGCTGGTGCCAGGCCGCGTCGGCTACGGCGGCTCCTGACAGTGGCGGCGCTAGTTGGGCGTGGCGGGCGGCGGGCAGGAGCTGCTCGGCGGCCGTGCGCTCCGTGGGCATGGGCAGCCCCAGCAACTGGCCTAGCACACGGCCCGCTTCCTGTAAGTCCGTTACGGCGGCTTGGGCTTCGGCTAACCGGGTAGACAGGGCTGCTTGGTCAGCAGGCAGTAATACGGTCAACTCGCTGCCCCAAAATAGAAGGTCTTTGGGTGCCCCGATTTTCTGCAGCGTGGCCTGCAGGCGGGTGGCCTGGGCTTCGGCCTGGGCGGCATCGGCATCGGTCCAGGCAGCCAGGCCGGCAAAGGCAATGCGCGGTAGTTCAGTAGCACTACGCTTTTCGGCCAGGCGCAGCAGCTCGCCGGCCACTTGCTGGGCCGTGCGGCGGCTGCGGCCGATGGGGGCATTCACAGCCAGAGCATAGTCGTTGAGGGCCTGACGATAGCGCGGCAGCTGGGCCATCTGGTCCTCCACATTGGCTGCGGCGGCCGGTCGGCCGAGATTGAGAGTGGCTTTCAGCTCATCATGGAGGGCTTTTTTATTGGCCTTGTGGCTGTGCAGCTCCAGACAGGCCGCGCCCAAGCCTAACGCATCGAGGCGGCGCTTTACTACTTCCAAAGCGGCCATCTTCTCGGCCACGAACAGCACCTTCTTGCCCGCCCCAATAGCTTCAGCCAGCAGGTTAGCAATGGTCTGCGACTTACCGGTGCCGGGCGGGCCCTGCACCACTAGGTTGCGGCCCTCCTGCACGGCCAGTAGGGCCAGCAGCTGGGAGCTGTCGGCATCCAGTACTTGGTGCAGTTCGTGGGCGGTGCTTTCGGTATCGAGGAAAGCCGTGTCGCTCACCGTGGGCAGCGCGTCCTGGAAGCCGGTTTCCGCGCCTAGCAGCGCCTCAATGGCCGGATGATCGAGCAGTGTAGTGCCGCTGGGCCAGGTGGCGGGGTCCAGGTCGCGGTAGAGCAGGAATTTCCCGAAGGAAAAGAAGCCCAGCGCAATCTGGTCGGGCGCAACCTGCCAGCGGGGCAGGCCTTGCACGGCTTCACCCACGGACGCGAGGTAGGCGGCTACCCCGGTTTCTTCGTCCCACTCCGGCAGGCTCAGCCCGAAACTGGCCTTCAGCTTGGCTTGCAAGGACAGGTTGGCCTCTACCTCAGCGCCGGTGTAGCGCAGTTTGAACCGCTCGGCGGCGGTGCCGCGCTCCAGCAGCACGGGTACCAGCACCAGGGGCGCCTGCCGGAGCTCTTCGCTACTAGCGGCTTCATACCAAGTGAGCATGCCCAGAGCCAGATACAGGATGTTCACGCCCTGCTCTTCCAGGCTGGTGCGGGCGGCGTAGTAAGTGTTCAGCAGCCGACTTTCCAGCTTTGCCAGTGGCTCGGCCGTCTGCAGCTTGTTGTCGGTGAGCAGGACCTGCTTCTGCTCGGCGGTAAGCTCTGGCTGCGGAGTCATTTCCTCAGCAGTTGCCGTTTCCTCCGGGGTTTGCTCAGGCTGAGGGGGTAGGGAAGCCAATGGCTCCGATAGGGTTTCGGCTCCTGCGGGGGGTAGGGCGCTTATGGACTCGGGGATGCTTCCGGGTTTCTGCCTGGTCGGCTCGGGAGCAGCCTGGAAGTACATCGTTTTGCCCTGGCTTACTAACACCTCGTACACCGCGGCGGCTTCTTCCTGCACCACGGCCACGCCCTGGGCTTTGGAAGGCCGAAAGTTGAGCAGCGGATTTCGCAGACCCAGGTCAAGCAGTTCCTGGCGGGAAGCTTCGAGGCGGGCTGCGAAGGAAGGTATGCTTTGCGGTGTAGTGGTAGTAGAATCCAGGAAATCTGAGCCCATAAAAACTAGTGAGCGGATGTTGTAGCTAGCGGGTACTCAAGTTACGGCCGCGGACCTTGCGGACCAATTACGCCCTACCCCGTCCATTACGCCAAACGCCCCGGCTGCTTCCTCAGCAACCGGGGCGTTTGTGTAAAAGAGTATTCAGCAGGTTATGCCCGACGCTGGCCGTTCGGCAGAACTTTCAGGCCCAATTTGCTGTGTTTGAATCCGTAGTTGAAGTACAGAGCCAGCCCGATAATCAGCCAGCCGAAGAACAGGAGCCAGTTGTTGATGCCCAGCTGGGTCATGAGGTAAAGATTGGTGAGCAGGCCCAGCACCGGCAGCAGCGAGAGACGCTTGCGGAACGAAAGCCACGCCAGTCCCAGGCAGAACACGAAAAACACTAGCATTGGGATGTAGTGGCGGGCTTGCTCATAGCCACTACCCAGGGCTTGCTGAAACTCCTGAATACCCGCCTGGTTATACACGAATAGCAACACCGCTCCTATTACCAGCACCAGCGGCACGAGGAACTGACCGTTGATGTAGGGCACCTTAAAACGGGCATCTGACTGGCCGTGGGGGTCGATGATGAGGATGCCGCCGCAGACCAGCGCAAAGGCGAACAGGGTCCCGATAGAAGTCAGGTCGATTACCAGGTCCATGTTCAGCAACATGGCCGGCACGCCTACAAAAAAGCCCGTAACAATGGTGCTAAACGAAGGCGTGTGAAACTTGGGGTGCACCCGCGAAAATACGGGGGGTAGCAGTCCGTCCCGGCTCATGGTCATCCAGATGCGGGGCTGCCCGATCTGAAACACCAGTAGCACCGAGGCCATGGCCAGCACCGCCGACACGGCTACCACGCCGCCCAGCCACTTCACGCCTACTTTGTTGAACACGTAAGCCAGCGGGTCGCCCACGGCCAGCTCTTTGTAGTTCACCATACCCGTGAGTACCAGCGTGATAATCACGTAGAGAATGGTGCAGATAATCAGGGCGTAGATCATAGCCCGGGGCAGGTCGCGCTGGGGATTTTTGCACTCCTCGGCCGTAGTCGAAATAGCATCGAAACCGATGTAGGCAAAGAATACCGCCGACACGCCTTTGAGCACGCCGCCAATACCATTCGGGGCGAAGGGGCTCCAGTTTTCGGGCTGCACGTAGAAGGCACCCACCAGAATTACCACCGCCACTACCACCAACTTCAACGCTACCAACAGGTTACTAGCGTTCTTCGATTCCTTGATGCCCACGTACACCAGGGCCGTGATGGCCAGGGTAATCAGGCCGGCGGGCAAATCCAGCACAAGGCGCAAGCCGCCCGGCAGCTCCGGGGCAGCACTCCAGGCGCGGTAGCCTTCCAGCTGGGACGTAGAGGCTTCCGTCAGGGGCTTGCCGGCCTGCATCAGCGCCAGCACCTCATTATAGTTCTTGTGCGCGCTCTGCATGCCCGTGGTCAGCCAGATGGGCACGTTGACCCCTACCCCCTGCAAAAGCCCGGTAAAGTAGTCCGACCAGGATATGGCTACCACGATGTTGCCCACCGCGTATTCCATAATCAGCGCCCAGCCGATAATCCAGGCGGCCAGCTCCCCAAAGGAGGCGTAAGCGTAGGTGTAGGCCGAGCCCGAAACCGGAATAGTAGCCGCAAATTGCGCGTAGCACAGCGCCGAGAAGGCGCAGGCTATGGCCGTAAACACAAACAGCAGCGACACGGCCGGGCCGCCATCGTGGGAGGCGTTGCCGATGGTGCTAAAGATGCCGGCCCCAATCACGGCCGCAATGCCCAGCGAAGTCAGGTCGCGGACGGTGAGGTGGCGGGCCAGTCCGCCCGTATCGCCGGGGCCATGGCCCTCGGCATCGGCAGGCGGATTATGAAGAATATCGGTCAGGCTTTTGCGGCGAAAAAGGCCGCTCAGGCGCGAGGGAGGAAGGGGCGTAGGCAAAGTAGTAGGTAGAGGTTAAGAGGGGCAAAAGATACAGAATAATGCGCGGGGCTGCACGCCGTAGCACGGAGCTACCCTTGCCGGCTTGCTACCCAATCAGGCTACTTCGGCTTCTTTTATGAAAGAAATTTCAACTACCCGGTGTGGAATAGGGCACCATGCGGCATCTGTAGAGCAAACCATCATTCTAACGTTATGCCGCGCCCTACTCTCTCCGTGCCTCAGCCCTGCCACGAAAGCTGGGCCGCCATGACGCCCGCCGCCCAGGGCCGCCACTGCGCCGCCTGTGATAAGGTGGTCGTGGATTTCACCCGCATGACCGATGCAGAAATTCTGGCCTACCTGGGTCAATCGGCGGGCAAAAGCTGCGGGCGGTTCCGGCAGGAGCAGCTGAACCGGCCGCTGCTTGACCTATCGGTACCAGCAGCACCCTGGCGCTTATGGCTGGCTGCCATAGCGGCTCTTGGGTTAGCGCCGGGCGCACATGCCCAAGCCCCACGACCAGTGCCTATTCAGCAGCAGATTACGTTGGGCATGGTGGCTACCCCCTCCCAGCCGGCGCAACCCTCCTTACCTCTTACCATCATCCGGGGCCTCGTCACTGATGAAACGGGTACAGGCTTGCCAGGGGTAACTATCTTACTGAAAGGCACCCAGATTGGCGCAGCATCCAACTCAGATGGCTCTTTTGAGCTACGGATGCCTGCGGTACGACCAGTGACACTGATTATCAGCAGTGTTGGCTATGAAACCCAGGAGCTAACCTTGCGGCCCGACGCCAATCAAACTGAGCTTACCGTTACCATGGCTATGACCGGAGTTGTACTGGGCCGAATGGAAGGCGTGGTGCTACCCTGGTACACCCCACGCAGCCTGTGGTGGCGCCTCACGCGGCCCTTCCGACGGTAGTAATACGCGGCCGTAGCAAACCTTTCAGCCCCGAAAAGCCTTATTCCGGGGTATGAAGAATTTGCTGCTTGCTACCCTCGCCCTTCTGCTCTCTACCACTGGCTGCGTCCTGAAACCCACCAATAAGCACGACGTTTTTCAGGAGCGGGCCCAGCTGCCCCAGGAAGAAGCTCCGCATAAGCAAAACTCCCTGGAATGGTGGTATTTCACGGGCCACCTGCGCGACGTGAAAACCGGTGAGCAGTTCGGGGTGGAATATGTGTTTTTCCACTTCAACCTGACTGGTAAAAAGGACTGGCAGATGGTCAATTTCGCCCTTACCGATCCGCAGCAGAAGCAGTTCCGCTACGACTACAAGGTGGAGCGCCTACCCCAGCTGCTGGCCCCAACCCTGCCCATCAATCTGGCTGCCCAAAAGCAGGCCCAGCGCTGGACCCTGACCGGCCAGGAAGGCAGCTACCACCTACAGGCCCGCATGGCGGCGCATAAAGGCCACGCCATCGACCTGAAGACCACGCCCGCCAAGCCCGTGCTGCTTCACGGCGGCACCGGCTACGAGCAGTACGGCCCCACGGCCAAGGCTGGCTACTACAGCTACCCGCGCATGACGGCCACCGGCACCATTGAAATCAATGGCAAGGAGCGGCAGGTGGAGGGCGAGCTGTGGTACGACCGGCAGTGGAACTGCAACAGCGTGATGGCTAAAGACCTGGGCTGGGACTGGTTCAGCATTCAGCTCGATGAGCCCCGCGAGGAAATTATGGCCTACCAGCTCTACAATAAGGTCACGGGCGAGGGCATCGGCGGGGGCTCGCACTACGGCGCCCAGGCCCAAAACACCCACCTCGACCAAAAAGACTTCCAGCTCGAAACCCTGGACTACTGGACCAGCCCGCACTCCAAGCTGCGCTACCCCAACAAGTGGCGCTTACGTATCCCCAGCCAGGGCTACGACCTGACCATCACGCCCGTAATGCAGGATCAGGAGTTGACCCTTAAGCTCTTTGCCGGCATCCGGATGCACTATTGGGAAGGCATGTGCCGGGTAGAAGGCACCCACCACGGCAAGCCCGTGAAGGGCAACAGCTACGTGGAAATCACCAACCGCTCGGAGGTGAAGAAAGTACGCGAAGTGGCAGACGAAGTGACGGCCAAGGAGTAACCTCACCCCTCTCCTTGGGGAGAGGGGTGCCAAATATTATTAATGAGCAATGGCCTGTTGGAAGTTGTCTTCAGAACGCACCCCTCTCCCCAAGGAGGGGGGATGGGGGTGAGGTCACCCGTTCAGCAGAATCCGAAACGTAGTACCCCGCCCTACCTCGCTCCACTTCACGAAGAGGCGGCCGCGGTGGTAGTTCTCGATGATGCGCTTGGCCAGGGCCAGACCCAGCCCCCAGCCGCGCTTTTTGGTGGTATAGCCGGGTAGGAACACGCTTTCCAGCTTGGTTTTCGGGATGCCCTTGCCGGTGTCGGTAATATCAATGGCAATCTGGCCTTTGTTGCGCACCGGGCGACGCAGGTGAATGGTGATGCTGCCCTTGCCATCCATGGCGTCCACGGCATTCTTGCAGATGTTCTCAATCACCCAGTCGAAGAGCGGAATGTTTAGCTGGGCCGGCGTGTCCAGGGGCAGGTCTGTTTTTACCTCGAAGCTGACTTTCCGCGACACCCGGCTTTGCAGGTAGCTAATGGCGTTGAGCGTGACGCGGTAGATGTTTTCGTCGTTGAGCACTGGCACTGAGCCGATGTTGCTGAAGCGCTCCGTAATAATTTCCAGCCGCCGGATGTCTTTACCCAACTCTTCTACAATCGGCTCGCCCCTGAACCGCTCCGATTCTCGCAGGTAAGCCTGCCAGCCTACCAGGCTGCTAAGCGGCGTGCCCAGTTGGTGGGCTGTTTCCTTGGCCAGGCCTACCCACACCCGGTTCTGCTCGGCCCGCCGCGAGTAGCTGAAGGCGAAGTAGGCAATGACGCCCAGGCACCCAATGATGGCCAGCTGCACCAGGGGGTAGTACCGCAGCTGCGTCAGTAACGACGACTCTTTATAGTAAATGAAGTTGCGCACCCCACCCCCTATTTCAATAACGATGGGCGTGTGCTGTTCCTTCATCTTCAGCATTTCCTGCTGCAGAAATGTTACCCGGGCCTCCTCGCTCAGGCCCTTGGGTACGGGCAGGTTCTGGGCGTCGAGGGGGTAGCCGCTGTCATCGGCCCAGATAACCGGGATAGTCGTGTTGGCCTCAATAATCTCATCGTAGAGAAACGACACGTTCGATTCTTCCTCCGTATTGATGAGGTAGCGTTGGGTTTTGGCGTAGAGGTCAATCTGCTTCTGCTCCCGCTCCGAGAGCCGCTGCACCAGCAGATTGGTGTAAATAACCGTAGCGGCCCCAATCAGCAGGGCCACGCCCACAATAAGGAGCTTGATACGGGACTTCTGATCGTAAATGGGTATGGGCAGCACAATCGAAAAACAAGCGGTGGGCAAGGTGCGGCATACGGCCCGCACCCCGGCGAAGATAAGAGCCTGCCTACGGGGGTAGCACAACCGCCGGAGTCACAACCCGGTAAGGAAATGATTTTTGTCAGGTTAAACGAGAGGAAGCCCGCTTTAAGCTGTCTAAACGGGTCTTTCGGCGCGAATCTGTATCCGCTCGAACCTGCGGGCCGTAGCAACTGTTTTTACCCTAGCAATTTGTACTGTATTTTTGCCTTCTGATTTTCGCACTAGCACAAGCTATGCTCCATCCATTCAAGGCCGTTAGTCTGTCATTCAAGAAAGCTCCCCTCGAAATTCGGGAGCTGATTGCGCTGGACGAAGCTGCCTGCCGCCGATTCCTGCACACCTTGCACCATGAGCTGGGCCTTTCTGACCTGCTCGTGCTGAGTACCTGCAACCGCACGGAAGTGTACTATTCCGCTGAGCGCGACCAGAGCCCGGCCATCATTGAGGCCCTGGGTCAGCTCAAGGGCCTGCCCGAGGTAGCTGAGTACTTCCCCTACTTCGATGTGCTGGATCAGCACGCCGACGCCGTACGTCACCTCTTTGAGGTAGCCATGGGCCTTGATGCCCAGGTAGTTGGCGACATGCAGATCAGCAACCAGGTAAAGCAGGCCTACCAGTGGTCGGCGGATGCCGACGCGGCCGGGCCCTTCCTGCACCGCCTGCTGCACACTATCTTCTTCACCAACAAGCGCGTGCAGCAGGAAACCTCCTTCCGCGATGGCGCCGCTTCTACCTCCTACGCCGCTCTGGAGCTGGTGGAAGAGCTGACCGCCGACGTAGCCAACCCGCGCGTGCTAGTGGTCGGCCTGGGTGAGATTGGGGCCGATGTGTGCCGCCACTTCGGTGACAGCAAGCTGTTTCAGGACGTGACTATCTGCAACCGCACCCGCTCCAAGGCCGATGCCCTGGCCGAAGAGTGCGGTCTGAAGGTTATCAACTTCGAGGACCTGGTACCCGGCCTCAAGGATGCCGACGTCATCATCAGCAGCATCTCCCGCGACGAGCCCTTCTTCACCCGCGACATGGTGGAGCACCTCGATGTGCTGAGCTACAAGTTCTTCATCGACCTCTCCGTGCCCCGCAGCATTGCCACCGATGTAGAGCAGGTGCCCGGCGTGCTGGTGTACAACATCGACGCCATCCATAGCAAGGCTTCGGCCGCGCTGGAGCGCCGCCTAGCCGCCGTGCCGCAGGTGCAGGCCATCATCGAGGAAAGCATGGCTGGCCTGCAGGACTGGACCAAGGAAATGATGGTGTCGCCGACCATCCAGAAGCTCAAGAACGCCCTGGAGCAAATCCGCCTCGAGGAGATGGACCGCTTCCAGAAGAAAATGAGCCCCGAGGAAGCCAAGCGCATGGACGACATCACTCGCTCCCTGATGCAGAAGATTCTCAAGCAACCCGTGCTCCAGCTGAAAGCCGCCTGCAAGCGCGGCGAAGCCGACCAGCTCATCGACGTGCTAACCGACCTGTTTGACCTAGAGCGCCAGCCCGACGTGGCTTAGCCCAGGCTCCCTACCCCCTGATACAACAGAAAGCCCCGCTGGTGAATCCAGCGGGGCTTTCTGCTTTACGTACCGTTAGCAGCTCCGGTGCCCGGCGCTTACATGGTGTCGCAGCAATCCTCCAGGGAATCGATGACGTCCAGCAGCTTGGGGATGGAGAGGGAGTAGTAAATTTTAGTACCCACCTTAAACGAGGACAAAATGCCCCGGTCTTTGAGGGTGATGAGGTGTTGAGAGGCAATGGCCTGGGGCAGATCAAGGGAGCGGTAGATTTCCGTAACGGTCATCTTCTCTTCTTTCCCCAGCAAATCAACAATGGCCAGGCGCTTGGGGTGAGCCAGCACCTTGAGCATGGCAGCCGCCTTATCTACTTTTTTGGACTCTACTCTTGAAAGCAATGGTTTCATATGTCGTTGCAACGGTGGTACCGGGAGAAAGCATGCAGGAATATGGCTAATACGATATTCTGAGTCTGCATAGTTCCTTTTAACGCGACATGACCCGAAAAAATTTACGAATCCGGGAATATTGTACGCTTCCTACTCTCGGCGCACCGAGTAAGCCCAAAGCGGAGCTAACCATAATACAATCTGTTTCTCAGGCAGTTACTCCCCAGCGTGCTTTTATCGTCATTCAGGCCTATTTCCTACCCCCTTGCACCGCCCAAGCGCGACGAGCAGACGGGCTGCGTACCTTTGCGCCTGAACATCCACCCACTTCTTATCTGCCTACCCTCTGATGAAAGACCTGCTGGCCACCTTTGAAAACAAGCGTCCCGAAATCGTTTTTGAATGGAAAGACCCCGAAACCGAAGCCGAGGGCTGGGTGGTAATTAATTCCCTGCGCGGCGGGGCGGCCGGCGGGGGCACCCGCATGCGCAAGGGCCTGGATAAGCGGGAGGTGGAAAGCCTGGCCAAAACCATGGAAGTGAAGTTCACCGTATCGGGGCCGGCCATTGGCGGGGCTAAGTCCGGCATCAACTTCGACCCCCAGGACCCGCGCAAGCGGGGCGTACTGGAGCGCTGGTACCGGGCCGTTATTCCGCTGCTGAAAAACTACTACGGCACCGGCGGTGACCTGAACGTGGACGAAATTCACGACGTAATTCCGATTACCGAAGACTACGGCCTCTGGCACCCCCAGGAGGGTATCGTGAACGGCCATTACCGCGCCACCGAGCCCCAAAAGATTCAGAAGCTGGGCCAGCTGCGCCAGGGCGTGGTAAAAGTGCTGGAAGACGCCAGCTTCTCGCCCGACCTCAGCCGTAAGTACACCGTGGCCGACCTCATTACGGGCTACGGGGTAGCCGAAGCCGTGCGCCATTACTATGAGCTGTGGGGCGGCCGCTCGGTGGCGGGCAAGCGCGCCATCATTCAGGGCTGGGGCAACGTGGGCGCGGCCGCAGCCTACTACCTGGCCAGCCAGGGCGCCCGCATCACCGGCATTATTGACCGGGCTGGGGGGCTGATCAAAGAAGAAGGCTTCTCGCTGGAGGAAATCCGGACGCTGTTTCTGGAGCGCGACGGCAACGCTCTGGCCGCCGATAATCTGTTGTCGTTTGAGGAAATAAACCAGCGCATCTGGAGCAGCGGGGCCGAAATCTTTATTCCGGCGGCGGCTTCGCGGTTGGTATCACGGGGGCAGGTAGAGCAGCTGGTGGCTGGCGGCCTGGAGGTTATTTCCTGCGGCGCCAATGTGCCCTTCCAGGACCCGGAAATCTTCTTCGGCCCCACCGGCGAGTTTGCCGATGCCCACACCAGCGTCATCCCCGATTTCATTGCCAACTGTGGTATGGCTCGGGTGTTTGCCTACCTCATGGAATCCAACGCCGAAATCACCGACCAGGCCATCTTCCAGGATACGTCCCGCGTAATCCGGGCGGCGCTGGAGCGCACCCGCCACCAGGGCGAGGCTACCACCGGTATTGCTCAGAAGTCATTTGAGATGGCGCTGCGGCAGTTGGTGTAATTGGGACTTAGGGTCTTAGGGACTTGGGATCTTGGGTGACGTTCTGCTTTCCACAGACTCTATCAGAATGTCACCCAAGATCCCAAATCCCTAAGACCCTAAGACCCCAAGTCCCTTACAAATGACCTTCCAAGAGATTCTTCAGTACCGCTTCTTGGGCAACAACGTGGGGGCTTACCTGACGTGCCTGGGTATTCTGCTGTTTGGCTACGCGTTCAAAACGCTGCTCTCGCGGCTGCTGTCCAAGCTGGTGTACCGCTTTATCCGCAAGCGCACCGAAGGCGTCAGTGAGCTGCAGTTTCAGGCTCTGCTGATTCAGCCGGTATCGGTGGTTATCTTCCTGATTACGGCCTACTTCGCCTTTCAGGTGCTCGACTACCCCGTGCGCAGCTCCGATATCCGGCGCAACGAGCCGTGGCCGCAGGTGGCCCTGTTCCGGCTGTTTCAGCTGGCCGTTATCTGGGGCATGGGCTGGATTGGGCTGCGCATCATTGACTTTCTGGTGATGGTGTTTCAGCGCCGGGCCGAGGCTACCCCCTCCCGCCTCAACAACCAGCTGATTCCCTTCGCCAAGGATTTGCTTAAGGTGCTGGTGCTCACGCTTACATTTCTGGTGATGCTGAGCAAGGTGTTTGGGGTGAACGTAACGGCCCTGATCGGGGGCCTGGGCATTGGGGGGCTGGCCGTAGCCTTCGCCGCCAAGGAAAGCCTCGAGAACCTAATTGCCTCCTTCACCATCTTCCTCGACCGTCCCTTTGCCGTGGGTGATTTGGTGGAGGTAGGCGCCGTGACGGGTACCGTGGAAAAGGTTGGCTTCCGGAGTACGCGCCTGCGCACAGCCGAGAAAAGCTACGTGACGGTACCTAACAAGGCCATGATCGACAAGCCTTTGGACAACTTGTCGTTGCGTACGGCCCGGCGCGTCAGCTTTACCCTGGCCCTGAGCCATGCCACCACCAGCCAGCAGCTGCACCGCATTGTAGAGGAGGGCAAGAAAGCATTAGAGGAAAACTCGCTGGTAACCAAAGAGGCGCAGATTCAGTTTGCGGCCCTCACCCCCGCAGCCAAGGAAGTAACAGTGCAGTACTTCGTAGAAACCACTAACTACGACGAGTACCTACGGGTGAAGGAAGAACTGAATTACCGCCTGGTAGAAGTGGTAGAAGCGGCCGGCGGCTCGTTTGCCAGCACGGGCACTACCGTCATACAGTTACCTTCAGGAGGTCATTTCGATGGGCTGAACCCAGTGAATACGCCGGTTGTGTAGCCGCCGCGGTAAACCCTACCCCACCTAATAGCCATACGGCCCGGCCGCTCTACATAATGAGTGGCCGGGCCGTATGGCTTTGCTACCCCAGCCGCATACCGGAGCTTAGGTGAACGAACTACCCGGGGCCGCTGGAAGTCCACAGATTTGGCGTATTCTATCATAAAGGGGACCCAGGCGGCCCCGACTCCAGGTTGAGGAGCCGCGTCAGCCTGCCGCTGGCCTCCTTGAGCAGGGCCCCGTCGGCCCCTTCAAGCTTCACGCGTAGGTCTTTTTCTGCGACACCGGAATCTGGCCAGGCATACGCGCCGGTTGGGTGTGGGGCTGCTTTTCGTCAAGGCAATAAAAACCGGCTCTATGTAACGAGTGCAAGACGCCGACTTTGTCCCAAACAATAAGCCGGCCGCCCCTGAATGAGCAGCCGGCTTACGATACTATAGGTCAGCGAAATGCGCGCTTAGCGGCCGCCGAGCAGCCCGCCGAGCAGGCTACCCATGCCGCCACCCATCAGGCCACCCAGGCCGCCGCCACCGGCGCTACGGGGCTGCATGTTGGGCTGCCCGCCCAGGCCACCCAGAATTGACATCAGGGAGCCGAGGCCGCCGCTGCCCACGTGGGAGCCTTGCTGCGGATAGTTGCCGTAGGAGCTCTGCTGACCGCCGCCGCCCATCATGCCGCCCAACAGGCCGCCGCCGAGCAGGCCGCCCAGCAGGCCACCCATACCACTCTGGGCCGCGCCGCCGAGCAGGCCGCCCAGCGAACCACTGCCCATGCCGCCCATCATACCGCCCCCCCCGCCGGGCATGCCGCCGCCGCGGTTCATCACCTTGGAAATTACCATGGGTGCTACTACGCCCAGCAAGCCGGCCATGAGAGCACCTTTGGGAATGCCCACGCTGGAGAGCTTATCCCCGATGCCGCCCAGGAAGCTCTGCTTGGCCGGGTCGTTGGCATCGTGCGGAACCTGGGCGGCCTGGTCAACCACCTGTTCCAGGGCCTGGGTCTGCTGCTGGTTGATGCCGAGGTAGGCAGCAATCTTGTTGACCATTTCCTCCTCCGTGTTGGAGTAGGCGCCATCGGCGCGGGCAAAGCTGATCAGGTCCGTAACCAGCGAAAAGCGCAGGTCGCTGCCGCGCAGGGCATCGAGGTTGGCTTTGATGCTTTCGTTGCTGGCATCTTTAGCGGCCGACAGCACCTGCTGGGTAGCGCCGCCGCTCAGACCGGCCTGGTGCGCGAGCTGCTGTAGGAATTCTATTTCGGCAGCGGAAGCTTCGCGGTCAGCGGAAGCCAGGCTGGCAATAACGCTCAGGTAAGCGGCTTTTTCCTGGTCGGAATAATTCTGCAGGAGTTGCGTATCGTTCATGACAAAGGGAAAGTGGGTGGAAATAAACCAGCTACCTTAACGCAAGCTCTTCAGATTGGTTAGCCTGTTTTTAGGGCCGCTGGCAGGAACCCGGCCACTACCCCCTACGCGCTGGCTGGCTCTTGCCAGACTACCGGACAGCGCCGCCGAGCCCATTGCCCCGTCAGGCAGCCGGCAACTACTCCCTGGCCAGCTGCTTAGTCCTGCCCCGTTTCCGCAAGCTAAAAATCGAAGTACTCACCGGCCTGAGGCTGGGCAGGTTTCCTGGCGGGCTTTTTCAGCTCGAAGCTAGGCCGGGCCGCCGGCCTGGGGGCCGCAGCTGGCCCGGCCGGCGTAGGTGTGTGGGCAGGCGGGGCCGCGCCGCTGGGGCCAGCTACCCGGGGCAGGGTAGCCTCGCGGGGCGCCCGCTCATAGCGCACGGTAAAATCCTGCTCGTTGCCCTGAATGGCCAGGCGCAGCTCGGGGCCGTTGGCCCCGGCTATGGCCTGGGGCAACAGGCCGGGCAGCAAGGGTATCCGAACGTGGTAATCCAGCTGCTGGTCAAACGTATGAGTGCCCGTCACCCGAATCAGGGAGGCGGCCTTCACGTTGGAGCGGATATCCATTTCGGGCACGTACACCGTGCGGCTCTGCACGTAGAGGCGGTTCTGCAGTTGGGCAAAGCGCAGGTGGCGCAGGGTAGCACGGCTAGCCAGAAAGCTCAGCTTCTGCAGGGGCTCGAAGTTGAGCAGCTCGCCATTGCGCACGGTGGCGTGCACCTCGGCTTCCAGCCGGTCGGTAAGCGGGCTCAGGTGGGCATCGTAGTACGAATCTACCTCGGCCGTGGCCGTCAGGCTGCCGCGTAGGTGGCGCTGAGTAATAAACTGCTGGCCAAAATCTTCGAATACATAAAACAGACTATCGAGAGGCACCTGCTGGCAGCTGACCACGGTGCTGGCCTTTAGCAGCCGGGGCTGGCGGGCATCTACGGTGCCGCGCACACTGGCCCGGCCGCCGGCTGCCCGCAGCGTCAGGCCCGTGGAGCTGAACACCTGCCCCTGCAGCCGCAGATTGCCTTGTAGCTGCCGCCCCCGTAGCCGCCGGAACCGTACCTGGTCGGCGGTGGCCTCCACGGCTACGGCAATACCCGCCGGCACCCGCAGCCCGGCCGCCGCGCGGCCACCCGAGCTACCTGCCGCTCCCTTAGCTGCCGGCTGGTAAGTGTACAGCAACTGATTGAAATCCAGCAGGTGGCTGGCTACCGTGGCCTCCAGACGCAGGGGCTGCCCGGAGCGCAGCAGCCAGCCCGTCAGGTTACGCAGCCGACCACGCCCCCGGAAATCGGAGTTGCCCAGCTGGCCGCTTAGCGTTGATATCAGCACATCGGTTCCGCGCAGCTGCAGCTGGCCGCTCACGCGCGTGAAGGGCTGGCGGAAGTCGCGCAGCTGCAGCTGCAGATTTTGCAGCCGCAGCTCCCCACTGGCCTGAGCGGGGGTAGGCTGGCTGCGAAGGTCACGCACGAGGCCGTTCAGCCGCAGGTGCAGGGCGGCGGTGCCCCGGGCCTGGCGGATAGCGGCCACCGGGAAGAAGCGCACGGCCGGCGCCACGTCCACCTCGGCCTGGCCCAGGAGCTGCAGGCGGGGAGCCACGAAGTTTTCGAGCTGCAGCTGCCCCCGGAAGGGTCGCCCGCCCAGCTGGCCCCGGATGCTGTCGAGGCGCAGCACCGTAGTAGCCGCCGATTGCCTTGCTCCGTTGGTGAAGAATCCCGTCAGGCTGACTTTTTCTACAGCCTGCTGGTAGCGCGGGTGAAAAAATGAAGCATTCCGGCAGCCAAACCGCACTGCTACCGTCGGGTTACGCTGCTCCGACACCTCCCCGCGCACTGTGCCCCCAAAATATACCGCGCCCCGGCTGCGGTAGCCGGCCAGCGCCCGGGTCAGGCGGGGCGGCAGCAGGGCCAGTACCGACTGCACATCGGCCCCCGCAGCCTGACAGCGTAAATCCAGCACAGGGGCTCCCCGGTACCCAATGGTGCCGGCTACCGTATAAGCCGCCGGCCCCACCTGCACCCGTGAGGGGGCCAGGGTGAGCTGCTGCCCCGGCCGGTCAATGGTTAGCTCCGTGTTAATACGCAGCTCTTTCTGCTGAAAATAGTCGTCGGGGCCGAAGCGCAGGGTAGTCACGTAGGCCAGCCCTTGCGCGGCAATATCCAGGCGCGTATCCGTAATGGTCAGGGCGGCCCGCAGGTCGGGCGTCCGGAGGCGGAAGTGCTGCCGGCGGGCAGCATCCTCGTAGAGCACCCCCACGCGCTCCAGCCGAATACCTTCCAGCTCCATCCCGAAGGGCTCGGTAGCCGCCGTGGTCGTATCGGGACGGAGCACGTGGTAGTTGCCTACCCCCTGCTGGTTACGGCGTACCCGCACGTAGGCATCGGCCAGGGTAATGGCCCGAATGTGGTAGCGCCCGGCCAGCAAATCCCAAGCATCGAAGGCACAGTACAGCCGCCGGGCCCGGGCCAGCTTCACGGTGTCCGTAGGCTCGGAGCCGGCCACCACCACATCGTGCAGGGTTACCGACAGGCGCGGAAACTGGTCTAGCACCGATACCTCCAGGCGGCTGGCCTGCACTGGTACCTGCAGGTGGCGGTTCAGGGCCTCCACAAACAAAGCAATAATTCGCTCCTGCCCCAGCCACAACCCCGCTAGGGCGCTACCGAGCAGCACCCCAAGCGTCAAAAAAGAAATTTTCAGAAATTTACTCACTGTATTTACTTCCCCGAAACTTCTGATTGGCAAGCAGTTTTCTACGTAACGCAGGGTTGCCAGCAAAATTTCTCTGCTCAAAGATGGGAGAAAGAGTTGCGTATTCGAAAATGACCTCCCATATTTGCCATCCCAAACGGGATACGCCCAACGGGAGATTAGCTCAGCTGGTTCAGAGCATCTGCCTTACAAGCAGAGGGTCACTGGTTCGAACCCAGTATCTCCCACTTTTATAGTACGCATACCCCTCGGGAGATTAGCTCAGCTGGTTCAGAGCATCTGCCTTACAAGCAGAGGGTCACTGGTTCGAACCCAGTATCTCCCACCATTAAAGGACAGTCGGAAACGGCTGTCCTTTTTTGTTTTCGGGGCTTCCCGTGCAGGTTTGTGGGCTACTCAGGGGTATGGCCAGGCGTCCCGGCCGACGGGCGCTGCAGTCGGGCCCGGAGCCGGTACCCCACCACCAGCGGGAACAGCAGCAAGGCCGGCTCGGCAAAGAACCGCCACCGAAACCCCACAAAAAATACCAGACTCAGCAGCCAGGCAGCTACCAGCGGGGTCAGCAGCAGCACGTCCCGGCTTTCAAAGCGCAGGCCACGGTAGCGTGCAACCGTCAGCAGCACCGCCGCAAAGAAAGACAAGTGCACCAGCGCCGTAAAAGGGTGCCAGGGAGTCCGGGGGGCATCAGCCACAAAATTTTCGGGCGAGAAAAACAGCAGGGTTTTCCGCAGCGCCAGCCTGGCCTCAGCCAGCGGATGCGCCGCAACCCACTGCCGGGCCAGCCGGGCGCGGGCCTGGCTTTCCTGGTACTGGTTCAAGGAATCGAGTGTGGGAATGGCAGTGCGCACGTACTGGTCGAAAGGGCTCGTCCGGTCGTCCCAGTCGAACATAAAGCGACCCTGTGCCACGGGGTTATGCCCCTGCAGCAGCTCGAACCCGGCCTGGTTGCTGAGGGTATAGGCCCCAAACTGCCGGTAGTTTTTCAGCAGAATGGGCACGTGCGCTACTCCCAGCGCCAGGGCTACCCCCAGCGCCAAGCCCCAGGCTATTCGCCGCTGCCCCGCTACCGGCTGCCGCATCATCAGCACCAGAAAAACCGCGAATACTGCTCCGTACACGGCCAGCAGATACCCCCGCAGCAGGCATGAGAGCACTACAGCACCGATGATAATGGCGGCATCATGGGGGTACAGGCGGCGGCCACCGTGCAGGCGCAGGAGCTTGTACAGCACCACAATAAGCAGGGGTAGGGCAATATTCTCGTACCACCAGAAAGCGCCCACGTAGTACACCACTCCCGGCGACAGGGCCCAGAGTCCGGCCCCAGCCCAGGCCGCCCGGGGGGGTAGGCCGAAGTAGCGCAGGGTCCGCTGCACGTAAAGGCCGCCCAGCAGGTAGCAACCAGCCCCCAGGCCGTACACCACCAGGGTAAGGTAATGGCGGGGCAGCCCGGCCCGGCTCCAGCCCACGTACACAAACACCGGAAAGCTGGCGTGGAAGGAATCGGGGCGCAGCTGCTTGCGCTCGGGGTCGATGCTGACGTAGCCGCGGCCGGCCAGGTAGTTATCGGCAATGCGGCCGTTGCGGCGCTCATCGTAGTTCCATTCCAGCCCGGGGTTCAGGCCCAGGTTGAGGGCCAGGCGCACCAGCAGCAGCAGTGCCGCCAGGGGCCAGATAAAGCGCGGAATGGAGCGTAGCACCACAGGCAGGGCGTGAGTTGGAAATGAATTGCCGAATTTAGCCGCGTTTTCTGCTTTTACGGCCCTCGTCTTTATGCCCTTGCCCGCCCCGCCCCGACCCACTGCCCCTGCCAGCCCCCGGGCCCGCTGGGTGGTTGGCCTCTTCTTCGGGCTGCTGGGGCTGCTGGGGGTAGCCCTGCACCGCGACTACGGCGTGGGCTGGGATGAGCAGCTGGACCGGCTCAATGGCATCATTAACGCCAA
The DNA here is from genome assembly GCF_006352025.1 of Hymenobacter sp. DG01. Taxonomy (NCBI): domain Bacteria; kingdom Pseudomonadati; phylum Bacteroidota; class Cytophagia; order Cytophagales; family Hymenobacteraceae; genus Hymenobacter; species Hymenobacter sp. DG01. Next base: position 3,492,172 of record NZ_CP040936.1, read on the forward strand.
GTACGTAGCCCTGAAGCTAGCGCCCGAGCTGGCCCGCCGCCAGCCTACCTTCGCCGAAATACCCGACATGAGCGAAAACCAGGACGTGGACCACGGGGTATTCTTTCAGCTGCCCCTGGTGGTACTGGAGAAGGTAGTAGGCGCCGAAGACTCGCGGGACGTGTATTTCCTGCGCCACCTCACCATCTGGCTGACGTGCGTGGCTGGCACCTACGCCCTCTACCGGCTGGCGGCGCGCTACCTGGGCAGCTGGCGCTGGGGCCTGGTGGTAGCAGCGGCCCTGGTACTTTCCCCGCGCTTGTTTGCCGAGTCATTCTACAATTACAAAGACCTGGTTTTTCTGGGGTTTTTCACGTTTGGCGTGGGTACCCTCACCCGGTGGCTCCGCCAGCCCACCTGGCCGAACGCCGCCCTGCACGCCCTGGCCGTAGGGGCCGCTATTGATGTGCGCACTATGGGAGTGCTGCTCATTGGTCTCACCGTAGGCTTCGCAGGCCTAGAGGGCTGGTTCCGGGTCGAAGTGCGGCGCCGGCTGGGCCTGACGCTGGCTCTGTTCTTCGGGCTTACCTGGGCAGTGGTGGTAGCGGGCTGGCCCTACCTCTGGGAAAACCCAATCGACCACTTCTTATCCGCCTTTCTGAGCTTCAGCCGCTACCGCGCCCACATGCTTACGGTGTACTTCGGCCAGGAAATATCGGTGCAGCGGCTGCCCTGGCACTACGCGCTGGTCTGGCTGCTGATTACTACCCCCCTACCCTATTCAGTCCTGTTTGCAATCGGTGTGGGGGCAGTGATTCGCCAAGCCCTACGGCGGCCGTGGGCCTGGCTGGCTTCGGCTACGGGCCGCACCGACCTGCTGCTTCTGGCCTGGTTTTTCGGGCCGCTGGCTGCCATTGTGCTGCTGCACTCCGTGATTTATGACGGCTGGCGCCACCTCTATTTTATTTATCCGGCTTTCCTGCTGCTGGCGGGCCGGGGGCTGCTGGCGGCCGGGCGCTACGTGCGCAATACCTCCCGGCCCGCGGTGCGCAGGCTCGGATATGTCGGGGCAGGGTTGCTGCTGGTAGGCGTAGGCCACACGGCGCTACGCATGATCCTCGACCACCCCTACCAGAACATGTACTATAGCTTCCTGCCGGGCTCCGTGGCCGGCCGGCTCTTTGAGCGCGACTACTGGGGCTTATCGGGACGGGAGGGGGTAGAGTGGATTCTTCGGCAGGACTCCGGCGCTACCGTGCCAGTAGCCACGGAGGCAGTTACCAGCCTGATGCTGCACAATGCCCAGCTGCTGCTGCCGCCGGCTGAACGGGCCCGTCTGCGCATGGTACCCGTGGCCCAGGCCCGCTACTTCCTGACTACCTACCGCTGGCACCCCGAGGCCTACCCCGACTCAATCGGGCGGCTGGTATATTGCCGACGCGTAAACGGAATTACCATTCTTTCCGTGTATCGCCGGCCTGGCCGCTAGGACGCGTCCCGCCTCCGGCCGCCCCGGCGCATGAGTGCCGGAAGCCGTTTCTGAACACTGCATACTTCCTCCTGAATGCCTCTGCTTGAAGTCACTACCGCGCAGCACGTCCGTCAGTTCCTCGACCTGCCTTCGCGCCTCTACCAGGATCAGCCCAACTGGATTGCCCCCCTCGACCACGAGATAGAAGCTGTTTTCGACCCCAAGCGCAACCATAACTTCGCTCACGGTGAGGCCATCCGCTGGGTGCTGACCGACGCGGCAGGAGTAGTAATCGGGCGGGTGGCGGCCTTTATCAACCACGAAACGCCCCAGACTGACCCTACCCTGCCCGTGGGCGGCATGGGCTTTTTTGAGTGCATCAACGACCAGAATGCCGCCAATACCTTGTTCGAGGCCTGCCGGAGCTGGCTGGCGCAGCGCGGCCTGGCTGCCATGGACGGCCCCATCAACTTCGGGGAGCGGGACCGGTACTGGGGCCTGCTGACGGTGGGCTTCACGGAGCCGAACTACGGCATGTTCTACCACCTACCGTACTATCAACAACTCTTTGAAAACTACGGCTTTCAGACGTATTTCAAGCAGTACACCTGCTACCGCGAGGTAGCCGTGCCCCTGCACGAGAGCTTCAGCAAAGCGGCTACCAAATACGCCCAGCAGTATCCGGAGTTCCGCTTTGAGCACGCCAGCAAGCGCGACGCCGAGAAGCTGGCCCGCGACTTTCACCACGTTTACAACTTGGCCTGGGCTAACCATAGCGGCGTCAATCCCATGCCCCTGGAAAAGGCCCGCGACCTGGTGCGCGAAATGAAGCCCGTGGTAGATGAGCGCCTACTCTGGTTTGCGTATCACAACGACGAGCCCATTGCCTTCTTCGTGAGCCTGCCCGAGCTCAACCAGATTTTCAAGCACGTAGGCCGCAACTTCAACCTGTGGGGCAAGCTGCGCTTTCTGTGGGAAAAGCGGAAGTACGACCGGCGCTCCGATAAAAAGATGTTCGGCGTCATCTTCGGGGTAGTGCCCGAGTGGCAGGGCAAGGGCATCGAGTCGGCCCTGATGGTACACGCCCGTGCCCAGTTTATGCGCGCCGGCTACACCGACATTGAGATGAACTGGATTGGCGACTTCAACCCGCGCATGCTGGCCGTAACGCGCTCTATTGGGGCCCGCATCCTGAAAACCCACGTCACGTACCGCTACCTCTTTGACCGCACCCGTCCCTTCGAGCGCAGCCCTATCATTCGGTGAGCGGGTTGTCATGGCGAGAGCAGCGAAGCCATCCTTGCTGACCAATACCTTACCCCCTTAGAATGTGACAAGCCCTTGCTTCCTGCGTGGAGGTAAGGGCTTATCAGTTCATCAGGCTGGTCACACAGAGAGGCAAGATGGCTTCGCGCTGCTCGCCAAGCCACTTCACTCATGCACTATCTGAACTCTTTATCCAGCCGTAGCACCTGCGGAATAAGCAAATGCTGGTCGTCGTTGTGGATGACGTAGTCGGCGCGCTGCAGCTTTTCGTCTTCGCTCATTTGCTTGCCGATGATGTTCTGGATGTCGTCGGCGGTGCGGTGCGGGTCGCGGAGCAGCACCCGCGCCTGCCGGATTTCCAGCGGCGCAAATACCGTGATGACGCGGTCCAGCTGCTGGTAGGCCCCCGACTCATAAAGCAGGGCGGCTTCCTTCAGAATATAGGGGTAGCCCGCGGCCTGCTGGGCCGCGGCCCACTGCTCAAAGTCGCGGCCGACGTGGGGGTGCACCAGGGCGTTGAGGCGGGCTAGCTGGGCCGGGTCGGGGAAGGCCACCCGCGCCAGGTAGGTGCGGTTGAGCTGGCCTTGGGTATCGAAGGTTTCAGGACCGAAAGCTGCTACCAGCTCATCCCGCAGGAGCACGTCGTGGGCCATAACCCATTTGGCGCGGGCATCGGAGTCATACACCGGCACGCCCAGCACCTGAAACAGCCGGCACACTACGCTCTTCCCCGAGCCGATTCCGCCCGTAATTCCAATTTTCAGCATCGTACGTTCAGGAGGTGGTCATCTTACGGGTACTCTATTGCTTTTCCACCGCGTGTACCTGCACCCCGCGCGTGAGCACCAGGTAGCCCCGGGCCCGGGCGGGTTTTTCGGCCAGGAAGGGCTGCAGGCTGGAATCCTGGTTAGTGAACTGCCCGTAGTGCAGCTGCACCCGCACCTGCTCCCGCCGGAAGCTGGCCGTGTCTTCGGGAAAGAACTGCAGCTGCACGCGCACCGTACCCGGTGAGAACTGGTATTGCTGACCTTCGGGGGCATCCAACAGTTCGGGCACTACCTCAACCGGCACCGTTACCACCGGGCGGCGCAGTAGGCGCACCCGCACATCCTGTACGTTGGTTTGCACCAGATCAGGTCCGCCAATGGGCACCCGGATGTCGCCGGTAGAAGAGCCAGCCGGGGCTTGCGGCAAGTGCACGGGGTAGGGATTGGGCAACTGGTTAACCTTGCTGGCTGGCCCCCGAAATTCTACGCTAGCCGGCTCGAAACGGGCGTCATACGGCAGGGCCGCTCCATCGGCGGCCGGGCTCAGCCCCAGGGGCAGCCGCCGACTGATACGCCGGTCCAGCTCCACCCAAAGCGTATCGGAAAGCAGGTAGTTGAACTGCAGTCCTTCCATGGCCTGCTGCAGGGCCGGCCGGATGGCGCGGGCCGTCAGGTAGCGGGTAGCGGCCGGGGTGCTCAGGGTTAGCTCGGCGGGCTTTACGTCCAGCATCAGCTGGCGCCGCAGCAGCTTCCAGCCGCGGCCGGTTACGTTTACGGGCACTTCCCGGGGTAGGGGCTGCAGCGGAATAAACCGACTTTCATCGTAGCGCCACGCCAGAGGGTAAGTAATGCGGGTGGTATAGGTTTTATTGAGGGCGTTGAGCAGCCAGAAGGTGCTGGCCACCAGGAAGCAGGCCGTAACGGCGCGCCAATAGCTGCGCTCCTGCCCGAAAAACGGGGTCACAAACCAGCGCAGCACACGGTCAGGACGCACAGACGACACAAGGCAAACGGGTAAGGTGAGAAAACAAGCATCCCGAAGCCCCGCTTCCGAACGCCCGGCCGGCCCTACCGGCCCGACAAGGTACTACCCTCATCGTTGAGACGTACGCGAAAAGCGCGGCTTCGGGATATTCCCGGGCCGGAATACCGCCTAAGCGGCCGGGGCCGGCGCGGAGTTTTTGCCGGCTACTTCACGAGCAATGGCTGAGCGGTCGAAGCGCAGACGCACGCCCTTGTCCACTTCCACGGTTACGGTTTCCTCGCTCACGTCCACCACCTTGCCGTGCAGGCCCCCGATGGTCACTACATTAGCGCCCTTGGCCAGCGAAGCCCGGAATTTTTTGGCCTCCGCCGAGCGGCGCTGCTGGGGCCGGATCATGAAGAAATACATTACCACTACCATGGCCACCAGGGGCAGGTAGGAAAGCAGGCCGCCGGTAGTAGTGGCCGGGGCAGCCTGGAGCAGAAGGGTAGCAAACATAGGGTTTGGGGCTAAGTAAGGCAGGAAAGAAAAAAGTAGAAGGCTGAAGCCCAACCAGTATACACTAGCCTGAGCTTCAACCTTCTAACCTCTTAACTTCAGAAGTAAGTTAGCGCGTCGGGCCGTTCTGGCCGTCGGAGAGAATGTTGGTTTTGATAACCACCTTCGTGATGCTGGGCTGGGTGTTGGCCTGAATGGCTACCTCCTTGTTTTGGATGCCCGATTTGCCATGGGAGTCAAACTGCACATCAATGGTGCCTTTCGCGCCGGGAGCAATGGGCTCCTTGGTCCAGTTGGGGGTAGTGCAGCCGCAGGAAGCCGTAGCGTTTTCAATCAGTAGCGGCGATTTGCCAGTGTTGGTGAACTCGAAGGTGTGCTTCACCACGTCGCCGGGCTTGATGTCGCCGAAATCGTGCTCCGATACAGCGAAGGTCATCACCGGCGCGTTGGGGTTCGGGGCTTCGGTTTCGTTGGTTACGTTGGGGTTGTCCACCACCGGGGCAGCCGTGGCGTCGTTGGCATTGGCGGCGGCGGCGTTCATGCCCTCGGCGCCAACCTCGGCCTTGTTATTGTTGCAAGCGCCCAGCAGCAGCGCGCCGGAGAGCAGGAAAGCTGAAAACAGATTGCGTTTCATGATAATCGGAAAAAGGCGCTGACTTGTGTGAGTCAGTCGCTTACTGAAAAAAGAAGTTTACTACCCGTGAAAGTACGGCATAATTCGTTGCCGGTGAGTAGCTCAGGCTGTCATCCCGACGGAAGAAGGAAGCGTAGCCTCCTACCCCCGTTCAGGATGACAACCCGCCATTACTTGTTCAGGTTCTCAATGATAGCCTGCGCGAATTCGCTGGTCGAAGCCGAGCCGCCCAGGTCACCGGTGCACTTGGCTTTGTCCTTCAGGGTAGCTTCCAGGGCCCGCTCGATGTTGTTGGCGTGCTCATGCTCCCCAATGTGATGCAACATCATCAGGGCCGAGCGCAACAGAGCCGTGGGGTTAGCCTTGCCCTGGCCGGCAATGTCCGGAGCCGAGCCGTGCACCGCCTCGAAAATCGCCATTTCGTCGCCGATGTTAGCGCCGGCTACTACCCCCAGGCCACCTACCAAACCCGCACACAGGTCCGACAGGATGTCACCGAACAGGTTGGTGGTTACAATTACATCGAACTGCTCGGGCTTGCCGACCAGCTGCATGCACATGTTGTCGATGATCTTGTCTTCGTACTGAATCTGCGGAAACTCGCGGGCAGCTTCCTGGGCGGCATCCAGCATAATCTTGCCGGGCACTTTCAGGATGTTGGCCTTGTGGGCCAGCGTTACTTTTTTGCGGCCGTGCTTGGCAGCGTAAGCAAACGCCGCGCGGCAGATTTTGCGGGCCCCGGCTACCGTTACGCGGGCAATAGAGTCGCCGATGCCGTTGTGCTCATCCCACACTTCCAGGCCAGCATACAGGCCCTCGGTGTTTTCGCGAAACAGCACCAGGTCAATGCCCTCATAGCGCGTCCGGATGCCCTCGGTGGTTTTGGAGGGACGCACGTTCTGGTAGAGGTCATACTTCTGGCGCAGCGTTACGTTGATGCTGCGGAAGCCTTTGCCCACCGGGGTAGTGATGGGGCCTTTCAGGGCTACCTTATTCTTTTCCAGCGACGTGAGCAGCGCCTGGGGCAGCAGCTCACCCGATTGGTCGAAGGTCGTCTGGCCCGCGTTCTGCTCCTCCCATTGCACCGGCACTTGCGCCGCCGCGAAAATATCGGTTACTGCTTTCGTGATTTCGGGGCCAATGCCGTCGCCGGGGATGAGAGTGATGAGATGCATTCTATTGAGTTGGGGTTAATGGGGCAAATGGGGGTAGGCGCGGGCCCGAAGGCCGCCCTATTGCTTCTGTAAGCAACGGTGGTTTCCGGGCTGGTTGAGGAGAGGCGGGAAACCGGGGCTTACAAGCTGCAAAGGTACCCACGATTGGCCGGTAGTAAAAATGATAATGTGCTGACGCACTGGTGGCAGTTTCCTGTCCATCAGCACATCAGCACATTAGCACGTCAGCATAGCTGCTTAAATCGTTTTCCGGGAGTTGATCTGGTTGATGAGTTGATCAACGTCGCCGAGCAGCTGTTCCGCCTTGCTCTTGGCGTCCTGAATTACGCGCTGGCCTTCGCTCTTGGCGGAGCTGGGGCCCTGGTCGGCGCGGCTCGTCACCAGGTTCTCGGTCAGGTCGGCCAGGGTTTCGCGGTATTTCTCCAGCTGATAGCTCAGCCAGCTACGGGTTTCGCGGCCTTTTTCAGGTGCGTACAGAAGTCCGATAACGGCCCCGGTGAGGGCGCCGCCGGCGAAGCAGAGGATGCCGGTGGTGGTTTTGCTACTCATGATGCAGAGAAATGAGTACGAGGGTGGAAAGTAAGGATGGGAGTCAGGATAACTACGTAGAACCGCGCCGCAGGATATAGAAAATTCAGAATATATCTGTCTTCCCTCACTCCTGCGCAGCCAAGCCTACTGGTTATCCAGCAACCCGCGACCTGACTTGCGGATGGCACCGCTAGCCGTCAGATCCTGCGCCAATTTATCCAGAATCCCGTTCACAAACTGCTTGCTCTTGGGCGTGCTGTACATCTTGCTGATTTCGATGTACTCGTTGATGGTCACTTTCACCGGAATAGCCCGGAAAAGGTGCATTTCGCACAGGGCCATTTTCAGCAGAATCTTGTCGGTGAGAGCTACGCGTTCCACGTCCCAGTTCTGCACCGATTCAGCAATCAGCTTCTCGTACTTCTCGTCGTCGGCCAGGGTCTGCTTGTACAGGCTTTCCGCAAACTCCTTGTCTTCCTGCCAGTTGGCGGAAAGCGACATCAGCACCAGGTTCTCATCGGCCGCCTCGTCGAGCATCTTGACGGTTTTCACCACCAGGTTTTTCACGATAGCGCGGTTTTCCTCCCAGTTCAGGTCGTCCTCCTCAATATAGGCTGGCAGGCTCTCGCCCTTGAACACATACGTCTTATAGATGTGCTTCAGGATTTCCTGATCTTCCTGGTAGTTGCCAGCCGGGGCGGCCAGGTAGCTCAGCAGCTCCGGGTCCTGCTTCATCTCGTTGCGCCAGGCGTTGCGCAGGGCATCCAGCTCGTCCTCGCCGTGCCACTTCAGAGAGCGACGGATGGTAAGGTCCTGCAGCTGAATGTTGTTAATGAGCTTCTCGATAACCGGGTTTTCCTGCAGGCGCGTGGCGTCCAGCAGGGGCTCCTTGGCTGCCGTGAAGCGGCGCGAGTCGCGCACCTTTTCCTCCTCAATTACCTGCAGCAGGGCCTCCGGAATGTTGAGCAGGTGAATGTACTGGTCGTGAATGCTCTCGGCGGCGTGCACCATCTGCCCGCCGTAGAAGGAAGCATCTTTGGCAACTGCCTGCTGGTAGTACTTAATGGCGTCGCGCACGGCGTCGTTTACATCCGCGTCGTCGGTTTTTTCCGGCTCCTCGGCGGTTTTGTGCCATTCTTTAAAAATGACCTCGGCCATTTTGCGCTGGCCCTGCAACTGCTTGCGGTCCTGGGGCTCCGGCGAGTTCAAATCGGGCGCGAAGGCATCCGCAATCTGGTCAATAGCCAATAAAAAATCGGACCCTACGGCCTGATGGTAGGCGTACAGAGCCTGCATGACCTTGATGCGAAGCGTGCGACGGTTGAGCATGGGGTTGAGTTGTCAGTTGCCAGTTGCCGGTTATCAGTGTCGTTGAGGAGGAAACTCACCAAACAGACAACTGATAACCGGCAACTGGCAACTCAATTAGTATGTTGATTTAACCTTGCCGATGGCGGCGATGCGCTCCTCGGCCTGGCGGGTAGCGGCGGCCTGGGGGTGGCTGCCTTCCTGCTCGGCTTTGTTGAGCACCTGGGTGGTGATGTCATAGATGCGCTCGGTCTGGGCCATCACCGACTGGCGGTTGCCGCCCTGCACCTCGGAGCACACGTTGATGAGCCCACCTGCGTTGATGAGGAAGTCGGGAGCGTAGATGATGCCGCGCTCTACTAGGGCCGGACCGTGCACGTTCTCGTCGGCCAGCTGGTTGTTGGCGCAACCGGCTACTACTTGGCACTTCAGGCGGCGGAGCGTGTCATCGTTCAGGGTAGCACCCAGCGCGCAGGGCGAGTAGATATCTACATCCTGGTCGTAGATTTCGTTCAGGCCAACTGCTTTTGCACCGAAACGAGCAGCAGCTTCCAGGGCGCGGTCTTCGTAGTAATCGGTGAGGACCAGCTGGGCACCTTCCTTCTGCAGATACTCTAGCAGGTAAGTGCCTACGTGGCCTACCCCCTGCACGGCAATGCGCTTGCCGGCCAGTGAGTCGGAGCCGAAGGCTTTCTTGGCGGCGGCTTTCATGCCCATGTAGGTGCCGTAAGCCGTTACCGGCGACGGGTCGCCGCTACCCCCCATGCTCTCGGGAAGGCCCGAAACGTGCTTGGTTTCCATCCGGATGTACTCCATGTCCTTGGTGGTCATGTTTACATCTTCCGCCGTGATGTACTTGCCATTGAGGTTCTGCACGAAGCGGCCGAACTTGCGCAGCAGGGCCTCCGTCTTCATGGTTTTGGCGTCGCCGATGATGACGGCTTTGCCCCCGCCCAGGTTCAGGCCCGAAATAGCCGCTTTGTAAGTCATACCGCGCGAGAGGCGCAGTACGTCGTTCAGAGCCTCGGCCTCCGTGGTGTAGTGCCACATCCGGGTGCCACCTAGAGCCGGCCCAAGCACCGTGTTGTGGATACCGATAATGGCCCGCAGGCCCGTTTCGTGGTCATGGCAGAAGACTACCTGCTCATGCTGGTTCTCGGCAATCTGCCCAAAGACCGACGTTTCGGTCAACACGTTCGTTTCTACCATACCAAGAAGGGAGGTGAAGGGGTGGGGGTGGTTAGTGTACCTTTGCGGCAGCGTCTTCGGGTAGTAACCGCCTTACTGCTTCGTTAAACGAGTGACAACGCCCAGTGGCTATTTCCCGTCGTTCAATGATCCGTGCAGCTTGACCGCCTTGCCGAAGGCTCCCACAATGCGGGTGCAAAAGTACTCCGATTTTCCGACTTCAACCATCCGAAAACCATCTTTCCCCTGAGTTTAGAGGTTTGGAACCGAACGGCTTAGCCCCACTACCAGCGCTACCCCGAAACCCTTTCGTAGCGTTTTAACTTTCTAATTGCCAAACTCCTACTCATTCGTGCCGGTTATTGCAAATCTGACGAGCGACAAGGACTCTGCAGCCCGGTTCGTTTACTTTGGTAGGGGTAGCAGAACCCCTACCCCACCGGCAACGGTCAGACGTTTCTATCCGTCTTTGTACATCTAACTTTCCCCTCGTGCGCGCCCTCTCTGCTACCAATAAGTATCTGATTCGCTACAAGTGGCACTTCCTTGGGGGGGTGCTGTTTGTGGCCCTAAGCACCCTGCTGGCCATCTTCCCGGCTCAGATTGTGCGCTACGCCTTCGATCTAGTCAGTGAAGGCATTGATCTGTATCATTTGTACGCGGGTACTCAGGCCCAGAGCGGGGTGTACGAGCTGTTCGGACGCAACGTGCTGCTCTACGGCATCCTGATTCTGGTGATGGCCCTGCTGCGCGGCATCTTCCTGTTCTTCATGCGCCAAACGCTCATTGTGATGAGCCGGCACGTAGAAAACGACCAGAAAAACGAAATCTACCAGCACTATCAGTCGCTGCCGCTGAGCTTCTACCGCCGCCACAGCACCGGCGACCTGATGTCGCGCATATCGGAAGACGTAGGGCGGGTGCGCATGTACATCGGGCCGGCGCTCATGTACTTCATGCAGCTCGTGATTCTGTTCGTGCTTATCGTGCCGCTCATGTTCATGGTGAACGTGAAGCTGACCATATACACCCTGCTGCCCCTGCCCATCCTGAGCGTGAGCATCTTCTACGTCAATAACCTGATTGAGAAGAAGTCCGATGAGATTCAACGCTCCCTGGCCTCCATGACCACCTTCGTGCAGGAGGCATTTTCGGGTATTCGGGTGCTGAAGTCGTTTGTGCGGGAAGAGGATTCGCACCGGCAGTTTGCCGAGGCCTCGGAACACTACAAGGAGAAGTCGCTGAGCCTGAACTTTGTCAACTCCCTATTTTTCCCGCTGATCCTGTTCCTGATTGGCTTGAGCACCATCGTTACCGTGTGGCTAGGCGGGCAGGAAGTTATCCGTGGCACCATTACCACGGGCAGTATTGCGGAGTTCCTGATCTACGTGAACCTGCTCACCTGGCCTGTAACGGCCCTGGGCTGGACCTCCTCCCTGGTACAGCGCGCCGAGGCCTCTCAGGCCCGCATCAACGAGTTTCTGCACCAGCAGACGGATATTGTGTCGCGCCAGAACCTAGAGCTGGACATCAAGGGCGACATTGTGTTTGACCACGTTACCTTCACCTACCCCGACACCGGCATTCAAGCCCTCCGTGACGTATCGTTCCGCATCCGGCCGGGCCAGACGCTGGCGGTTATCGGCAACACCGGGGCCGGCAAAAGCACCGTGGCGGCCCTGCTCTCCCGCCTCTACGATGTCACCAGCGGCAGCATCCTGATTGATGGCGTAGATGTGCGCGACCTTTCCCTACGGGCTTTGCGCGGCCAAATCGGCTACGTACCCCAGGACGTTTTCCTGTTCTCCGACTCCATCCGCAACAACATCAACTTCGGCCTCGATGAACCCAATGAGGACAAGATGCTGCAGGCGGCCAAGGACGCCAACGTCTATGAAAATATCCTGCGCTTTCCGGAAGGCTTTGACACCAAGGTGGGCGAACGGGGCATTACGCTGTCGGGTGGCCAGAAGCAGCGCGTGAGCATTGCCCGGGCCTTGGTGAAAGAGCCCAAGATTTTGATTCTGGACGATGCCCTATCCGCGGTGGACACCAACACCGAAAACGCCATTCTGGGCGCCTTGCAGCGCATCATGCACAACCGCACCAGCCTCATTATCTCGCACCGCGTAAGCAGCGTGAAGCTAGCCGACGAAATCCTGGTACTCGACGACGGCCAGATCGTGCAGCACGGCACCCACGAGGACCTGATGCGCGACGAGCAAGGCCTGTACCGCGCCCTCTATGAGCGGCAGCTGCAAAGTGAGGAAGCTTAGCTCGTCGTCAGCTACGCTAACAAAAAAGGAAGGCCTACCCCATCTGAGCGGGGTAGGCCTTCCTTTTTGTTAACGTAGCGGGTAAGTAGCTCCTGCTATCGGACGCTTTAAATTACTGTCCAAGCACCACCCGCTTCATACCGCGCCGCTCCCCGGAGGTGCATTGCACGATGTAGGAACCGGCTGGCAGGTTGCTTACGTCCAGCACGGCCGCCGCGTCGCCCGAAATCAGGTCCCGGGTGATGACCGGGCGGCCATCGGTGCCATTCACTTCTACCCGGGTAGGGCCCGTGGCATTTGTCCGGACGGTGAGGCGCTTGGTCAGGGGGTTGGTTTCGGCCCGCACCTTCAAGGCATCCGTATTGGGGGTGGGGTCGGCCATTTTATCGGTAATCAGGGCCGGGGGCGTGGCCGCTGAGGCCGTAGCACCGCCCTGGGCCCGTGCTGAGTGGCTGCCCAGCACAAACAAAGTCAAGAAGAAACCTAAGAAAGTAAACGTTTTCATACGCAGCCTTATGCAAAGAGTGTGAACGATACGGTCGTGGCAAAAGTAATGAATATCCACCCCAAAACGGGGTAGCTGAACCGGAGCAAGAAACGCGCCAGGCATTTTTTTCTGTTACTCCGCCTTTTGCCTACCTCACCTAACTTACACAAAGATAACACACTACTCCGGCAGAAACTATGCACCGGGGCTGGCTTGTTGGCACCTCGCAAGAAAAAGGTGACGCTAAACTTGCGTAGTAGCACACCAAGTGCTTACATTTGTGCCATAATTCTATCGGGGTGTAGCGTAGCCTGGTATCGCGCCAGCATGGGGTGCTGGAGGTCGTAGGTTCGAATCCTGCCACTCCGACGGAACAGTTTACTGTCCGAGAAAGCCGCTGAACTTAGGTTCGGCGGCTTTTTTAGGCCGTAAGCTGAAATACAGAATACCTCATATATGCTCAGGCTAGCATATATTTTCGGGGTGTAGCGCAGCCCGGTAGCGCGCTACGTTCGGGACGTAGAGGCCGTAGGTTCGAATCCTGCCACCCCGACTCTGGTATTCTCTCTTACAAAAAAGCCCGCTGAGCTCTGGTTCAGCGGGCTTTTTTGCGTTTACGGGCTTCTGTGGCCTGCTTATCCGCCCAATGAATTTACCTAGAAGTTAGGGGCTTAGCCCGGCGCACTAGCAGTCCGTGGTGGGCAAATGCCAGCTCAACTGTACTTTCGCGCCATCATTTCTTTACTACCCCTTATTATGAAGAAAATACTCTGTGGAATTGCTCTGCTAGGAGCCTCAGCCACTGCTCAAGCTCAGATTTCCGCTGGTACTACCTTGTTCTCCGGCTCTATTGGCTACTCCAGCCAGAAGACGGAAACCTCCTCTACTTTCCCCAACAGCGTAAACCGGGGCTCAAAAAACGAACAGTTTGACTTCAGCCCTTCTGTTGGTTATTTCCTGGCCGATAACCTGGCGTTGGGAGTAAGCGCCGGAGCTACCCTTAACCGGGAGCGGACGGATGATTACCGTGACCCTAACGGCAATTACTACGTGATGGGCACCGACCGCAAAACCCGTGCACTTACTGGGGGCGTATTTGCCCGCTACTACAAGTTTGTGGGCGACAAAGTAGCCTTGTACGGGCAACTGGGTGGCGGCTATCAGAACGTATACTACTCGGGTTATCAGAATGGCCTGAACTATAACTACAGCAACCGTCTGCAGGGCTTCTACGCCAACCTGACGCCTGGCATCGTTTTCTTTCCCATCGATAAGCTGGGCCTGGAACTAACGCTGCGCGGAGCCAGCTACACCCGCCTAACCGATAAGGATGAGAATGGCCGTTACGAAGGCCGTAGCACGAATAGTAGCTTCGAGTTTGGCTTCGGCCTGAGCGACTTTCGCCTCGGGGCTTCCTTCTACCTGGGTCGTTAACGAGCCCGGCCCTTACGCAAATCGCCCCTGCAGAACAGTTTCTGCAGGGGCGATTTGCGTAAGGGCTGGGCTGATTCTGATTACTTTACCACGGCCAGTACCTCGGGCTCCCCCTTGTCGGGGAAGCGCTCCAGGTACACATTCTGCAGGGTGAGCTTATTGGCCGCGGCGTACTCCTTGATACCGGTATAGAGCTTGTCGGGGGCCAGCAGGTAGCTGGCATCAATGCGGGCGTGTACTACCTTCTGCCCGGCCGCGAAGGCGCGGTAGCGGTAGTTGGCCGGGAGCTGCTGCGAAACGGTATCGGCCACTACGATGCCCACGAACACCTTGGCCGCGTCGCGGGAGCTTTCCGGACTGTTGTAGAAGATGTTGCCGAAGTCGCCGCGGATCTTGCCGTCTTTACGAAGCTGGTAGGCTTCGCGGGTCAGGTCGCCGAAGGCTTCATCGTTGGCAGGTCCTTCATAGTAACGGCCAGCCAGGAAATAAGGGGTTTCTGTAGTTTCCTGTGTAATCGTAGGTGCTTTCAGGCCGCCCATCTTCCAATAGGCCACCGAAAAACCGATAACGAGTAGTAAAGCCAGCGCCAGAAAAATCTTATTCATGCAGTTGAAGAAGTGCGGTGAGGGTACGTGTTGCCACAAAGGTAACGAGCAGGAAACGCCTACCCCCTCTTCCCTACGACAACACGTCTTTGTACTGCATCTGGTATAGGTTGGCGTAGAAGCCCTGGTGGCGTAGCAGCTCCTCGTGCGTGCCGGCCTCCTTGATTTCGCCTTTGTCGAGCACAATGATTTGATCGGCCTTCTGGATGGTGCTCAGGCGGTGGGCTATAACCAGAGAAGTTCGGCCCTGCATCAGCTTCTCAATGGCCTGCTGAATTAGCTCTTCGGTTTCGGAGTCAACAGAAGAGGTAGCCTCATCCAGGATAATAATGCGCGGCTGGTACACCATGGCCCGCACGAAGCTGATGAGCTGGCGCTGCCCTACAGAAAGGGTAGCACCACGCTCCATCACCTGGTAATCGAGGGCACCCGGCAGCCGCTCAATAAAGCGCCGGGCTCCTACCAGGTCGGCTGCTTCCCAGATCTGGGCGTCGGTAATGTCGGTTTTACCCAGGGTGATGTTGTCGCGGATGGTGCCGGCGAACAGAAATACATCCTGCAGCACTACCCCAATGTGGCGGCGCAGGTCCTTGAGGTCATACTCGCGCAGGTCGTGGCCGTCAATCCGGATGGTGCCCTTGTTGATTTCGTAAAAGCGGCTCAGCAGGTTAATAATGCTGGTTTTGCCGGCGCCAGTAGCTCCCACAAATGCGTACGTCTGCCCGGCTTTAATAGAGAAGTTGACATCGCGCAGTACCCACTCCTCGTCGTTGTAGGCAAACCATACGTGCTCGAAGTTCACATCGCCGCGCAGGTCGGTGGGGGTATAGGTGCCGTTATCGGCTATCAGCTCTTTGCTGTCCAGCAGTTTCAGCAGGCGCTCCGTGCTCACCAGGCCCAGCTGTAGGGTATTGAACCGGTCGGCAATCTGACGGATGGGCCGAAAGAACAGGGCGTTGTACATGATGAAGGCAATCAGCGCCCCCTTCGAAATAGTGCCCTCAATCTGCCCCTGGGCTGCATACCACACCAGCAGCCCTACCCCCGCCGCGGCCAGCACCTCGGCCACGGGAAAGTAGATGCTGTAGTAAAGTACCGAGCGGATGTTGGCGCGGGTGTGCTCCTGGTTGATTGCCTTGAACTTGCGCAGTTCCCGTTCTTCGTTGTTGAAGATCTGTACCACGTTCATGCCTGTCAGGTGCTCCTGCACAAAAGAATTCAGGTTGGCTACGGCCGTGCGCACCTCCTGAAACGACTTTTTCACCTTTTCCTTAAACACGTACGTGCTGAACAGCAAGGGCGGAATCACGGATAGGCTGACCAGCGTCAGGCGCCAATCGATGTAAAACATGAACGACACGATGAACACCAGCTGTAGAATGTCGCCAATCATGGCTGCTAGCCCCTCGCTGAACACATCCGACAGGGTTTCCACGTCGGAGATGTTGCGGGTTACCAGCACGCCGATCGGGGTCTTGTCGAAGAATTTCAGACGCAGATCCAGAATGTGCTTGTAGAGGTCCACCCGGATGTCGCGCACGATGTACTGGCCCAGCCAGCCTCCAAAGTAAGTTTGGAGGTAGCTAACAATGGCGTGGGCGACCAGCAGCACCAGTAGCAGCCCGAACATGCGGTTCAGCCCGTTCCAGTCGCCCTGCTCAATGGTCACGTCCACCATCCGCTGAATAAGGAAGGGGCGCAAAGTGCCCAGCACAGCCGTGGCTACCGTCAGGAAAATCAGAAAGTAAAAGATGCGCTGATACGGCCGCACATAGGCCACCAGCCGCCGCAGTACCTGCCAGTCGAAGATGTTGCCGCTTTTCGTGGCCGTAGTAGCTTGCTCCATGGAGGGGTGGTAGCGTTGATAATAGGATGAAGTAACAGACAAGGCAGCTGATTGTGAGACTGCGCAGGCGGCGCAGAACCTGGCCCCAAGTCTCCTACCCTATCTACACTCGTGAGAAGTACGGTAAACCGGTTGGTAGCGCTATGTTTTGCAGCAGCTCGGCCGGATATTCTACCCGGCACAGAAAAAGCCCGTTGGCCAAAGCCGCGCCGCTGGCATGCACCCTATTGAGGCTGCGGAATATTTCGCCGAATTCCTGGGGGCTCATCTTGCCCCGCCCCACGGTCAGCAGCGTGCCTACCACCAGGCGCACCATACCGCGTACAAACCGGTTAGCCCGAATTCGGAACACCAGCCCCCCAGGCACTTCATGCCAGCCAGCCTCAAAGCACGTGCAGATGTAGTGCTTCTCGCTACCCTTTACTTTGGAAAAACTGGTGAAGTCGTGTGTGCCCAGCAGCATAGCGGCCGCCTCGTTCATGGCTGCCACATCCGGCGCCCGGTCCAGGTACAGGCTGAAATTCGGCGCAAAGGGGTCGGGCGTAACGCGCACATGATACTCGTATGTGCGGGCCGTGGCATCGAAGCGGGCGTGTGCCTTGTCCGGCACCGGGTGCAGCACTTGGGCCTGGATGTCGCGGGGCAGCGCCCGGTTCAGGCGGTAGAGGAGGGTAGGCAGGTCCAGCGCTTCCGGCAACTCCGCATCAAAATGCGCCACCTGGTGGCTGGCATGCACCCCCGAGTCGGTGCGGCCGCTGCCCAGCGAATATACCGGCTGCCGCAGTACCTGCGAGAGGCAGCGGTCCAGTTCCTGCTGCACCGTGAGGGCGCGTGGCTGGATTTGCCAGCCGTGGTACTGGGTACCATCGTAGGCCAGATGAAGAAAGTAGCGCACGTTTTCTGGGATGATAAAGAAAGTAAATAGCCTCTGGGACAGAAGCCGCATCAGCGCTACCCCGAACGACCTTCTGCGGCGTCCTCAAACCTCCAAGGCGTTCCACAAAGAATCCGGCTGCTGTCTTTTCACCTCAGCTTGTTCCCGCACACTGCCGGCGGCCGGATGATTGGTAAGTGCTACGGCATATAAGCGGCGGCTGACGAAACAGGTTAGCGAGCAGGCAGCATCCGCCCACGCAGCAAGGTTAGCCAGGCCGTTACCCCACAGCTCTGATAAAACACTTCTTGACAACTTCTACAGCTCGTCTCAGAACAACAGCAGGGCTGAGGTATTGGGCCGCACCTGCAATCTGCATCGGGAAACAAATTGCATTGGTCTGCCTATTCACAGATTAAAACGTCTTGGCAGGTACTCCCAAAACGGGTCGGTTGTTGGCCGCAGCCGCTGCAACTAAGTCCTTCCTAGCCGTCGGGAGCTTAAGCGTTGAAGCTGGAAAAGCAGGTAGTATCAGAAGGCAGGGCTGAGACGGTTTACTACATAACTCACCTCAGCCCTGCCTGCTTTATATCTTTTCGTAGATAACAGCCGCTCCCTGGCCTACCCCCACGCACATGGTAGCAAGCCCATAGCGCACGTTGTCACGCCGTTGCATCTCATGCAGCAGCGTAGCCGTGATGCGCGAGCCGCTCGCGCCCAGAGGGTGGCCAATGGCGATAGAGCCGCCGTTCACGTTTACTCTGCTGGGGTCCAGATCCAGGTCGCGGATACAGGCAATGCTTTGTGCTGCAAATGCCTCATTCAGCTCAATCAGGTCCATATCGTTGAGCGTAAGCCCGGCCCGCTGCAATACTTTTTGCGTTGCTGGCACTGGTCCCAGGCCCATATAAGCCGGGTCCACACCCGCCACGGCCGAGGCTACTACCCGCGCCATGGGCTTCAGGTTATACCGCTGCAAAGCATCTTCTCCCACCAGCAATACCGCAGCCGCACCGTCATTAATCCCCGCTGAGTTACCTGCCGTAACCGTTCCATCCACCTGAAACGCGGGTTTTAATGTAGCCAACTTCTCCAGGCTCGAAAGCCGCGGGGGTTCATCTTGGTCAAATAGGGCCGTATCACCTTTCGGTTGTGGAATGAAAACGGGAGCTATTTCCCGCCGGAAGCGGCCTTTCTCGAAAGCACGCTGGTATTTGCGCTGCGAATCGAAGGCAAACTGGTCCTGCTCTTCACGACTGATACCATAGCGGCGCGCTACATTTTCCGCGGTTTCCCCCATGGCATAAGGATGGTGCATCTTGGCCAGCTTAGGATTCACGAATCGCCAACCTAATGTAGTATCGTGAGCCATGAAGTCGCGCGCAAAAGCCGTCGATGATTTGGCCATCACGAATGGAGCCCGCGTCATGCTTTCGGCACCGCCAGCTAGGTACACGTCACCCTCATTAGCCTTAATGGCCCTGGCGGCATCCATAATGCTTTGTAATCCCGATGCACACAGGCGGTTTAGAGTAACTCCTGGCACCGTGATAGGCAAGCCCGCCAGCAGGGCCGCCATGCGGGCTACGTTGCGGTTATCTTCGCCGGCCTGGTTGGCTGCTCCAATCAGGACATCTTCAATAGCGCTCTTATCTAGGGAGGGGTTACGGCGGATCAGCTCCCGTAGCACGTGAGCAGCCATATCATCAGGGCGGACACTACTCAGAGCCCCGCCAAATTTACCAATTGGGGTGCGGACGGCGTCCACGATGTATGCAGTGGGCATTGCGTTAAATGCGATTATTCCGGTTGTAGTTGGCTACTTTTGCCAGTCGTCTAGACCATTAGCTTGTAAGCCGAACCATCAAAACACAAAGATGATACAAAGAATCCAAAGCGTATTCCTCCTGCTGCTCGCCCTTGCGATGCTAAGCGTTTTGTTTCTGCCTATTTGGAGCAAAACCGACCCTTTCAGTCAGCAAACATTGGTCATGACAGCTACCAAACTGAGCTATACTACCCCTGCTGCGACTAGCCCCCCATCAACAAGTACTTGGCCGATTGCCGCACTGGCAGCTGCTTCAGCGGCTCTAGCCTTACTAGAGATTTTCCAGTACCGTAACCGCTTTACTCAGCTTAAGCTGGGTGCTCTTAACTTACTGTTGATCATTGGCACACTAGGTGCAGGGTTTTACTACTCTAGTATCGGTGAACGGATGCTCAACGTTAAAATGCTTGGCCACTTCGAAGCCGGGTATTATCTACCAACCCTCGCCTTGCTGCTTAATCTTTTGGCCAGCCGGTTTATCCGCCGCGATGAGCAGTTGGTTCGCAGCATGGACCGGCTACGCTAGCTTCCAACACCGGATCATAAAAAAGGCCAGCTCTATTAACAGAGCTGGCCTTTTTTATGATCCGGTGTTGGAGAAAACCCTCTTATTCATTCAGTATTCTTGAGAATCTAAACAAGCTCGCTGCAAACAACATAAGAGCAGCCTATGATTAAGGCAATCTTATACCACAACCTACTTCGTCTGTCCTTAGTAACAGATAAGCCATAGCTGCTGATGGCATATAGGAGCAGCAAAGCCTCATCTTACATTATATAAGTGCCAAGCCACTCCTTGTGACTCTACATGAGTCTTATAAGGTTCAGTCTCATCCACTAGATCGTGGGAGGTCAATGGGCCTATACTCTTGTAAGCTGATTCCCCTAGCCCGATGACGGGCGGTAGGTGCGGGTGCCATTACTTCGGGCCATCTTCCCCGCCATCCGGCCCATTTGCCTGTGCGCGCAGGCGGCCTCGTCCGCGTAGGGACTGGGTATAAATGCCGACTGCCCCCCGCAGCACGAGGTCGCGGGGGGCAGGGCAAGATAAGGTTGGCGGCGACCGACTCTCCCGCCGGTGAAGGCAGTACCATAGGCGCTCCGGGGCTTAACGACTCTGTTCGGAATGGGAAGAGGTGAACACCCGGGCTAAAGCCACCATTATCATAAGGTCTCTTCTGCTTGCGCAGACGAGCCCAGTATCTTAACATAGAGGCAGAGTAGGAAAAAGAAAGGGTTAGAGCTGGTATGCTACAGAAGTGTTCGAGTCCTTAGTACCCCTCGGCTGTGCGATTTCGCGCTCTACACCTAGGGCCTATCAACGTCGTGGTCTCCGACGACTCTTATATATCGGATATCTCATCTTCAGGTGAGTTTCGCACTTAGATGCTTTCAGCGCTTATCTCATCCCAGCGTCGCTACCCGGCGCTGCAACTGGCGTCACAACCGGTGCACGAGCGGCTGGTCCAACTCGGTCCTCTCGTACTAAAGTCAGGTCCTGTCAAATATCCTACGCCCACCACAGATAGGGACCGAACTGTCTCACGACGTTCTGAACCCAGCTCGCGTGCCACTTTAATCGGCGAACAGCCGAACCCTTGGGACCTTCTCCAGCCCCAGGACGTGACGAGCCGACATCGAGGTGCCAAACCTCCCCGTCGATATGAGCTCTTGGGGGAGATCAGCCTGTTATCCCCGGCGTACCTTTTATCCTTTGAGCGATGGCCCTTCCATGCGGAACCACCGGATCACTATATCCGTCTTTCGACCCTGCTCGGCTTGTAGGCCTCACAGTCAAGCCCGCTTCTGCTATTGCGCTCTGCGTACGGTTACCAAGCGTACTGAGCGGACCTTTGAAAGCCTCCGATACTTTTTTGGAGGCGACCACCCCAGTCAAACTACCCAGCAGACACTGTTTCCGTTTCCAGATTAGGTGCCAAACAACACAAGGGTGGTATTTCAACGTTGGCTCCCCCAGACCTGGCGGCCCGGGTTCACAGCCTCCCACCTATCCTACACATGTGTTGTCCAGCATCAATGTCAACCTATAGTAAAGGTGCACGGGGTCTTTCCGTCCCGTGGCGGGTACTCGGCATCTTCACCGAGACTACAATTTCACCGAGCTCACGGCTGAGACAGCGCCCAGATCGTTACACCATTCGTGCAGGTCGGAACTTACCCGACAAGGAATTTCGCTACCTTAGGACCGTTATAGTTACGGCCGCCGTTTACCGGGGCTTCGATTCAAACCTTCGCTTGCGCTAAGTTCCCCTCTTAACCTTCCGGCACCGGGCAGGTGTCAGGCCTTATACTTCCGCTTACGCGTTCGCAAAGCCATGTGTTTTTGTTAAACAGTCGCCTGGGCCTTTTCACTGCGGCTTCTCACATTGCTGTGAGGAAGCGTCCCTTCTCCCGAAGTTACAGGACCATTTTGCCGAGTTCCTTGGCCGTGATTCACTCGAGCGCCTCAGGATGCTCTCCTTGACTACCTGTGTCGGTTTGCGGTACGGGTTATTCTTCAGTAAACGCTTAGCAGGTTTTCTTGGCAGTCTGATTAGGTACACTATCCCGTTGGCCGAGGCCGCCAGGTACTATCAGGTTTCAGCAAAGCAGGCGTACTTGACTACCCACTCTATACCTACACCCTTTAACGAGCACTTCCGTCCGCTCGCGGTACTTTCACTTCTGCGTCACTGCATCACTCCAAAGAATAAGTGCGGGAATATCAACCCGCTGTCCATCGACGTAGCCTCTCGGCTTAGCCTTAGGTCCCGACTAACCCTGCTCCGATTAGCGTTGAGCAGGAAACCTTAGTCTATCGGCGAGGGGGTTTCTCACCCCCTTTATCGTTACTCATGCCTACATTTGCTTTTCTGGCCGCTCCAGCTCGCCTGACGACGCACCTTCACCGCTGACCAGAATGCTCCCCTACCACTTAGCTTAAAGCTAAATCCATCGCTTCGGTACCGGACTTGATGCCCGCGTATTATCGATGCCCTCTCGCTCGACCAGTGAGCTGTTACGCACTCTTTAAAGGAATGGCTGCTTCCAAGCCAACCTCCTGGCTGTCAAAGCAAGTGGACCTCCTTTGTTCAACTTAGTCCGAATTTAGGGACCTTAGCGGATGGTCTGGGTTCTTTCCCTCTCGGCATGGGACCTTAGCACCCCACGCCTCACTGCCGAGTATATCAACGGGCATTCGGAGTTCGTCAGGATTCGGTAGGCTGTGACACCCCCTAGTCCTATCGGTAGCTCTACCTCCCGCTGACTCCACCTCGACGCTGTACCTAAATACATTTCGGGGAGTACGAGCTATTTCTCAGTTTGATTGGCCTTTCACCCCTACCCTCAGGTCATCCAAATCCTTTTCAACGGAAACTGGTTCGGTCCTCCAGTTGGTGTTACCCAACCTTCAACCTGCCCAAGGGTAGATCACAAAGTTTCGCGTCTACCCCCTCTGACTCTGCGCCCTATTCAGACTCGCTTTCGCTGCGGCTCCGAACTTTCAAGTTCTTAACCTTGCCAGAGAGGAGTAACTCGTAGGCTCATTATGCAAAAGGCACGCTATCAGGCCACAAAAGCCCTCTAACTGCTTGTAAGCACACGGTTTCAGGTTCTTTTCACTCCGGTATTCCCGGTTCTTTTCACCTTTCCCTCACGGTACTAGTTCACTATCGGTCTCTCAGGAGTATGTAGCCTTAGCGGATGGTGCCGCTGGATTCAGACGGGGTTTCTCCGGCCCCGCCCTACTCAGGAATCCTCTACCGTGAATAATCAGTTCGTCTACCGGACTCTCACCGTCTCTGGTTGGCCTTCCCATGCCATTCAACTAAGATTACTCAATCAGATGTTGAGGTCCTACAACCCCGCGTTGGCCGTAACCAACCCGGTTTGGGCTCCTCCCCGTTCGCTCGCCACTACTTGGGGAATCATATGTTATTTTCTGTTCCTCCGGGTACTTAGATGTTTCAGTTCCCCGGGTTTGCCTCTACTAAACAAAGTCAGTAGATCCTACCTCTTCAAGATAGGGGGTTGCCCCATTCGGAAATGCCAGGATCACGTGGTATGTGCCCATCCCCTGGCCTTATCGCAGCTTATCACGTCCTTCATCGCCTCTGAGAGCCTAGGCATCCCCCGTGTGCCCTTATCTACTTCTCGTAGTGACTAACCCTTTCTTGCGAAAGAGCAGTCGAGCTCAGGGTGACTACAACTAGGTAATCACACTTTCTTTTTCTTACTCTGTTTTCCTCTATGTCAAAGAACGTGTACCACCCCTATTGGATGATCGTGAGAATGAAGGAAAAGACAACAAGGGTACTATTACAAGCGGGCGAAACGAAGAGCCCTGTCGCAGCTCTTGTGCGTCAAGGCGAGTCGGAACGAGCTCCAGAAAGGAGGTGATCCAGCCGCACCTTCCGGTACGGCTACCTTGTTACGACTTAGCCCCAGTTACTTGTTCTACCCTAACTGGCTTCTGTGACGAGCACCAGCTTCAGGTCTACCAAACTTCCATGGCTTGACGGGCGGTGTGTACAAGGCCCGGGAACGTATTCACCGCGTCATGGCTGATACGCGATTACTAGTGATTCCAGCTTCATGAAGTCGAGTTGCAGACTTCAATCCGAACTGAGAACGGTTTTTTGAGATTGGCATCCTGTCACCAGGTAGCGACCCTCTGTACCGCCCATTGTAGCACGTGTGTAGCCCTAGGCGTAAGGGCCATGATGACCTGACGTCGTCCCCGCCTTCCTCACTGCTTGCGCAGGCAGTCTGTTTAGAGTCCCCAGCATCACCTGATGGCAACTAAACATAGGGGTTGCGCTCGTTGCGGGACTTAACCCAACACCTCACGGCACGAGCTGACGACGGCCATGCAGCACCTTGCTTTGTGTCCCGAAGGAAAGGCTCATCTCTGAGCCGGTCACGCGCATTCTAGCCTAGGTAAGGTTCCTCGCGTATCATCGAATTAAACCACATGCTCCACCACTTGTGCGGGCCCCCGTCAATTCCTTTGAGTTTCACTCTTGCGAGCGTACTCCCCAGGTGGGATACTTACCGGTTTCCCTAAGCCAGTGACTGTCTATCGCCACCAGCGAGTATCCATCGTTTACGGCGTGGACTACCAGGGTATCTAATCCTGTTCGCTCCCCACGCTTTCGTGCCTCAGCGTCAGTACCAGCCTAGTCAGCTGCCTTCGCAATCGGGGTTCTGGATGGTATCTATGCATTTCACCGCTACACCATCCATTCCGCCAACCTCGTCTGGACTCAAGCTTGCCAGTATCCAGGGCAGTTCCACTGTTGAGCAGTGGGCTTTCACCCCGGACTTAACAAGCCGCCTACGCACCCTTTAAACCCAATAAATCCGGACAACGCTTGCACCCTCCGTATTACCGCGGCTGCTGGCACGGAGTTAGCCGGTGCTTATTCCTCAGGTACCGTCAGTGTACCTCGCAAGGTCTTTTTCTTCCCTGAGAAAAGCCGTTTACAACCCAGAAGGCCTTCATCCGGCACGCGGCATGGCTGGGTCAGGCTCTCGCCCATTGCCCAATATTCCCTACTGCTGCCTCCCGTAGGAGTCTGGCCCGTATCTCAGTGCCAGTGTGGGGGATCACCCTCTCAGGTCCCCTAGACATCGTCGCCTTGGTGGGCCGTTACCCCGCCAACTAGCTAATGTCACGCAACCCCATCCCGATCCAATAAATCTTTCCCCGTTGCCTGATGCCAGGCTGCGGGTATATGCGGTATTAATCCGCCTTTCGGCGGGCTATCCCCCAGATCGGGGCAGGTTGGTTACGCGTTACGCACCCGTGCGCCACTAGTGGTCTTGCGACCACCCGTTCGACTTGCATGTATTAGGCCTGCCGCTAGCGTTCATCCTGAGCCAGGATCAAACTCTCCATTGTATAAAGTACTACGCAACCCCGAAGGGAAGCTGATGTCAAGTGCTGATCCGACTCGTATTCCTTGACAAGCTTTGTGGGCTCATCCGTTTCTACGCTTGCAATAACCTGCTCCGTTTACGAATCGTAAGCCGAGCAGCTTACCCATTTTTGTCTTTTCCAGTCATTCAAAGAACGTGTGCCAAAAACCGCTGTTTCTGACCGTGTGCCGCTTCGCTTAAGCAGCTAGTTTGTTTCGCTTTCCGCGCTTCCAGTCGAAGCGGGTTGCAAAGGTAACTCCTTTTTTTCTTTCTGCAAGCCCGAAGCAAAAAACTTTTTTCGAAGTGTTTTGCTTATCGTGCTTGCCAAGCGCTTCCGGTTGAAGCGGATTGCAAAGGTACAACTTGTTTTCCTTTTTCCAAGTTCACCGCTGAAAAACTTTTTCTCGTTTTTCGCGGCTCACATCCCGTAGCGGGCCGTTTCGGGCGCCGAACCGGGCTGCAAAGGTAGCACCCACTAGTTGGCTTTTGCAAGGAAAAGTGAAAAGTTTTTTTGCTGCTCTCGCCCGCTTCCGGCTGAATCGGGGTGCAAAGGTAACACCACCCGTTTCACTTTCGCAAGCCTGAATCGAAAAAAACTTTTTGCGTGTTTTCTTCGAGAAAAGGGCCTGGGCCAGATGCCAGCTGCTTGATCGGGAAAGAAGCGCACCGCGTCTGCTTCCGCCGCCCCTACCGCGTTTCGGTTTGGGAGTGCAAAAGTGCAGGGCTTACCCCGTATTTCCAAACCCAGCCCCGCCTTTTTTCGTTCAAGGCCGCTGGATTTTCTGAGGCGTCTCGCTTAGACGTCAGTTTGGCAAACAGTTAGCTGATAAATAATCGTTCAATGATGATCAAAAAAAATGCTCTTGGGTTAGCAAGAGCATTCTATTAGGATGGAAACAGCGGTTTTAACGGCGGAATGACTCTACATATTGTTGAACCTCGCGGATGCTTGACGGATACTGGAGGGCATCGTACACCTGATAGAAGTTTTGTGGATCGGCTACACGGCTGTACATGTACTTAGCCAGTTCTATCCGGTTACGGTCGAAGGCGAGGGTAGCAACAAACCGGCGGGCGTCATCGGCGGGAATAGTTACATCCTGCAATGCAGCGCGGATAATAGTAAGCTTATTATCGTCGAAGGGCTGGCGCTGGACAGCATCAAACAGGGCCGCTACTTCCTGTGGGGCCATTACATAGGCACGACCGGGGTAGGACTCAGGATAAGCCGGCTCATCGTCATAGTCAGGGGCGGGAGGCAGGGTAGGCGGATACGGTGGGCGTGGGCCATTGCCGGGGCCACGGCGAGGAATGGGCAGGGCCGACACTTTCCGCAGCACAGGGGGGTAGCCGCTACGGGTAACTAATACGAAAGTGCTTTCCAGGCCTTCGTCAAGAAAAACGCGGGTGCGGTAATTGATACTGCGACCGTACCTGGTGGGGATAAAGAACTCGGCCTGATGGTAACCTGGCGCGATACGATCGAGGCGGACTTGTCGGGTGCCGGCCTGGGTCAGGGCTCGTCCGTCAAATATCAGCTGAAATACTACCCCTCTTTCAGCTGTGAAGGTAGCGTTAGCGGGGGCTGCCCTTACTACCTGAGCGGCGAACAACAGGAGTAGCCCAACATATAGGAGTAACGTCTTTTTCATACTAAACAGGGAGAAGAGGTGGGAATAGTGGAGCTAGGCAGGCTAAAGCCAAGGATTGTGCCAAGTCAGTTTAGCTTGCCTGGGTGAGTGGGACACAGCGGGGTTTCAGGGCAGCAAAAAGCCCGGACTGCTAGAGCAATCCGGGCTTTTTGGTTTGCAGGGTGGCTTTTACTCGGCAATCCGGGTGACCTTGAATTCGGTGCGGCGGTTGCGCTGGTAATCTTCTTCTGTTTTGGCTCCTTTAATAACGGGGCGGGACTCGCCGTAGCCTTTGGCTGTTATCCGGGATTTATCGATGCCTTTCGATACAATGTAGGCAACAGCCGACTCAGCACGACGCTGGGAAAGGGCCATGTTGTAGGCGTCTTTGCCGCGGGAGTCGGTGTGGGAGCTTAGCTCGATGGTGATTCGAGGATTGTCGTTGAGGGTTTGAACGAGTTTGTCGAGCTCGACAGCGGCATCGGGCCGGATATTGGCCTTGTTGTAATCGTAGAAGATGTTATCAACGACAATGGCTTTGTTCTTCACAATTCTGGTGAGTGTGAGCGTTACGGGCACCCTTACTTCATTCATCAGATCAGGCAGGGCGTCCTGAGCAGGCCGCCGGCCAATGGTGCTTACGCTATTGCGGGCCGTGAAATAACCGGAGCGGTTTGCTGTAAGGGAGTACGAGGCCGTGGCAGTATCCAGCTTCATGCTGAATTTACCATCGGGGCCGGAGGTTACTTCCTGAAGCTTCTGCCCGCTATTACTATATAGAGTAACTGTTTCGTTGGGAACTGCAGTTGACTGGCCGGTTTGGTCGTTGCGCTCTACTAAGGTGCCATCGACGAAAAACGTGACGTACTTATAAGGACGCTCCCGGAATAGGTAAAGGTCGTCGGAACCTTTGCCGCCGGCACGGTTGGAGGCAAACACCCCTACCCGCGGGCTAGTGAAGAAGGGCGCGAAGTCGTCGCCGGAGCTGTTGATAGGTGCTCCCAGGTTGACCACCTTTCCTTTCTGCACCTTAAAGATGTCGAGCTTCCCCAGACCCGGGTGCCCATCGGAGGAAAAGTAGAGGGTACCATCGGGGGCAATAGCCGGGAAGTTTTCGTTGCCGGGGGTATTGATTTGGTCGCCCAGGTTCTCAGGAGTAGAGAAGCGGCCGGGGCCCTCCAGGGTGGACTTGTAGAGGTCGTTACCACCAAAGCCGCCTTTGCGGGTAGAGGTGAAATAAAGCGTCTGCCCGTCGGGGGAGAATACCGGGGAAAACTCATCGGCGGTGCTGCTGTTTACTCCGCGCAGGATTTCCGGCTCGGTCCAGGCGTTGTTGCGGAAGTAAGACACCCACAGATCCACGCTCAGGTAGCCTTTTTTGGAGCCGTCGTTGGAGCGGGCGAATACCATCATCTTGCCATCGGGCGAGTAGGTAGCACTGGCTTCGTGGCGGTTATCGGAGTTGAAGATGGGCTCCAGTTTCCGGACGGTACCACCGGTCAGCTTCTGCTCATCCTCAAATTTGATGGCATAGAGGTCATTGAACCCCTCCCCGTTGCCTTGAAAGACCTTTCCTTCGCGGCCCGAAGCAAATACCAGTTCTCTGGTTTCCGGCATTCGGGTGGCGCTGAACTCGGCGGCCGGCGTATTAATCTGGTCCAGGGGCAAGACCTCATCGTTGGTGCGCAGGGCAAGCAGCGCGGTAGAGGCCCGGGCGGTGCGGGCTGCCACCTCGGCCTGCTCGGCCAGGGTGCGGTTGCTGCCCGTCTGAACGTAGGCTTCAAACTGGGTAGCTGCTTCCTCGGGTTTACCTGCTGCCCGCAATGCCTGAGCATAGCGGAAACCCGCGTCGGGGGCTTTGGCCTTGCCATCGAGGGCCGCTTTATAGTAAGGCTCGGCCATTTCCAGGCGGTTGGAAAGCCGGTACGACTCTGCAATGCGGTAATTATACTGTGCTACGTTACGCCCCTTGGCTACTTCCTTTTTATATAACGCAATAGCCGTTTCATACTCGCCCTGAGCAAAGCGCTTATCGGCCTTGCTCATACTACCGGAGGTAGCACAGCCACTGAGCAATGCCGCCGAACCGGCTATGGCACCTAGTAGAATATAGGTTTTCATGAAGTACAGGGGTAGGATGCGTACAGAACCAAAATGCATAACGAACATTTTGGAAGGAAGTATATCAAGATACAACCGCTCAGCGAATTTCCAGCTTAGCGGACTATGGCCTGGAAGTAGCGCCCCAGCCAGGTAGCTGCGGCCGGTGCCGGCCATGCCGTACGCAATTGCCCAACGGTAGCAATGGTGTTGTCGAAGTACGGAGTTTCGGGCAGAAGCGTGCCGCTGGCAACAACTGAGCGCAACTCGCGGCGGTCAAGAAGCTGAACGCGGTGGTCAAGCAGGAAAGCCAGCTTGGCTTTTTCCAGTAGCTGCACCTGAAACTGCTCTTCCAGGCTGCGCACGAAGCGTACGGAGGCATCAATGGAGCAGCCACTGGCATCGGCTACGGCTTCATCAAGGCCGATAACCAAGAACTGCTGGTACCGCACTTCAGCGGACGCGGCCAGGGTACGACCATGGCTGGTCCACTCGGTGGCAAACTGGTGCAGAGCCGGCTGCAGGGCCGCTATTTCCGACTCCGTGAAGGGCCGTTCAGCTTGGTAAATCCAGAGGCGGGCCGAGGCAGGCAGTTGGGCAAAGGGAACGTACATGAGCCGCAGATTTTACGGATGAGAATTTGGAACGCGAAAAAGAAGGTGGGCAAGCTCAGTCTGGCTGGCCGGCAACTATCCGCTCAATAACTACCTAAGCAGGTCACCTGTTCAACAAAGAAACAGCCCCGCCCGGAAGTTCCGGCGGGGCTGCACTTGCGGTTACTTTTGAGGGTAGGAACTAGGCTGTAAGTCCCTCAGCGGAAGCGATGAGCTCGGCCAGGTCAAATACCTGTACATCCTGCTCCCGCTCTTTGTTCTTTACACCATCGGCCATCATCGTCATGCAGAAGGGGCAGGCCACGGCAATAACGCTACCGCCATGGTTGGAGCCGGCGGGCAAAGCGGGGGCATTGCTTTCCACCCCGTTCAGATTCTGCAGGACCTCGGCATTGCCATCGAGGGTAGCCAAGGCTTCTTCGGTCCGCTCAATGTTGATGTCTTTCTTGCCCGGCTCCGGCTCCTTCCACATCTGGGCCCCGCCGGCCCCGCAGCAGAGGCCGTTGGTTTTGCAGCGCTTCATTTCCAGCAAGTCAGCATCCAGCACTTCCAGCACGGCGCGTGGGGCCTCGTAAATGTTATTGGCCCGGCCCAGGTAGCAGGAGTCGTGGAAGGTGATGCGGCGCCCCTTGAACGACTCGCCCCCTTCGGCCGTCACCTTGCCTTCGTTAATCAGTTGCTGCAGGAACGTGCTGTGGTGAATTACTTCGTACTCGCCGCCCAGGGCGGGGTACTCATTTTTGATGGTGTTGAAGCAGTGCGGGCAGGCCGTTACCACTTTCTTAATGCCGTAGCCATTGAGGGTGGTAATGTTCTGCATGGCCTGCATCTGGAACAGAAACTCGTTGCCGGCGCGCTTGGCCGGGTCACCGGTGCAGGTCTCCTCCATGCCCAGCACGGCATAGTTAACCCCTACGTGCTCCAGAATGCGCACGAAAGCCCGGGTAACGCGCTTGTACCGATCATCGAAGGCGCCGGCGCAGCCTACCCAGAACAGCACTTCCGGAGTTTCGCCCCGGGCAGCCAGGTCGGCCATCATCGGGACGTTAATTTGACGCTTAGCGGTTTGCTCAGCCATTATTATCAGGTGACGCTTGTCAGTTGAAAGTGGGAGGAAAGCCCGGCGGGGCGGCAGCAGAAGAAGCCGCCTACGCCTGCTTAGCTACGGATGGGCTCTTTTCGGTTACAAACAGATCATCGGCCCAGTTGAAGCGGTCGGAGGGCGAGAAGGCCCAGGGCGCGCCGTTGTTTTCGATATTGCTGAACATCACATTGAGCGAGTTCGGCGCAGCCGACTCTTCCAGCACCAGGAAGCGGCGCATTTCCACAATGCTTTCCAAGGGGTTGATGTTAACCGGGCAGGCCTCTACGCAGGCATTGCAAGTGGTGCAGGCCCACAGTTCCTCGGGCGTTACATAGCCCCGCAGCAGGGTGTGGTTTTCTTTGTCGAGCTGCTCCTGCTGGCTGTGCTTGGCTTCTTTGCCATACAGATTGGGGCTGAAAACCAGGGGTGAGTTGTACTTCTCCTCCATCCTGTCCCGGGTATCCATCATGATTTTGCGGGGCGAGAGCAGCTTGCCGGTGAGGTTGGCCGGACAAACCGAGGTGCAGCGGCCGCACTCAGTGCAGGAGTAGGCATTAAGCAGGTTGGTCCAGGCCAGGTCGTCCACGTCTTTGGCGCCGAAGGGGGTAGGCGCCGCGGCCGAACCATCGGGCGCGGTAGCTGGCGCAGGTACCTGGTAGCTGGGGTCCATCATGGCTTTCACCTCATGGGTGATGCTTTCCACGTTGGAGAACTGCCCCTGCGGCACGAGACGCGAGAAGTACACGTTCGGGAAGGCCAGAATGATGTGGAAGTGCTTGGAGCTGGGCAGGTAGTTCAGGAAAAGCAGAATACCTACGATGTGGGCCCACCACCCAATGCGCTCCAGTACGTGTAGAGCCGCCGGACTGTCGGGCAGCAGCCCCGTCAGGAACTGACTGATGGGGAAAGCACCCGGCAAATCAGCCCCGTGCAGCTTCAGGTCGGCGGCGTTCATAGTGAATAAGGCCACCATCAGGATGACCTCGATGTAGAGGATGACGTTGGCATCCAGACGGGGCCAGGCCCGCATTTCAGGGCCCGTAAAGCGGCGCACCCCCTGCACGTTGCGGCGCCACCAGAATGCCGCTACCGCTAGTATAACCAGCGCCCCCAGCACCTCGTTAGTGGCCGTCAGGGCCGAATATACCGGGCCGAGAAACTGCAGAAAGCGGTGGGTGCCAAAAATGCCATCCACCAGAATTTCAATGACTTCAATGTTAATGACAATGAAGCCGATATACACTACCAAGTGAAGCAGGGCCGGCGTGAGGCGCTTAAACATTTTCTGCTGTCCGAACGCAACCAGCAGCGTTTTCCAGAGCCGCTCGTTCACATTGCCACTCATGTCCCGGTCGCGCCCGACGAGGATGTTGGCCCGAATCTTCCGCGCTTGCCAGAAGAACAGGCCAAAGCCCGCCACCGCTACCAGCAGGAAGAGGATGTTTTGAAAAGAAAAGTGCACGGGAATTGGGTAGGTTTGGGGTTTAGGCCGAAATATACTCGTTATGCATAACAAATTACAGTATTTGCCTGCGTTAGTTTTCGGCTGAAAATTTTTTTTCGATACGTCTTGCAGGTTGAAAATGGTTTACTACTTTTGTGCTCCCCAATGGCTGAAACGCTTAGGGGACACCAAGAGCTGGTAATGTAGCTCAGTTGGTAGAGCACAGCACTGAAAATGCTGGTGTCGTTGGTTCGATTCCAACCATTACCACTAAAAAGCCCTTCTGCTTCATGCGGAAGGGCTTTTTTGTTTTTCTGACAAAATCGAGCATGTTAGCTCCAGTATATCACTGCTGGCCTGGGGGTGGAAGGCGGAGCAGCTATTCCGCCGTGCTGACGGAAAAACCGCTCTACCTGCAACTGCAGACTAAGCAGATCATCGGTTTCGATTTCGGCTACAATGTGCTCGAAGGCAGAAATATGCCGCGCCGTGCTGAGCAGATAGCCTGGCTCCTGCACCCAAGAGTAAGCGTAAAGCTGGGTGCCATCCTGGGCCGGGAGGTGGTACTGGTAGCGCACATCTGTGACAGGAATAAAGGCGGCTTCGGTGTGGCCGACGGGGTAGTCCCAGGAACGATACAGGTCTAGCTGCACAAAGCCCACCTGAAGTAAATGGCGGTTTTTAGGGGTTGAAGAGAACATAGCCAGTCTAGGCTGAACAGATGAGCTCAGCGTTGCAAAGTGCACCCGAACCAGCCTTCTAGAAAGGTCAAAACCCCTCTGTTTGTGACATTCAAACTGCTGAATGTGCGGAGTGGTTTGCCAGGGCACCGGGCTCCCGTGTTGAGCCGGTACGCAGGGACAGAGTGGCAGCTTTTTCCCGGTTGGCATGAGGGCGGGATAGAACAAATAGAGGAGCGGCTAGGGGATTTTCCTGATTATAGCTATCCTTCTGGTGTCTTCCCTACCCTAGCCATTCTTTTTGCCCCCTATGGATACTGCTGCTGAACTGCGGGCCGAACGCCTGCCTACCCGGATTTACGCCGATTCTGAACAAGCTTCCGTAGCGGTAGCCCACCAGATTGCGGAGCTTATTCGCCGGAAGGCGGCGGCCGGCCAGATGTGCGTGCTTGGACTGGCGACCGGCTCTACCCCTACCCGCCTCTACGAGGAGCTGGTGCGCCTGCACCAGCAGGAAGGCCTCAGCTTCCGCAACGTCATCAGCTTTAATCTGGATGAGTACTACCCCATGCGGCCCGACTCGCTGCAGAGCTACGTGCGCTTTATGCACGAGTACTTATTTGACCACCTGGATATCTTGCCCGAAAACATTCACATCCCGGATGGCACCATTGCCCAGGAGCAGGTAGCGGAGTTCTGCCGGCGCTACGAGGAGCAAATCCGGGAGGCGGGCGGTATTGAGCTGCAGGTGCTGGGCATTGGCCGGACCGGGCACATCGGGTTTAATGAGCCCGGCTCCGGAGCCGCGTCGCGCACCCGCCTGATAACCCTCGACCACATTACCCGCACCGACGCCGCTTCCGACTTTTATGGGGAGGAAAACGTGCCTCGTCGCGCCCTCACCATGGGGGTAGGCACTATTCTGGAAGCTCGCCAGATTGTGCTGCTGGCCTGGGGCGAGGGCAAAGCGGCCGTGGTGAAGCGGATGGTGGAAGGCGACATGTCGGACTCGGTGCCGGCTACCTACCTCCAGCAGCACAAGGCCGTGCAGGTAGTGCTGGACGCGGCGGCCAGCGCCGAGCTAACCCGGGTAAAGACCCCATGGCTGGTAGGCCGGCCGCTTGACTGGCAGGATGCGGCCACCGTGCGCAAGGCCGTGACCTGGCTGGCCCGCACCCTGCAAAAACCCATTCTGAAGCTCACAGACGAGGAGTACAACGAAAACGGACTATCGGCGCTGCTGGCCGAATCGGGGCTGGCCTACAACATCAACATCCGGGTGTTTCGGCAGCTGCAGCGCACTATTACGGGCTGGCCCGGCGGCAAGCCCCACGCCGATGATACCGACCGGCCGGAGCGGGCCGCGCCCTTCCCCAAGCGGGTTCTTATTTTCTCGCCCCACCCCGACGACGACGTTATTTCCATGGGCGGCACCTTGCTGCGCCTCGTGGACCAGGGGCACGAGGTGCACGTAGCCTACCAGACCTCGGGGAACATTGCCGTGTTTGATGACGAGGTAATTCGGTTTGCTGAGTTTGTGGCCGAGTACGATGAGGCTTTCCGGCTGGATGAGCAGCCTGCCGAAGCCCTGTACCGCCGGGTAACCGATTTTCTGCACCACAAACACCCGGGCCAGGTTGACTCGGCGGAGGTGCAGCAAATTAAGGGTCTGATTCGGCGAGGCGAGGCCAAAAGCGCCTGCCGCTACGCGGGCATCCCCGACCAGCAGGTGCATTTCATGGACCTCCCTTTCTATGAAACTGGCCGGGTGCGCAAAAAACCTATGGGGGAAGAAGACATCCGGCTGACAATGGAGCTGCTCGAACAGATTCGGCCGCACCAGGTGTATGCGGCCGGCGACCTTTCTGATCCGCACGGCACCCACCGCGTATGCCTGGCTGCCATTTTTGAGTCCATTCGGCGGCTTCAGGCGGCTCGGGCCCCATGGCTTCTCGACTGTAGAGTCTGGCTGTACCGGGGCGCGTGGCAGGAATGGGACATCGACCAGATAGAAATGGCCGTGCCGCTTTCGCCCCAGGAGCTCACACGGAAACGGCGGGCCATTTTCAAGCACCAGTCGCAGAAAGACCGGCCCCTGTTTCCTGGTGCCGACCAGCGGGAGTTCTGGCAACGGGCCGAGGAGCGCAACCGCACTACGGCCCGCCTCTACGACCAGCTGGGCCTGCCCGAGTACGAAGGGCTGGAGGCTTTTGTACGCTGGAATTTTGAGCTGGAGGCTTCTGGCAGCCAGGGTATTGACCAAGACATAAGCCAGTAGAGCCAGTAGCCCCCTACCCCTAGCTTCGGCCCTGAACCTCCAGTACCGGGCTCCGTTTGGTTTACCGGCCGGAGCCCGGTACTTTTAGTTAAAATATTTCCATGGATTCCGTTTCTCCCGCCATTGAAGAGCTGGTGCGCCGTATGGCCACCGACGACCGACAGGCTTTCGCCCGGTTCTTCAGCCACTACCACGGCCGGCTGCTTAAGTTTGCCCTGCTTTACGTTCGGTCGCGGGAGCTGGCGGAAGAGGCCGTTTCCGACGTGTTTCTGAAGCTGTGGCAGAAACGGGCGGCGCTGGTGGAGGTGCACAACCTGAACAGCTACCTTTACATTGCCGTCAAGAACCAGGCGCTGAACTACCTGCAGAAGGCCGGCAATCAGCCTGGCCTATCCCTCGACGAGGTACCGATGGCCTTGACGGTGGAGCTGATGACCCCGGAGCGGGAGCTACTGACGGCCGAACTGCAAGCCGAGATTCAGCGGGCCGTGGAGAAGTTGCCACCCCAGTGCAAAATCATTTTCAGGCTGATTCGGGAGGACGGTCTGAAGTACAAAGAGGTAGCCGAAATTATGGGTATCTCCGTGAAAACCATTGAGGTGCAGATGGGCATCGCCATCAAGAAGATTAGCGTGGAGCTGCAGCAACACCTGCAGATGCGCTCCTCCGCCTCGGCCTCGGCGGCCAACCGCATACTGCGCATTGCGTTAGCAGCATTTCCGTTTCTGCTGGAGGCAGCGGCAAACGGAGCCTAGAGTCTGCGCTGCCGGCTGGCTCTAAGCCCTGGGCCCGTAAGTTTCCGGAGCCGGGTTAAGGGCATATACCGGCATCTGTGTCTATACCTTATACAAGGCGTATCTATCGGTTTCTATCTATGGAGCTTTCAGCACTACACGAACTTATCGGGAAGGACCTGGCCGGAGAGCTTTCAGCAGCCGAGCACGAAGTGCTGGATGCATGGCTGGCCCAGGCTTCGCCCAATGAGCGCCTAGTGTATGAAGAAACCCGCCGGTACTGGCAAAGCCCGCCCCCGGCCGTGGCGCCGGCCGATACCGCCGCGGCCCTGGAGCGCCTGCTGGCCCGCCTCGATGCTGACGAGTTAGCGGCAGCCGGGCGCCATCGGCTACCATTGCCCACGGCATCAGCTCCGGAGCCGTGGTGGCGCACCCGTCTGGCGGCATCCGTAGCCGCCCTGCTGATAGCTGGCAGCGCTGCAACTGGTTACTGGGGCTACCGCCACTACAACCAGGGAACATTCGTGCCGCTGGCTTTCACCGAAAAGGCAACCGAGCGGGGAGCCACCGCCAAAGTACTGCTGGCCGATGGGACGGCCGTGTGGCTGAACGCCGATAGCCGCCTGTGGTTTCCTTCCTCGTTCAAGCAGCCGCGCCGCGAGGTGTACCTGCAGGGAGAGGCCTTTTTTGAGGTAGCGCATAACCCTCAGCAGCCATTTGTTATCCATCTGGGCCGGGAGCAGGTGCGGGTTCTGGGCACTTCCTTTAATGTGAAAGCCTACAAGGAAGATGACATGGTAGAAACCGCTGTGGTAACGGGGCGGGTAGCATTCATTCACAACGCCCCCACATCGGCCCCCGACACGATGTATGCAGTGCCCAATCAGCGAGTGGTGTATTCTAAAACCAGTGAAACCCTGCGGCGGGAGGAAGTAAACAGCCAGGACTACGCCACCTGGAGCCGGGGCGGCCTGGTGTTTCAGAGCACACCCCTGGCCGATGTGGCCCGGACCCTGGAGCGGCACTTCAATGTGCGGGTGCGGTTTGCCAACGAACAGCTGCGCAACTGCCGCCTCACGGGCCGCTTCCGCAACCAAACCCTGCGGGAGGTCATCAGCATCCTGTCCCTGACGGGCACTTTCGGGTTTGAGCTGACGGATAACCAGCTTTTAATTACCGGGCCGGGCTGTGCTGCTGAGCCTGCTTCGGGCCGCACGTTGTAAGCCCGGCGCAGCGTATATTGGGAGAGATTTTACCACTTCCTTTTTCGCGCTTCCGTTTACATGAAGTACTGGCTGCCGGCATTCGTAGCGCGGGCGTGTTCCGGAAGTAGTGCCGGGTTCTGCCGCTACCCGCAGGCCTTTGCAACAGCTGCCCTGCTAGTCACAGCCACCGCCGGATATAGTCAAACCGGGGCTTCCCTACCGTTCGTTTCGCTTCAAACCAAAGAGCAGGAGCTGCCGGCCGTACTGCGGGAGTTGGAGCGCCAAACGCACTACACCTTTGTGTACAGCGAGGCTCAGGTAAAAGGTCGGCGTGTACCCGCCTTGAAGCTGGCCCACGCCTCCCTGGAAGAGGCGCTGCAGCAGTTGCTGCACCCAGCCGGTCTGCATTACCGCATTGTGGGCCACCAGATTGTTCTGCAGTTCCCACCCCCTACCCCCGCGTCCGCAACCAAGTCTGTGCTGCCGGCCCCGGCTGCTGAGCGAACCCTGCGCGGACAGATTACGTCCCTGGGTACGGGCATGGCCTTACCGGGGGCCAGTGTGCTGGTAAAGGGCACTACCCGGGGCGCCGTTGCCTCAGCCGACGGGCGGTTTGCCCTACCCCTTGCTCCTACCGACAGCGTACTGATAGTGAACTCCCTGGGCTTTATCGGTCAGGAAGTGCGGGTTGCGCCGCCGGGGCAGGCCATGGCAGTTGTTTTGCGCGAGGATGCCCGCACCCTGGCCGAAGTTGTGGTGACGGGTTTCGGGCTGGCGCGGGAGCGGAAGTCGTTGGGCTACTCGGTGCAGGACCTACCAGCTTCCCAGATAGTGGAATCCCGGGAGCCGAACTTTATCAACTCAGTAAGCGGTAAGCTGGCCGGCGTGCAAATCAGCCGGAGCGGCTCGGGGCCGATGGGCTCTACCAACCTCATCATCCGGGGCTACACGTCGCTTACCCGCGACAGTCGGCCCTTGGTAGTGGTGGATGGGGTGCCCATCGACAACCGAAACCCGCTGCAGGCAACCCGGTTCGGGGGGTATGATTCCGGCGACGGTCTTTCGGCCATCAATCCGGAAGATATTACCAGCTTATCGGTGCTGAAAGGCGGCAACGCGGCGGCTTTGTACGGCAACCGCGCCGCCAACGGGGTGCTTATTATCACTACTAAAAAGGGCCGGCCCGGCCTGCACCTCAGCGTCAGCTCTACTACCACCTTCGACCGGGCCCACGTACTGGCTGACTACCAGAACCAGTACGGGCAGGGCACCCAGGGGCGCTTTCTGGATGATGCGGCGGGCAAGCTGATCCTGACCCCGGAGGGCTTTCCGCAGGTGGAGGAAGCGCTGGAATCGGTGGGCAGCTGGGGCCCGCGCATGGAAGGGCAGCTGGTACGGCACTGGACCGGGCAGGTAAAACCTTTCAGGGCTCAGCCTACCAATATTGAGGACTTCTTTCAGCTGGGCTATACCACCGCCAACACCGTAGCCCTGGCTACCGGCACCGACCGGGCTACCCTGCGCGTATCGGTGGCCGACCTGCGCAACCGGGGCACCTACCCCAACAGCCGCCTAGCCCGTGACTTTGTGACCGTGCGCGCCACCCGGCAGTTTACCAGCCGGTTATCGGCCGATGTAAAAGCCAGCTACATCTACTCGCGCAACTTCAACCGGCCTACCCTGGGCGCCAACCCCGACAACGTGATGACGCAGTTTCAGCACCTGCCGCGCAGCGTGGACCTGGACGACCTGCGCTCTTACCGCGACCCGCTAACGCTACGCCCTGTGCTCTGGAACCAGAACCTGGGCGCGGGCTTCCGCAACACCATGCGCCAGAATCCCTTCTGGGCGGCTTACCTCAACACCAACCAGGCCAACCAGCACCGCGGCAACGGCTTTGTGGCATTGCGCTACGACCTTACCGAGGGCCTGTGGCTGCAGCTGCGGGCGGGCACCGATTTTTATCTTTCCGATGTGGGCTACCGCTACGCCAGCTACACCTCCTGGAACAATACGGCGGTGCCGGACCGGGGTGGCGTGGCGCAAAGCCGGCTGCGCATGCGGGAAAACAACTTCGATTTCATTGCCAGCGGTTCGCGCCGGCTAGGGCCACGCTGGTCCCTGACGGGGCAGGTATTTGGCAGCCTGCTGCAGAAGCGCAACGAAACCACCGGGGTAACGGGCCAGGGCTTGCTAAAGCCCAACGTGTTTACATTGGACAACGCGGCCAGTAGGTCGCCGGTATATTCTTTTTCCCGGTTTGAAGTGCAGTCGGTATTCAGCCGGGCCCAGCTGGCTTACCGGGAAGCGGTTTTTCTGGAGGTTACGGGCCGCAACGACTGGGACTCTACCCTACCCCGGGGCAGCTGGTCGTACTTC
Organism: Hymenobacter sp. DG01; assembly: GCF_006352025.1. Lineage (NCBI taxonomy): Bacteria > Pseudomonadati > Bacteroidota > Cytophagia > Cytophagales > Hymenobacteraceae > Hymenobacter > Hymenobacter sp. DG01. The sequence goes on from NZ_CP040936.1 coordinate 3,531,395, forward strand.
TACCCCAGCGCTTCTCTGGCCGCCACTTACACCGATCTGCTGGGCTGGAAGTCGGGCTTTCTGACCCTGGGGAAGATGCGGGCCTCCTGGGCCCAGGTAGGCAAAGGCGCCGGCCCCTATGAGTTGACAACTCAATATGACCTGGGTTCCGGGGTGCCCGAGGCCCCGGGCGTGGGTAGCTCCCACCTGGGCCAACCCTTCGCCAACCTGCAGGACCAGCTGGCCGTGCTGCACCTGAAACCCCAGATTACCCGCTCGGTAGAGGTTGGCTCGGAAATGCGCTTTGGTCGGAACCGCGCCACCCTGGATATTACGGCCTACCACAGCAACACCTTCAACCAGGTAACCAGCGTCCCGATTTCGGCTACCTCCGGATTTCGGGCCCAACTTCTCAATGCCGGCGACATCCAGAACCAGGGGCTGGAGGTGGTAGCCTCAGCGGCACCACTCCGGCCCGGCCAGCGCCTGCGGTGGGATGTAACCCTGAACTGGGCCGCCAACCGCTCCAGGGTAGTGCGCCTGGCAGAAGGCAACCCGCTTTATCAGCTGGGCAACGAATCAAACAACGTGGCCGTTGTGGCCCAGGCCGGCCGGCCGTTTGGTGATATACTGGGCACCCAACTGCAGCGTGCTCCGGATGGCCAGCTGCTGGTTGGTGCTGATGGCCTGCCCCTACCCCCCGGCCCGGCCACTGCCCGGTTGGGCAACTTTCAGCCCCGCTGGTTTGGAGGCTTGTTCAACCGTTTTTCTTACGGCAACCTGAGCGTTAGTATGCTACTGGACGCGCGCTGGGGCGGTCAGATTTACTCGGCTTCGCAGCAACAGGCGACGCTGTTCGGCAACACCCGCGCCACACTGGCGGGCCGGGCTGGCTGGTACGCCTCCGAAGACGCCCGCGAAGCTGCAGGTATCAGCCCCAAAGATTGGGTGCCAACTGGCGGGCTGCTGGTAGAGGGTCTCGTGGGCAACCCCGACAACACCTACACCCCCAGCCGGCGCTACGTTAATCCGCAGGCTTACTGGGCCCGCCTATCTACTTTCTCGGAGCCCTTCGTGTATGATGCTACCTTCATCAAGCTGCGCGAAGTAACGCTTACGTATCGGTTGCCGGCGGCTTTCGTCAGCCGCGTCGGGCGGCTTCAGGGAGCCAGCTTTTCCATTATCGGGCGAAATCTGGGCTTCCTGAGGCGGGCTACGAAAGGGTTCGACCCGGAATCGGCGTACAATCTTTCCCGGGCGCAGGGCCTGGAGTCGGGGGGCTACCCCAATAGCCAGATGCTGGGCTATTATCTTACACTGGAGTTTTAACCCGCCCTGCTGCCACACCATGCTGCTTTCCGTTGTTCGTTGCCTGCCTCGTATAGCCCTTAGCGTGGCCTTAGTGGCCCTGGCTGGCTGCACCGACCGATTTGAGGAAATCAATTCAGACCCCACCAAAACCGGCGAGGCCTCGCCCGACATGCTATTCGCCCGGGCCCTGAAGTATGGCACCCTCTACGACAACGACCAACAGGTAGGCGAGCATCTGCACGCCAACATGTGGGTGCAGTACTTCGCCAATTCTACCCCCAGCTTCTCAACTGACCGTTATGAGAGCAACGACCAGTGGGCCACCACCTTCTGGAACAGCTTCTACTCGGGCTACGGCATGGATCTGCAGCAGGCAATCAGGCAGGTGCAGGGCCAGCCGGGTGAGGTAAACAAGCTAAGTCAGGCTCGTATCTGGCGGGCTTTCCTGTTTCAGCGCGTAACAGACTACTGGGGCGACGTCCCGTACTTTTCCGCTTTCGAGGGCGCGGCCGGTCTGGTGCGGCCGCCCTACGACCGGCAGCAGACCATTTACCCGCACTTACTGCAGGAACTGCAAGCCGCTGCCGCTGCTCTCAACGACTCGCGCGAGGACAGCTTTGGCGCCTCGGACCTGCTGTATGCCAACCCGGGGTCGGCTTTTCCGGTATCGTCGGTGGCAGAAATTAATCAGCGGTGGCGCCGCTTCGCTAACTCCCTGCGGCTTCGGGCGGCCATGCGCCTGACCACGGCCTACCCCGCCCTGGCCGAGCAGCACGTGCGGGAGGCACTAGCGGCGGGCGTAATGACCCGTCATCAGGAGTCGGCCGTTATGAAGAACACCGGGGGTAGCATCCGTATCAATCAGAACCCGCTGGCCGTGGTGCTGGGCTTCGGCGACTGCCGGATCAGCGCCACCCTTATCGACTACCTAACCCGCTACCACGACCCCCGGCTAACCGTTTTTGCCGATGCCGTATCGGCCAGTAATCCGGCGCGGGTAGGGCTGCCCAACGGTCTTTCGGCTACCCAGCTAACAACGCGCGAATACACGCCCGCTAGCTTTTCGCAGGCCGGCAGCCGGTACCGCACCATCACCAACGACCTAAACCTGCTGACGTACGCCGAGGTGTGCTTTCTGCGCGCGGAAGCCTGCCTGCGCGGTTGGGATGCAACCGGTACGGCTGAGCAGTGGTACAATGCCGGTGTGCGCGAGGCCCTGGCCCTGGCCGGTATCACAGACCCCGATGTAGCCGCGGCCTACCTGCAGGAGCCCGGGGTGCGCTTTATGCCCGCCCGTGCCCTGGAACAGATCATCACCCAGAAGTGGCTTTCCCTTTTTGGGCACAATGGCTTCGAGGCCTACGCCGAGTACCGGCGCACGGGGTTTCCAATACTGCAGGCTATCCGAAACCCTGGCGAAACCAATGGCCAAGTACCTCGGCGCCTGCGCTATCCGCAGGCCGAGCAGCGCCTCAACCCTACCGCCTACCACAACGCCCTGGCCCAGCAGGGCCCCGATGCCCTGACCACCCCCGTGTGGTGGGATAAATAAATTTCTCTTTTCGATAAGGGGGCTTAGGGGGAAGAACTCAGCTGCCGGTCTTATATCCGAAAGCATTACCAACCCTCCCGAGCGCAATTATTGGGCATTGTGTGTGCAGTGCAACTAGGAGCAGATTTTTATCCGGCATTTTTAGTGGAACCTCAGACCCTCTCCGGACGCGGAGAGGGTCTGGTTCTTTTTAGGGGGTAGGGCAAACCTCGTCGCGCACGCGTTGCGCAAAACCATAGCCCTGGACCACCGCCCGCCGAAAAAACTCGCAAGCCTCCCGGGGGTTGCCCTCCTGCTGGGCAATGCGACCCAACAGAAAATACACCTGCCCATACCGTGGAAACGTAGCCAGTACTTGCCAGTAGTCGGCGCGGGCCGCCCGCAAATCCTGGGTTTTATAACTCGCCAGCCCTCGGTAGAGCAACAGCCGGGCAGCCAGGTAGGCTGGCTCCCCTGGTGCGTGCCTCAGGCCCGCGGTAAAGTCGCGGTGGGCAGCGGCATAGCGGTGGGTAAACAACAGGGCCTCTCCATGCAGCAGCCGTGCCCGCGCCAGGGTAGAATCCTGCCGGAGCGCCTGCCCGGCAAATACCTCTACTTGATCGGGGCGCTGCAGGGCACGGTAGCATAGGCTTAGGCGCACCAGCAGTTGGGCGCGGCGGGCGGGCGCCGTGGTTTGGGCCAGGGCCGCCTGGTAGTCGGCAATTGCGGCGGTGGGGTTGTGGTAAAATAGCTCCTCAATCTCTCCGCGCCGGCGCAGGGCATCGGCATAGTCGGGCCGAAACTGCAGCGCCTCCGAGAAAAAGCTGTGGGCTCCGCTCCACTCATGCCGGGCATAGGCTGCCAAACCGCGCTGATAGTTGCTGGCCGCCGTAATGCGGTACATAGATACCCGCACAGAAAGCACAAACAAGGCTATTGCCCCCACCAGCAACAGAATAAGTCGCAAATCGCGCCGCGTAAACCGGGCGCGCTGCTTGGGCCGGGGGCGGTAGTGCCGCTCGAAGGAGCCGGCCGGGCGGCGGGTGCGTACCGGCGCGGCGGGCGGGGGCATCGGCACCCCGTACACGCGCTGGCCCTGGTTACGGAATTGCTGCTGCCGACGGGCTTCCTCGGCCCGGCGCGCTGCCACCTGTAGCTGAAAGTCGTACTGGGCCCGGCGGTTAGCATCGCCGAGGACCTGGTAGGCGGCGGCTACAGCCTTAAACAGGTCCTCGTAGAGGGGGCTGCCCTGATGCTTGTCGGGGTGGTACTTTATTGCCAGCTGTTTGTAGGCCAGCTTTATCTCGCGGGCCGTAGCCGTAGGAGCTACGCCCAATATCTGGTAATGATTCTGGCTCAAGCGGCGGTGGTATATAGTAAAAGTACGGCAATTTTCAGACACGCCGCCGGCTTTTCCGTAAGAAAGGGCTGTCCGGCAAACCGGCTTCGGCGCGGTTTACTGGCCTGTGAACCTGTAACATTGTTCCTCGCAAAAATTCTCCCCTATGGGCCTGTTCTCCACTGAAGACGATGCCACCAAGACGCCCCGCACGGATAACCTGATGGGCAATCTGATGGGCTACCTCGATACGCGTATTGATCTGGTACGCCTTGAAACGCAGGAAAAAGTTAAGACCGCCTTCGTGGGCACCGTCCACGGCGTAACGCTGGGCCTCGTGGGCCTGATGTTTTTCCTGTTCCTGAACGTATTTCTGGGCCTGCTGCTCAACGATGCGCTGGATAGCCCGTATTGGGGCTTCGGTATTGTGGCTGGCTTTTATCTGCTACTGCTCATTATTCTGGTGGTTGGGGTAGATAAGAAGCTGTTCCAGGGCCTAGCTGATAAGCTGCTGAACAATACCATTTATAAATCTGATAAACGCCAAGCCTAACCCCTCGTATGGCCGATCTGCATAACCCGCTGTTTGAAGATGAAAAAGAGTTTCTGGAGCGCCAGAAACTGGAGTATGAACGCGCCCTGATGGGCGAGGTCGAAGGCATTAAGGCCAAAACCCAGGTAGTGAGCAAGTACGTGGCCATTGGGGCCGGCGTGCTGGGCGGCGTCTGGCTGCTCTCGAAGGCCTTCGGCGGAAAAAAAAAAGACCGCGCCCTCGACAACGATGAGGAATACGCCCGGCACCAGCTTAACAGCTCCCGGCGGCCCCGACGCCAGAAAGCTTCCACGGCCGTAGATACGGCCATTACCGACGACCTGGGCTTCGGTACCGGCCGCCACCAGTACGACCGGGGCCAGCGGCACCCGCAGGCACACGAGCGGGCCCAGCTTGCCCCGGATGTGTATCATACCGATGCTGACCCCTTCCGGCCGCTAGGCTTCGAGGAGGCTACCCCCTACCGCTCGGTACCGGCTCCACGCTCGGCAGCGCATCAGGAATCAGGTGCGTCCTCTATCCTGGCCTCATCGGTAAAAGCGTTTCTGCAGTCAGAAACCGGTAAACTGCTGGTGGCACAGGCTTCGGCCGTGCTGATGGCATTTATTGCGAAGAAAGCCGGCGACTATTTACCTATCCTTAAAAATCCCGACCTTGCATCTTCGGGCCCGGTCCATACCGAGCCAGAAACCAAGGATATTGAATTTACCTACCACCACGACGACGCGGATGCGCCTCACCAGCCTGTATGATGCCCTAAGCAAGCGCCGGACTCATGGCCAGAAGTCTCTGGCGGTACTACTGGACCCCGACAATGTAGATGAGGCCAGTTGCCAGCAGATACTGGAGCTGAGTGAACAGCATCCTGTAGATTACTTTTTTGTGGGCGGCAGCTTGGTGATGAACTCTCGCCAGGCTGCCCTCATTCGTTTTATCAAAAGCCGCTCGGCCGTGCCGGTGCTGCTGTTTCCCAGCCATAGCCTGCACCTCGATGATCAGGCCGACGGTATTCTGCTCCTGTCCCTGATTTCGGGCCGCAACCCCGATTTTCTGATCGGGCAGCACGTAATTGCCGCCCCGCTGCTGCGCCAAAGCAACCTCCAGATTCTGCCCACCGGCTACATGCTGGTTGATACAGGCCGCCAGACGACGGCCAGCTACATCAGTGGTACTACCCCCCTACCCTACGACAAGCCCGGTATTGCGGCCTGCACGGCCATGGCCGGCGAGCAGCTGGGCCTGCGCCTGATGTACCTCGATGGGGGTAGCGGCGCCCTCTACCCCGTGGCACCCGCCATGATCCGGGCCGTACGCCAAGCGGTAGAAGTACCTCTGATTGTGGGCGGCGGCATCAATACCATCGAAAAAGCCCAGGCCGCTCTGCAAGCCGGTGCTGATGTAATCGTCGTCGGCAACCAGATTGAAAAGGAGCCAACCTTTTTGGCCGATATGGCGCGCACGGTGCACCAGTTCAATCAGTCCCGAATTTTGACGGAGTAAGCCGGCCCATAAAGCTTTGTAAGCAGCACACACTTCGCTCAGCACCCAGCACATCCGTTTTTGCCTGCCATCAACCCAACAAAAAAGCGCCCCGCGGTAACGGGGCGCTTTTTTGTTGATCTAAAGACCACTAGACCTATTCACAGAATCCGTGATTAGATGTTCATGGCCGACTCGCGGCGGCGCATCTTACCAGCCGGAATGCCAAACATCATCTTGAAGCGGCGGCAGAAGTAAGCGGTGTCTTTGTAGCCCACTTCCTTCCCAATGTCGCGGATGCTTTTCTTGGTGGTGCGCAGCAGGAATACAGCGCGCTCCATGCGCTGGTATTCGATGTAGTCTTGGGGGTTAATGCCGGTCAGCATCTTAAAGTACTGGCCTACATAGTCTTCGCTTACGTTGGCTACGCCCGAGAGAACCTTGTTTGAGAGGTCGCCGCCAATGTTCTCCTTGATGTAGTTGAACAGATCAATGAGGCGCGGATCTTTGAAGTAGGTGCTGTTGGTAGCCAGCTGCTCCACAAACATCTTGTTCTTCAGGATGTAGCGCACAATCTCCACCACAATGTTCTCGGTGTAGATAGTGATGAGGCGCTCCCGGCCCGGCAGCTCCTGCAGGCTTTCCTCTACCACCTTAATGACCAGGTTCGCCAGCTTGGAGTTACCGGTAATCAAGAAGGCCGGCACGTCCAGGGAGGCAAAGAAGTTAACAGAGTCGAACACCTTGGCCTCGAAGCTGACGAAAGAATGGCTTTCCTCAGCATCACCAATCAGATCCAGGTCTGAGTTGGAGTGGAAGAACTTATCCTTGTTCGTGATGAGGTCGTCGTTGGTGATGCTCTTGCTCGAGGTTTCGCCGTAGGTTACCTTAGTAGCGCGGCCACCCGGAATAAAGAGCATTTCGCCTTCCTCTACCAGCTGATCTTCATCGCCGAAAGAGATACGGCCCTTGTGCAACAGAATAAGATTGTTGCCTACATCATAGGAATTGCGCACCGTAAAGGGCTGCTGCAACACCAGATTTTTCGCCTTGATGTACCGAACACCCAGCGACTCAATCACTTTATTATAATCTTCCATCTTTGACGGGCATTTAAAATCTCGGGCGTGGGGGTAGAAATAGTACCCCGCAGTTATCTAATGCAAAATAACATATAAAAATTCACACAAACACAAAACCCAGCCTAAAAAGGGCTGGGTTTTGTGCAATACTTCTGACTTTTAGGCAATTCAAAACCTATTTCAGGATTTCCCGAGAGATTACAATTTTCTGAATCTCAGAAGTTCCCTCATAAATCTGGGTGATTTTGGCGTCGCGCATCAGGCGCTCCACGTGGTATTCCTTCACGAAACCGTAGCCCCCGTGAATTTGAACGGCTTCTACGGAGCTATCCATAGCGGTTTTGGAGGCGAACAGCTTAGCCATAGCGCCCGACTTGGCGTAGTCGCGGTGGGCGTCCTTGTCGGCGGCGGCCTGCAGGCACAGCAAGCGGGCCGCGTCGATGGCGGTTGCCATATCGGCTAGCTTGAACTGAATAGCCTGGTGCTGAGAAATCGGCACCCCGAAAGCTTTACGCTCCTTGGAGTACTTCAGAGCCAGCTCGTAGGAGCCAGAGGCAATGCCCAGAGCCTGGGCGGCAATGCCAATGCGGCCGCCGGCCAGTACCTGCATGGCGAACTTGAAGCCGAAGCCGTCCTCGCCGATGCGGTTTTCCTTGGGCACTTTCACGTCGTTGAACATCAGCGAGCAGGTGTCGGAGCCGCGGATACCCAGCTTGTTTTCCTTGGGACCCTGCACAAAGCCTTCCATGCCCTTCTCCACGATGAGCACGTTGATGCCACGGTGCTTCAGCTCGGGGTTGGTTTGGGCTACCACCAGATATACCGAGGCGGTGGTGCCATTGGTAATCCAGTTTTTGGTGCCATTGAGCAGGTAGTAGTCGCCTTTGTCCTCGGCGGTGGTACGCTGGCTGGTAGCATCGGAGCCGGCTTCGGGCTCAGAAAGGGCAAAAGCCCCGATGATTTCGCCGGAGGTCAGGCCGGGCAGGTACTTGCGCTTCTGCTCTTCGGTGCCGTACTTCTCCAGGCCCCAGCATACCAGCGAGTTATTCACCGACATGATAACCGAGCAGGAAGCATCTACTTTGCTGATTTCTTCCATGGCCAGCACGTAGCTCACGGTATCCATCCCACCACCGCCGTACTCGGGGCTTACCATCATGCCCATGAAGCCCAGCTCGCCCATCTTCTTGATTTGCTCGGCGGGAAATTTTTGGTGTTCATCCCGCTCAATAACACCAGCCCACAGTTCAGACTGGGCAAATTCGCGGGCGGCGGCCTGAACGGCCAGTTGTTCTTCGGTAAGCTGAAAATCCATGCGCTGGTAAGGGTGGGGTGGGAAAAGCAATTCGTAGGAAGCTGGCGTAAATTCGCCGGCAGCCCTCAAAATTAACTGACAAGTGTGCAGATCACGCAGCCAGGCCTCAATTTTTTAGTAGGCTAGCCGAATAAGGTATCCTGTCCGGTTTTTGTTTCCTCTCTGGTTGAGTTTTGTAATTTTTTCGGTGGATCAATCTGGGCCTACCCCCTACGGCCAAGGCAAAGCCGGCAGCGGCTGGTTTTGCATCAGGCAATCAGTAAAAAGCCGCTCCAGTATCCGGAGCGGCTTTTCTAAAGTGAGCAATGCTCAGCACTAACGCCGGTCGCGGCTGCCCAGAAAGATGCTCACGTAGTAGAGCAGGGTAGCCAGGGAGCTGAGGGCAGCTACCACGTAGGTCATAGCGGCCCACCAGAGGGCGTCTTTCGCCATGCTGTGCTCCTGCGGGGTTACAATGCCGCGCTTGTCAATCCAGGCCAGGGCCCTTTTGGAGGCATCAAACTCCACGGGTAGGGTTACAAAGGAAAACAGGGTAGTAAGCGAAAACAACACAATGCCTACCCCCAGCGGAATCAGGGTTGTCCGGATCATCAGTACGCCTGCCATCAGCACCAAGGGCATGAACTTGGACACCGCGCTCAAGGCCGGCACCATGGCAGAACGGAACTGCAGGGCGCTATAGGCCGTGGCGTGCTGCACGGCGTGGCCGCACTCGTGGGCGGCTACGGCCGCGGCGGCCGCACTGCGCTCGGCGTACACGGCCTCGCTCAAATTCACTGTTTTATCGGCGGGGTTGTAGTGGTCGGTCAGGCGGCCTTCCGTGCTGATCACGCGCACATCGGTAATGCCGTGGTCGGCCAGCATGAGCTCGGCAATCTGTTTGCCCGAGAGGCCCGACTGCAGCCCGATCCGGGAATACTGATTGAACCTGCTTCGCAGCCGCCACTGAATCAGCCACCCGGCTATCGTCGCCAGAATGATGATTAGAAAAACGGGGCTTGAGTTGTAGTACATAGGGCAGAGAATTAGAGGTGATGAGCGGCCCGGCAGCAAAGAGGGACGGCAGCTTTTCCCTACCCTTCTGCTTAGTTGCTACCCAAAATCCGCTCGACGATGCGCGTAGTGCTGTAGCCGGTTACCAGTGGTACGGTCAGCACCTGGCCGCCGTTTTGTAACACCACTTCGTGGCCCACAATTCCACTGATCTGATAGTCGTCGCCCTTCACCAGAACGTCGGGCAGGATGGCTTCAATCAGGGCCAGTGGCGTTTGCTCATCGAAGAGCACTACGGCATCCACAAACAAAAGCGAGGCCAAGACCCGCGCCCGTGACACTTCGTCCTGCAGGGGCCGGCCGGGCTTGAGGCAACTGACGGAGGCATCGGTATTCAGACCCACCACCAGCCGCTGGCCCAGGTGTCGGGCTTTTTCGAGGTAATCAACGTGGCCCAGGTGCAACAGGTCGAAGCAGCCGTTGGTGAATACAACCCGCTCGCCCTGGGCCTTCCAGGCGGCTACCTGGGGTAGTAAAGCCTCCAGGGGCATAATCTTATCTTTCGTCCACATGATACTGGGCTGGCTGAGTTCTAGGATAAGGCCACCTGCTTTACCCGGCGGCCCGATTTCATCATGCTGGCTACAAAGCTGATGCCGCCCATGAGTACGACCAGCAAGGTTTGAGAGCCGTGTACCACTAAAGCATAGGCAATACCGGCTTCCTTGCTGATGCCATACACCAGCAGCGTGCTTTGCACCATCAGGTGAAAGGCCCCGAAGCCGCCCTGCACTGGTGCGGCCATGCCCAGCGCCCCAAAGGTGAGCACGGCCAGGCCGGCGGCGGGGGTAAGGCCGGCCGTGGCCGGAAAGGCGAAAAACGCCAGGTAGTCCATCAGGTAATACACCAGCCAGGTAAAGGCCGTGTGCAATAGAAACAGGCCAGGGTTACGGAGCTTCCGGATGCTGAATACGCCATCCAGCAGGCCGCGCACAAAGTTTTCCAGTTTCACAAACAGAGCATGCTGGCGCAGCCGCTCCAGGTTGCGGAATAGCAGGTAGCCTGTAAGCAGCAGCAGCGCCACCACGGTTGCCAGCAGTGCCACCAGTAGCCCCTGGTGCGCCGCCAGTGAGTTATACCGATCTGAAAACAAGCTTACCACAAAGGCCCAGAATTTCTGAAAGTCCAGCAGCAGCGTCAGGCCCATCAGGGCCGCTAGAATCAGCAGATCAATAACCCGCTCGGCAATAACGGCCCCAAGCGACACCTGTACCGGCACCCGGCCCGTGCGCTGCAGCACCGAGCATCGGATTACTTCTCCCATCCGGGGTAGCACTAAGTTAGCCAGGTAGCCCACCATCATGGCGTGATATACATCCCAATAGGAGGCGCGCTGCCGGCTGGCTTCCAGCTGCATCTGCCAGCGGTGAGCCCGGCTGAAGTAGCCCGTAGCCGAGAGTAGAATCGTCAGGCCCAGCCAGCCGTAGTTTGCCGTGCGCACGTACTCACCTACCAGCCGCAGTTCCTGCCCGCGCAGGGCGTACCACATCAATAGCCCTGACAATAGCAGCAGCAAGCCGTATTTCAGAACGTTCAGAAATCGTTTCATACGAATAAATAAGCGCTTGCAGCCCGCCCAAAAAAAGTGGCTGCTGAACCAGAACGAAGCTAACCGGTGGTCAGGCTATTTCATTTCTGGCTCGGCAGCCACCTGTTTCAAAGCGTAGCGTGCTTACCCAACGCGGTTGTGCTGATCAGGGAAGATGACGGTAGGCTTATGGGCCCGGGCCTCCGCGAAGTCGATGAGGGCGTAGGAAATAATAATGATGATGTCGCCGACGGCTACTCGCCGGGCGGCCGGGCCATTCAGGCAAATCATGCCCGAGCCCCGCTCGCCCTTAATGGTGTAGGTTTCAAACCGCTCTCCATTATTGATATTCACGATGGTCACCTTTTCGTTTTCCACCATGTTGGCCGCGTCCAGCAGGTCCTCATCAATAGTGATGCTACCCACGTAGTGCAGCTCCGCCTGCGTAACCTTTACGCGGTGAATCTTTGACTTGAGAACCTCGATGTGCATGGATAAAAAAGCGGGTGAATTTTGGGCCGCAAAGATACGAACCGGGAATGAGTGATGCGGCAGTGGCCGGAAGTAGCAGCCCAGGCTTCGCCTGCTCACGGAAAGCGCTCTGCCCTGCCACTACCCCTACCCCCGGCTTACCGCTCAACCACTACGTTATCAATCAGGCGGACTCCGCCCAGGTGAGCTGCCAGGCACAAGGCCACCGGCCGGCCGGGCTGCCAATCCGTCAGGGGCTGCAGGGTCTGGGCATCGGCTACTTCTATGTACTCCAGCTCAATAGCGGGCTGGGAGCTTAAAAACGCACGCACTGCCTCCCGAACGGCCTCCGGGGTGGCTTCGCCCGCCTGCACCAGCCCTTCGGCCAGCTGCAGGCTCTGGTACAGGCGCGGGGCCAGGGCGCGGGCCGGCGCATCGAGCCGGCGGTTCCGCGACGACATAGCCAACCCATCGGCCTCGCGCACGGTCGGGAAGGCCACCACCGCCAAATCAAACGACAAATCAGCTACCAACTGCCGCACGATAGTCACCTGCTGCAGGTCTTTCTGGCCGAAGTACGCCCGGTGAGGCCGGCTCAGGTGAAACAGCTTGCTTACTACCGTCGCTACCCCGTTGAAGTGTCCCGGCCGGTGTGCCCCTTCCATTACGCGCTCCAGGGGCCCGAAATCAAAGTGCAGCACCGTAGGCTGGGGGTACATATCGGCCACGGCCGGCAGAAACAAGGCCGTGCAGCCAGCAGGCCCGAGCAGCTCTGCATCGGCCTCGGGCAGGCGCGGGTAAAGGCGGAAGTCGTCGGGGTTGTTGAACTGGGTAGGGTTCACGAAGATGCTGGCTACAACAACGTCGCACTCCTGAGCGGATGCGCGCACCAGCTGCAGGTGGCCTTCGTGCAGGGCACCCATAGTTGGCACCAGGCCAATACGCTTACCAGCCTGCCGCCAATTTTCGGTACGGGCTTGCAACTCAGCCGCGGTGTTCAGTATCTCCATAGAGTAGAATGACCGCTCCAGCGAGTGGCCAAGTAGGTTTGGTTGAAATTTCCCTCAAAAATGTTTAATTTTGTGCATCCCAAAGTGTTGCCCATTCCTAATCACCCCAACTGACTCTATATGTCCAAGTTGAGAATACTCTACGCTGCCACGGAAATCAACCCGTTTTTGCAGACCACCAAGGTAGCAGAGTTTTTGCGGCGGCTGCCGCAGGGAATGCAGGAAATGGGGATGGAAATCCGCATTTTCGTGCCCCGTTTCGGCATCATCAATGAGCGCAAGAACCGCCTGCACGAAGTGGTGCGGCTCTCGGGCATCAACATTGCCGTAGGCGAGGACGAAAAGCCGTTGATCATCAAGGTTGCCTCCATTCCGAACGCCAAGCTGCAGGTGTACTTCATTGACAATGAAGACTACTTCCACCGCAAATCAGTACTGGTTGACAAGAACGACAAGTTTCACGCCGACAACGATGAGCGGGCTATCTTCTTCTGCAAAGGAGTGCTGGAAACCGTAAAGAAGCTGGGCTGGGCTCCGGACATTGTGCACTGCAACGACTGGATGACGGGCCTGATTCCGATGTACCTGAAAACGACCTACAAGAAGGACCCGATTTTCAAGGACGCCAAATCGGTGTTCACCATCTACAACAATGAGTTCGACCACAAATTTGAGGGCGACATCATTGAGAAGGCCAAGATGCTGGACATTGAGGACGACATGCTGGCGGCCCTGAAAACCGCTGACTTTGGTGGCTTCATCAAGGTAGGTATGGAGTATTCTGATACAGTAGTAAAATCCGACGAGTCGTTCAGTGAAAACCTGAACACCCTGTTCACGGAGTATTCAGCCAAGAAACAAATTGAGCAGGTCGGCGCCGACGATAACCTGCTGACCTCTTACTACGCTCTCTATAATGAATTGGCCAGCTAGCGCCAGCCGACTTACGTCGGTTTCCCTTTTTGCCGTTTCGCTGCTAGGCTTGGCCACAGGCTGCGAGAAAGCCAATGATGTTGGCCTGGAGTTGCCCGGCACTTCCCCTATTACCTCGCAATACCTTGATCTGCCAGTTTCAACGGCTACTGTACGGCAGCAGCCTATTGAGACGGTTAATAGCAACCAGGTTCTGGTGGGCCGCCTGCGGGATGCCAAAGTAGGTACCACCACGGCTCAGGCATACCTAAACCTGCAATACAACTCCCTGCTGAGCCCCGCCGACTCGTTGCCTGGTGCTGCGGCACGGCTGGATTCAGTAGTATTCAGCCTGGGGTTTGATCAGGTGTATGGCACGTCAAACCAACCGCTGCGGTTCAACTTCGCCTCCCTGGAGCAGCCCCTCGACAACCGGACGGTGTATAACTCCGCTTCGGCAGCTCCAACCAATACGGTGCTGGCCAGCAACCTGGCGGCTCCGCTTAACCGCGAGCTGAAAGTGTGGCAGCAACTGGCTTCCAACACAGCAGATAAGAAAGACAGCGTGCAGGTGACGACGCCTGACAAGGTAGTACGGCTTCGTCTGCTGAAGTACCCGGCTACGGCCGCCCTGGCTAATGCCACGTTTGCGGCTCTGCAAAGCACCCCGATGAGCCAGGATAAACTGAACGCTGCGTGGAAAGGTATTGCCCTGACCCCCGCCGAAGGCTTTGCCGATAACATCGTCAGCTTCAACCGCTCTTATAATTCCCGGATCGTGTTCTACTTCAGTGGTAACAATGTGAAGGGCACGGCCGGTATTAAAGGCAAGTCGGGCCGGTATCACTCCTACAGCCTGGTAGCAGGCCCGTTGCCCACCGAGGCTCCAACAACCGGCCCGAAGTACTTCACCCGGCTTTCCACCGATTTCTCAGGTACTGCCCTGGCCAGCCTGGCTACTACCGGGCAGCAGGTTAGCGCCACCGCTACGGAAGACCTGACCTACATTCAAGACGGAGTGGGTCTGGCTACCCGCATTGAACTCTCGGGGCTGCAGGCGCTCATGAACAACTCGGAGCTGGCTGTAAACCGGGCTGAGCTGCTGCTGCCTATCAGGCAGAACACCAACGGGCTGTTTCCTTACCCGGGCATTAATAGTGTGTACCTCTACGAGGTTAATGCCAGCAATCAGCCCTTGCAGCGCACGGTGGGTGCTACCACCTACGAGCGGCTGATTCAGGCAGAGCGCCTCGTACAGGGCACCCAGTCGTTAGCTACCGGTGTTGGTGACCCCGCTGCGGCCGCCTTATACCCTAGCTACGAGGCACTTCAGTATTACAGCATGCCGCTTACTGAGTACCTGCAGGCCTACCTACAGGACCGCCTGAATGGGGAACGGCCTTCGGCCTTGCTCTTGTCACCGGTTTTGCGCACCAACGCCAACTTGACCCTGAATCGGGCCCAGCTTGTGAACCCTACGCAACCTGATGCTGCTAAAATCAAGCTGCGCGTATATTATTCCAAGCTCCGCTAACAGCATTATGTGCTAAGGTAGATTGGCCTACAAGGGCGGCACGGCTTTTGCCGATGCCGCCCGTTTTTGCTTTCATTTCTCGGAAGTTTCTGCTCTGTCACAACCAACCAAATTATGTGCGGGATTGTCGCTTACATTGGGCACCGTGAGGCTTGCCCCATCATCATCAAAGGTCTGCGCCGCCTGGAATACCGCGGCTACGACTCTGCCGGCGTAGCACTGCTCAACGGCCAGCTTAGTGTTTACAAGAAAAAGGGAAAGGTAGCTGACCTGGAGGCTTTTATTGCAGAAAAAGATACGCACGCCAACATTGGCATGGGCCACACTCGCTGGGCCACCCACGGGGAACCGAACGACGTAAACGCCCACCCGCACTACTCTACCTCGGAGCGGATTGCCATCATTCACAACGGTATCATTGAGAACTACGCGGCCCTCAAGCAGCACTTGCAGCAGCAGGGCCATGTGTTCCATTCCGACACGGACACGGAAGTGTTTGTGAACCTGATTGAGGAAATTCAGAAGCAGAATAACTGCTCCCTGGAAGAGGCTGTGCGCCTGGCCCTGCACGAAGTAGTAGGAGCGTACGCCATTGTGGTGCTCAGCAAAGACGACCCGAACCAGCTGATTGCCGCCCGTAAAGGCTCTCCGCTGGTGATTGGGGTAGGCGAAAACGAGTTCTTCCTGGCTTCCGACGCTACGCCCATTATCGAATACACCAACGAAGTAGTATACGTGAATGACTACGAGCTGGCAGTAATCAAAGACGGGCAGCTGGAAATCCGCACCAAGGAAGACGTTAAGCAGACGCCTTATATTCAGACCCTGGAGCTGGAACTGGACCGGATTGAGAAAGGCGGCTACGAGCACTTCATGTTGAAGGAGATTTTCGAGCAGCCCCGCTCCATCCTCGACTCCATGCGCGGCCGCTTAGAGCTGGAAGCCGGCCACTTGAACATGGGCGGCGTACGGGCCTATGAGCGCAAGTTTGTGAACGCCGACCGCATCATTATTGTGGCCTGTGGCACCTCCTGGCACGCGGGCCTGGTGGCCGAATACCTCATTGAGGACCTGGCGCGCATTCCTGTGGAAGTGGAATACGCCTCGGAATTCCGCTACCGGAACCCGATCATCACGGAGCGCGACATTGTAATTGCCATTTCTCAGTCGGGCGAAACGGCAGACACCTTGGCTGCTATTGAGCTGGCGAAGAGCAGGGGGGCTACCATCTTCGGCATCTGCAATGTGGTAGGCAGCAGCATTGCCCGCGCCACCGATGCCGGCGCCTATACCCACGCCGGTCCTGAAATTGGCGTGGCCTCTACCAAAGCCTTTACCGCTCAGGTAACTGTGCTGACCCTGCTGGCCATGATTGTGGGTCACAAGCGTGGTACCCTTTCCGACACCAAGCTGCGTGAGCTGATGATGGAGCTGAATACCATTCCGGCGAAAGTAGAAAAGGCCCTGCAGCTGAACGACGAAATCGAGGAGATTTCGAAGATCTTCAAGGACGTGCCCAACTTCCTGTATCTGGGCCGCGGCTACAACTTCCCGGTAGCCCTGGAAGGAGCCCTCAAGCTCAAGGAAATCAGCTACATTCACGCGGAGGGCTACCCCGCCGCTGAAATGAAGCACGGTCCCATTGCCCTCATCGACGAGAACATGCCGGTGGTAGTTATTGCCACCAAAGACAGCTCCTACGAGAAAGTAGTAAGCAACATTCAGGAGGTGAAGGCCCGCAAAGGCCGCATTATTGCCGTTGTGACGGAAGGCGACACGGTAATTCCGGAAATGGCGGAGTTCACCATTGAAGTGCCCGCCACCAGCGAGGTGCTGATGCCACTGGTATCGGTAGTGCCCCTGCAGCTGCTTTCCTACCACATTGCGGTGCTGCGCGGCTGCAACGTCGATCAGCCCCGTAACCTGGCTAAATCGGTAACGGTAGAGTAGTTTCTTTAGAGAAAAGAAAAAGCCACTTCAGTTGCCTGAAGTGGCTTTTTCTTTTCTCTAAAGAAACCGCCTGCCGCCACCGCCAGAAAGCACTAGGGCTCGGTTTTTCAGTTTACTTTGACGCTTCAACACCTCCTTTTTCAACTACCACCCTCCCATGGCAAATACCATCGTTTATTCGGCCCAGGCTCCCGCTCCTATTGGTCCCTACAGCCAGGCTATTCAGGCCGGCAACACTATTTATGTTTCAGGCCAGATTGCTCTGGACGCAGATACGGGCCAGTTGGTGGGTGAGGGCGACGTAGCCCAGGAAACCCATCAGGTAATGCGCAACCTGCAGGCTGTGCTGGAAGCCGCGGGCTATACCCTGCGCGACGTGGTGAAGTGCACCATCTTCGTGAAAGACCTGGGTAACTTCGGCCTGATCAATGAAATCTACGGCAACTACTTTTTCGCTGACTATGCGCCGGCCCGCGAAACGGTGGAAGTAAGCCGCCTACCCAAAGACGTACAGGTAGAAATTTCCTGTATTGCCGCGAAGTAACGACCGCCCAAGCAACCTGCTCCGCTTAGCGTAGCTGAGCAGGTTGAGCGGCCGAGTCTCTATTTCATCATCTTCCTGATTGCTTTACATGAAAGAGGTAGGCATTTTCCTGTTTATGGCCGGACTGGTTGCCATGATAGCCCCCTTGCTGTTGCCCGCTAACTTCCGGTTTCCGCTGCTCGACTGGATCAATAACTGGGGCCCGACTACGGCCTGGCTGATCCGGGGTGGGGCCGTGCTGCTGGGGCTTATCCTGTGGCTTCGGTTCAGAAATCAGGAATAATGCGCCGCCCTACCCCTCGTAAAGCCCCGAAGGCTCAGTCCAAGCCCGAGTATTTCCCGCCGGAACGGGTGCTCACCCGGACCCTACCGCCCGGGCTAGCAGGCGAACGGGAGTTCGAGCAGTACCACTTTCTCAACTTCGACTTCAGTCAGACTAGCTTGGCGGGTTACCTGTTTAGTGAGTGCCGGTTTGAAAACTGTAATCTGGCCGGTACCAGCTTGGCTAACACTTCCTTGCAGAACATAGCTTTTGACGGCTGCAAGCTACTGGGGCTACCGTTTGAAGCCTGCCGCGACATGCTGTTCAGCGTCCACTTCGACCGGTGTCAATTGGATTATGCGTCCTTTTCAGGCCGCGTGATGCCGAACACGCGCTTTGTAGAGTGCTCTTTGCGCGAGGCCAACTTCACGCAGGCCGACCTGACCGGGGCCGTGTTCCAGAACTGCCAGCTGGACCGGGCCGTGTTTCTGCACACGCACCTGAACGGAGCCGATTTCCGGACGGCTGAGAACGTAGTGCTGGAACCCGAGCTGAATGAGCTGAAGAACGCACGCTTTGCCCTGCTGAGCCTGCCCGGGCTGCTCATAAAGCACGGTTTACTTGTTGGGTAAAGACGCTGGCCCGGGGCTGATGGAGCTACTGACCAGCTGCTCCCGCGGCCTATTTTATATCATCCTACCTCCCCGGCTAATTACCTACCTTTGCGGCGCGCCACGGACCTGAATCGGGCGCAAATCAGCTGTTTGTATGGAAAGAGAAGTACGGGTGCGTTTCGCGCCCAGCCCCACCGGCCCGCTGCACATCGGCGGCGTGCGCACTGCGCTCTATAACTATCTGCTGGCCCGCAAGCTGGGCGGCAAGATGCTGCTCCGCATTGAGGATACCGACCAGAACCGGTTTGTACCAGGCGCCGAAGACTACATCCGCCAGAGCCTGGAGTGGTGCGGTATTGAGTTGGATGAAAGTCCCTGGAACGGAGGCCCTCATGCTCCCTACCGTCAGAGTGAGCGCAAGCCCATGTATCTGCAGTACGCCCAGCAGCTTATTGACAGTGGCCACGCCTACTACGCCTTCGATACGCCCGAGGAGCTGGACGCCATGCGCGCCCGCCTCACGGCCGCCAAAGTGCCCAACCCGCAGTACAACAGCATCACGCGCGCCCAGATGCGCAACTCCCTCACCCTGCCGACCGAGGAGGTAAAGCAGCTTTTGGAGAGCGGCGCGCCCTACGTGATTCGCCTGAAGGTGCCCCGCAAGGAGGAAGTGCGCTTCAACGACCTAATCCGGGGCTGGGTGGTAGTGCATTCGTCTTCTATCGACGATAAAGTGCTGATGAAGTCCGATGGCATGCCGACCTATCACCTGGCCAATATCGTGGATGACCACTTGATGGAAATCACCCACGTTATCCGGGGGGAAGAGTGGCTACCCTCGGCGCCCCTGCACGTGCTGCTCTACCGCTACCTGGGTTGGGAAGACACCATGCCCCAGTTTGCTCACCTGCCCCTGCTGCTCAAGCCCGACGGTACCGGCAAGCTAAGCAAGCGCGACGGCGACCGGCTGGGCTTTCCGGTGTTCCCGCTGGAATGGCACGGTAAAGATGCCGAAACCGGCGAGCCGACCGTAAGCAGCGGCTACCGCGAATCGGGCTACCTGCCCGAGGCCTTTATCAACTTCCTGGCTTTCCTGGGCTGGAACCCGGGCTCCCAGCAAGAGCTGTTCACGATGGAGGAGCTGATTGAGGCCTTCTCTATTGAGCGCGTGAGCAAGTCGCCGGCCCGTTTCGACCAGAACAAGGTGCGCTGGTACAACGAGCAGTATCTGCGAGCCAAACCCGACGCCGAACTGGCCCAGTACCTGACCGCCAGCCTGCAAGACCAGGGCGTGGAGGTACCCACCGACAAAGCCGTGCAGATTGCCGCCCTGGTAAAAGAGCGGGCTACCTTCCCGGCTGATCTGGCCCGCGAGGCCCAGCTGTTCTTCCAGCGCCCCACCGCCTACGATGAGCAGGTAATCAGCAAGAAATGGAATGCCCAGGTGGCCGGCGCCCTCCGGGAGTTTGCCGGGCAGCTCCCTGCTACCCCCGATGCCAGCCCCGATGGCATCAAGGCTTTGCTGACCCAGGTTCTGGAAGCTCAAGGACTCAAAATCGGGCAGGTGCTGCAGGCGCTGCGCGTGGCCGTTACGGGCGCTGCCGCAGGTCCTGACCTGATGCACATCATGAGCATTCTCGGCACTGAGGAAACGGCCGGACGGATAAACCAGGCCGTAGCGCAACTCCCAGCTGCATAGCTCTGTTTCAGCCAGATACCTTCGGAAACGCCCACCAAACTCTCGTTTGGTGGGCGTTTTTTAGTGCCTGAGGCCCGGAAATGTCCGCTTGGCCGGGCAGGTTTCAACCGCTTAGAGGCCACTGCCGTACTATCTGTTTCAAGGCGGCTTACTCTGCATAGCCATCCTGAGATTGAACCGACTTTAGCTGCCCGCATCATGGCCAAGAAACCCGTTAGCCCGAAAAAGAAAAAGAACGACCCCGAGAAAAAAGCCCGCGTTCATAAAGAGCTGGAGGGTTTTGAAATCAAAGTAAACCCCCTGGGCGAAATAACTTCCAATTACTCCATCGAGGACATCAACCAGTTTCTGAACCGCCACGTGCGCGACAAAAAGCTGGTGAACCGCGACGGCCAGTTTGGCGAGAAAGAGGAGGAAGAAGATGATTTCCCGCTGGAGGATGGCGTGCAGGAACCCGAAGAATCGGATGAGGACTTTATGCGCCGCACCAGCAAAGAGGCCAAGAAAAAAGGTCCGAAAGCGGAAGCTGACCCTGAGGTAGATGAGGACCTGCCTAAAACCCCTGATGAGGAGTAATCCCGCCCCTGAGCGCCACGCCCGTACAGTACAAGCCGCCGGCACCTGCCTTTGCCCGTACCACTGTCATTAGAAGTGTGGTACCGGAGAAAGCAGGTGCTGGCGTGCTATATAGCGGCTATCAGATGGGGTTTTGCTATACTTGGGGAAATCATTCTTCTCTGCCTTTTCGCCCCGTTTTATGCGCTCCCACGACGTCGATTACAAAATTATCGGTACCGATATTCAGGTGCTGGAAGTAGAACTGGACCCCAACGAAACCGTAGTGGCCGAAGCCGGCGCTATGGTGTACATGAGTGAGAGCATAGCGTTCGAAACCAAAATGGGCGACGGCTCGGAGCCCAACCAGGGGTTTATGGGCAAGCTGTTCTCGGCGGGCACGCGCCTGATTACCGGCGAGTCGTTATTTATGACCCACTTCACGCACCGCGGGGGATATGGCAAGGCGCACGTGGCCTTCTCGGCACCCTACCCCGGCACGATTATCCCGATTGACCTGGGCGAGCTGCCTCAGGGACTTATCGTGCAGAAGGACGGCTTTCTGGCAGCCGCGCAAGGCACCAAAATCAATCTGCATTTCAATCAGAAACTGGGAGCCGGCTTCTTCGGGGGCGAAGGCTTTATTCTGCAGCGCCTGACCGGCGACGGCAAAGCCTTTATTCATGCGGGCGGCACCATCATTGAAAAGCGCCTCAACAACGAGCTGCTACGCGTTGACACGGGCTGCGTAGTAGCCTTCGAGCCGGGCATCGACTTCAGTATTGCCCGGGCAGGCGGCCTAAAATCCATGATTTTTGGGGGCGAAGGCCTGCTGCTGGCTACCTTGCGCGGCACAGGCCGGGTATGGCTGCAGTCTATGCCCATCAAAAAGCTGATTCAGGCACTGGCTCCCGGCGGCGGCAACGTGCAAAAAGAAAGCGGCGGCGTGTTCGGCAACCTCGTAGGCGGCATCCTGGACGAGTAGCCCCCGAGCGCCTACCCCTTTTATACAGCCAAAGCCCTGGCCCATCAGACATATGTCCGATGGGCCAGGGCTTTGCTTTGACGGCACTGCTCAGCTACTGGCTGTAGTGGCAATAATAGCGAGGCTAACCAGGAGCGCCAGCATCAGCAGCCCCAGAAACCCAATTACCGCACGCGTGGTTCGTACGGAAGCTTTATCATCGGTTTTCAAACTACGCCGCCGCCGACGGCCGTGCCCCGAATGGTGAGAGGAAGATATAGGGACAGACATTGGTGAGATTTTAAGAAAATCTGATCCGTACAAGCACCCGCAACTCTTGCAAAAACACAGAAGTACAGGCTTTATCCGTACCTGCTGCGTTCGACGAACGGGCCAGGATAGATACGTAACTCACTGTAGGCCGGATCTATAGTCCCACAATAACCTTGTCATTCCCAATATAGGATTTTTATATAATACTATTCACTCTGCTGCGGTCTTACTGGGCTTTTTCCTGGAGGCTGGCTCCGGCACCCTTGGCAGGCGGGGCTACCTGGCGCCCGTTGTCGTACCACTCTGAGGGCAAGAGTTTTCCGGCCGCATCAAAGCGCTGCCACTCCCCGAACCAGAAGAAATGCGCGCCCGTAGGCTCGGCCCGGTAGCGGGCCTGCCCCCGCTTGGCAACCCGGCCGTTAGGATGGTAGTAGGCAATGGTTACCAGGCCATAGGGCGTGCGGTGAAACTGCTCTGTGTGCTCCCGGGCGCCGCTGGGGCTGTAGGTATGCCACCGGCCCACGGGCAGGCCCTGCCGGTAGCGCCCCCGGTTAGCCAGGTGCCGCTCTTCATTGTCGAAATACTCGCGCCACGGGCCGTGGCGCTCCTGCGTGGCGCGGTGGTAGCGGTTGCGCGACCAAAACCCGATGGGCCCATGCTGCAGACCCACGCATGAGGTTAAACAACCCGTTGCCACCGCCCAACTGAGCAGCACCCGAAGGATATAAGAACGGCACCGCAGGCTGGAAAGCAGAGAATAGGTAAGCATCGAAGAGCCAGATAAGGGACCTCCGAAGTTAAACTATTTTTTTAGTTGAAGTATTTCCTCTATCAACTCGCGGGAGTTGCTTAGGCGGGGCACTTTGTGCTGGCCGCCGAGTTTGCCCCGGACAGCGAGCCACTGCTCGAAGGTGCCGGGCGGCGCTACCGTCAGCTGGGGTGGGGTAAGGGCTAGGTCGCGGTGGCGCTTGGCATCGTAGTCGGAGTTGAGCTGGCGCAGGGTGTGGTCCAGCACTTCCACGAACTGTTCGGGGTTAGCCGGGACCTGATTAAACTCAATGAGCCACTGATGGCGGCCCCGGGAAGTGCCGTCGTGAGTAGCGAAATACACGGGGGCGGCCGTGTAGTCGCGCACGGTGGTAGCGGTGGCCTGGCAGGCGGCCGCAATGGCAGCATCGGCGTTTTCTACCACCACTTCTTCCCCGAAGGCATTCAGGAAGTGCTTGGTCCGGCCCGATATACGGATGCGGTAGGGCGCCAAGCTAGTGAACCGCACGGTATCTCCGATTTTATAGCGCCATAACCCTGCATTGGTGCTGATGATCAGGGCGTAGGTACGCCCGAGTTGTACCTCATCGAGGCCAACGGCCCGGGGTTCGGGGGCATCCCACTGGTCCTGGGGCAGGAACTCGTAGTAGATGCCGTGATTGAGCAGCAGCAGCAGGTCTTCGGAGTTGGGTTCATCCTGCAGGGCAAGGTAGCCCTCAGAGGCGTTGTACACCTCCAGGTAATGCATCTGGGGGCTCGGTATCAGCTGGCGGAACAGCTCCCGGTAGGGTCCAAAGGCTACGGCACCGTGCAGAAACAGTCCCAGCCGGGGCCACACTTCCAGAATGGAGCTGGCCCCGGCCAGCGCGGTTACCCGGCGTAGCAGCACAATCATCCAGGTGGGTACGCCAGCCAGCACGCGCACATCTACCTCCAGCACATGGCGGGCAATGCGCTCAATTTTTTCTTCCCACTCATCCAGCAAGGCCAGTTCCAGTGGGGGCGTGCGCACGAACTCGGCCCAGGCTGGTAGGTTCTGCATAATCACCGCCGATACGTCGCCAACCCGGGAACCGGTTGCCGCGGGCCGGAACGGGTTGGGGCCGTGGGTACCACCCAGCGAGAGGGTTTTGCCGCCCAGAATCCGGATATCGGGGTAGTAGAGCGTGGCCAGGGCGGTCATGTCGCGGCCGGCGCGGTAGTGGCACTCATGCAAGGACTCGCGCGTAACCGGGATGTACTTGCTGCGAGCATTGGTGGTGCCGCTGCTTTTGGCAAACCACTGCACCGGGCCGGGCCACAGTACGTTGGCCTCGCCCCGCAGCACCCGCTCCAGCTCGGGGTAAAGCTCCTCGTAGCTGCTGATGGGCACGCGCTGAGCAAACTCCCGGGCCGATAGCTCATCGGCGTACCCGTAGCGCCGGCCCCAGTCGGTAGTACGGGCCGTGCGCAGCAGGTCCTGCAGCACCTGCTGCTGGGCTTCGTGGGGGTACTGTCGGATGTGCTCTACGTTGGCCAGCCGTCGTTGAACGGCCCAGGTGAGAACGGTACTAATCACGGCGGGAGAATACGTGGGACATGAGGAGGCGGGAGGTTGCTCTACCCCCGTCCGCCCCGGAAAGTTACCAGACTACCCCGAAATCAGCAGGCCAGGCCCCAGCCACGAAAAAGGGCGAAGCTACGCTTCGCCCTACCCCGTTCTGCCTCTGCAACTTGCCCGCGGCGGCCGCCGCCGGTCAGATTTTGCGTTTCAGCTCAAAGTGCTTACCCAGATACACACGGCGCACCATCTCGTCCTCAGCCAGCTCCTCAGCCGTGCCGGCTTTCAGCAGCTTGCCTTCAAACAGGAGGTAGGCCCGGTCCACGATGCTGAGCGTTTCGTTCACGTTGTGGTCCGTAATCAGAATGCCGATGTTTTTGTGCTTGAGCTTGGCCACAATGCCCTGAATTTCCTCAACGGCAATGGGGTCAACACCGGCGAAGGGCTCATCGAGGAGCACGAATTTGGGGTCCACGGCCAGGGCGCGGGCAATTTCGGTGCGTCGCCGCTCCCCGCCGCTCAGTACCCGGCCCAGGTTTTTACGGACGTGGGTCAGGCTGAACTCGTTCAGCAGCTCCTCTACCTTGTCGCGCTGGGCCTGCTTGGGTAAGTCGGTCATTTCCAGCACCGACAGCACATTTTCCTCCACCGTCAGGTCGCGGAACACTGAGGCCTCCTGAGCCAGGTAGCCGATGCCGAGGCGGGCGCGCTGGTAAATAGGCAGTTTGGTAATGTCCTTGTCGTCGAGGAAGACCTTGCCTTCGTTCGGCTTCACCATGCCTACCGTCATGTAGAAAGAGGTGGTTTTGCCGGCCCCGTTTGGCCCCAGCAACCCCACAATCTCCCCTTGCTCCACATGCAGCGACATATCATTCACCACCGTGCGCGACTTATATTTCTTGACCAGATGTTCAGCTCGCAGAATCATGAAGCAAAGGTAAGGGGGTAGTGGGATGTAGGTAGTAGGTAGTTGGATGCAGGTCGCCGGTAATGAAACAAGCTTAATCCAACTACCCCATACCTATTTCAGTAACCCATCTTGCAGGGCTTGCTGGGCAGAGGTGAGGGTAGGCACGGGCTCTACCAGGTTTTTCACTTCTACCTCAAACTCCCGGGGGGTGGCCTGGCGTTCCTGCTCGGGGCCCGCGCCGCTGCGGAACTTCACCCGCATGGGGTCGGCGGTTTTGGGCTCTACCAGAGGGCGCAACAGCTTTTCGGCGGTTTGCATGGTCACGGCCTGTCCGTTTACGGCCACAATCACATCCCCTTCTTTCAGGCCGAAGGCGTTTTCATCGGGCTTGGTTTTCACGGCCCGGAACTGGTCCTTCTCCGCGTCGTAGCCGAAGCCCAGGTTGCCAAAGGCTTTCACGCGGGTTTGGCCCACGGGCGCATACACCCAGCCAATCTTACCCAGGTACTCGGCCAGCGGCAGGGGCTCCTTCCCTACCACGTACCGGTCGAAGAAGGGCTGCAGCTCGGGGCTGGTCAGGGCCACAATTTCCGGAATCAACTGGTTGTCTTCGAATGAGCGGGTAGGACCGTACTTCTCGCGTAGGGCCAGCAGCACGTCGCGCAGGGTCTGGCGGCCCTGGCTTAGCTCCCGAATCCGGATATCGAGCAGCAGCCCAATCAGCGCGCCTTTTTCGTACACGTTCTGGTACATGTCTTTGTAAGGCGCCTCCAGAATCCGCCGGCTCATTTCCGTAAACGACACGTTGTCGTACTTGCCGGCATTATCGATTTTGGCTTTCATCCGCTCCCGAAACTCGTCGGGCGAAATCAGGCCGCCCCGTACCTGCACCAGCTGCGAGACGTACTCCGTCACGCCCTCATAGAGCCACAGGTGCTGCGACATTTTGGGGTTGCGGAAATCAAACTCCCCGATTTCGCGCGAGTGGATGTTGAGCGGGGCTAGCATGTGCAGAAACTCGTGCGAGGCTACTTCCAGCACTATGCTCCGCAGCCGGTCCGGGTCGGGTATTTCGGGCAGGAAGTAGAGCGAGGAGTAGCTGTGCTCCATGGCCCCATAGCCACCGTTTTTGCTATTGAGCGGCGAATTGAGGCTGGGGAAGTAGAACAGGAACTGGTAGCGTGGTACGGGCATCTTCCCAAAAAACTTGGTCAGGGCCTCCGACATGGGCCGCAGCATCTGGCTAACGTCCGTGGCCTTCACAACTCCATTCTCCGAGAGTACCGCCACCGAAATGCGGGCTCCGCCGGTACAGAAGCTGGCCGTGTCGGGGCGGGCATACAGGATGGGGCCATCGGCCAGGGTCACGTAGTCGGGGGCTGTGAATACGTCCTGGGTAGCGGATTCGCGACGCACATCCAGGGCGGTGGCGCCGTACAGCTGGGCGGGTTTCTGTACGCTTACCTGGTAGGGCTGCATCTTGTAGCCTTCGAGGTAGCCATAGAAGCCGTAGTGGTTGATGGTGAAGTTGCGGCCAGCATCAATGTTGGTGCCGCCGGGCTGGAAGATGAAGGAGTCATCCTGCTTGGCATCCCAGGTGTCATCTACCAGGTACTCCAGCCGCGTCAGGCTGCGGGCGTTATCAATAACGAACAGGTTCGGCCCGTCATTTTTCACCTTCAGGCGCTTGCCCTGCTTATCGAAGGCTTTAAAATCGGTAACAAAGCGGCCGTAATCCTTTTTGGAATAAGAGCCCGGCACCACCGAGGGAATCACATAAGTAGCTTGCTGCTCCTTTACGGCGGGCGTGTTGATGACTACTTTAACCCGGTCGTTCTGAATATTCTGCAGATCGAGGTTGATTTGATAGCCGGCTGGTTGCTGCGCGGCAGCAGTGCCTACGGTAGCCAGCCCGAGCCCCAGCGCCAGATAAACTGCTTTCATTAAGAAAGGGAATAGATAAAAAGAGGAAAGTAGGCGCCTATAACGCCGTTGCCAAGGTACGCATTGCGGCCAGCCGGCCACTTATACGGCCCCCAAAGGACTCACACTGGTCCAGGCTTCGCTCTACGATTGGAACAAGAACCGCGCCTGCGGCCACTCCTACCTCCGCCCCCGGGTAGAGGCTGTCAGTGGCAGGGCTTGTTTGCACGCCGACGAGCGCGCCGTGCTGCCAGAGAGGTTAAATAAGGCATACACCACGCCACTCAGGCCGGCCGCACCTATTCCCAGCGAATATCCTTGACCCGGAGCTGCAGGTTTTTCACGCCCCGAAACTCATTCATTTCGATGGTGTAGCACACACTGAACGGCTGCCCCTGGCGTATCTGCTCGTGGTAGTCGCCGAGCCCGAAGCCAATGGCATCTACCGTGTGGTGCCCGTCCTGCGTGAGGGTCAGCTTGAGGTGGGAGTTCCCAACAATGCGCGCCGAGTCGGGGGTAGCGTACACCATTTCGGAGGCAAATACCGGGTTGGGGTTGCCCGGCCCGAAGGGCTCCATCTGGCTTAGCAGCCGGAAAAATGAGGGCGTAATGTCGCTGAGCCGCAGCACGTGGTCTATTTCCACGGGCGGAATCAGTTGCTCGGGCCGGATGCGACCGGCCACTACCCGCTCGAATTTTTCGCGGAAGGCCGACACGTTTTCCAGGGGTAGCGTGAGGCCGGCCGCGTACATGTGGCCCCCAAACTGGTCGAGCAGATCGGCGCACTCCTCAATGGCCTGGTGCACATCAAACCCCACCACCGAGCGGGCCGAGCCGGTAGCCTTGCCATTGCTTTCCGTCAGAATGATGGTCGGGCGGTAATATTTGTCGAGGCAGCGCGAGGCCACGATGCCTACTACCCCCTTGTGCCAGTCCTGCTTGAACAGCACCGTGGTGCGGGCCGAGCGCAACAGGGCATCTTGCTCAATCATCTCCAGGGCCTCCTTCGTGATGCTGGTATCGAAGCCCCGGCGCTCCTGGTTGGTTTTGTCCACCACGCCGGCTTTCTCCTTGGCCTCATCGGTGCTTTCGGCCAGCAGCATGGCCACCGAGCGTTTGGCGTCGCCCATGCGGCCCGCCGCGTTAATGCGCGGGGCAAAGCCGAATACCAGGCTGCTGATGTTCAGCTCGGCCGTTTGCAGCCCGGCCAGCTCGCGCAACGCATCGAGGCCGGGGCGCTGGGGACGTGCCCGGTCATTAATCAGGCGCAGACCGTGGTAGGCCAGGGTGCGGTTTTCACCCGTAATGGGCACAATGTCGGCGGCAATACTGACGGCCACCAAGTCCAGCAGCTCGTGAAGGGGCTCTTCGGGCCAGCCTTGGTGCTGGGTAATGGCCTGCATCAGCTTAAAGCCCACCCCGCAGCCCGAAAGCTCCTTGAAGGGGTAGGGACAATCGGAGCGCTTGGGGTCGAGCACGGCCACGGCCGCCGGCAAATCGGCGCCGGGTAAGTGGTGGTCACAGATGATAAAATCGACCCCGCGCGTGTTGGCGTAGGCAATCTTCTCAACGGCCTTCACGCCGCAGTCCAGGGCAATAATGAGCTGGTAGCCGAAGTCAGCCGCAAAGTCAATGCCGGCCTCCGACACCCCATAGCCTTCTTTGTAGCGGTCCGGGATGTAATAATCCACCCGCTCGGGCCCGAAGAACTGACAGAGGTAGCTGTACACCAGCGCCACGGAGGTAGTACCGTCCACGTCGTAGTCGCCGAACACAAGCACCCGTTCGCCCAGGTGCAGGGCCCGCACCAAGCGCTCCACGGCGCGGTCCATGTCGCGCATCAGCAGCGGATCAGGCAGAGAGTCGAGGGACGGACGGAAGTAAGCCCGGGCTTCCTCAAAGGTGCAAACCTGCCGCTGGCACAAGAGAGAAATGATAGCCTCGTTGACGCGCAGGGCGTCGGCCAGGTGCCGAACTTTTTCAGGCTCGGGCGTGGGCTTGCGAATCCATCTTTTTTCCATACTTGTGCAGGGGCCACCGTGGGCTGTATCTTCAAAAGTACAAAGAAAAACGGCTCTTTCGGTGGCCCTTTTCCGCAGGCGGAGCATAGAAATATAGGCAGCCTGTTAGCAGTTTTCTGGCTTTACGTCACTTGCTCAGCCGGTTATCTATAGGGGTACCGGGCCTACCCCCATCCGCTGTCCAAACCCTGCCAGCGCAGCCGCATCCCACCTCAGAGCAACTTGCTTCATAGATGTAGATAATTATCAATTTGTAGAGCACATTAAAGGATCAGCTTGCATACAGGCTATGCTCTACACATTATCTATGTATCAATAAGGTAAAGCAGGGCAACTCCGATGGGTTTTGCTATGCGCGGGAGCACCAGGTTCCATGCCCTCTGAGAAGGTAGCGAATCTCAAGCAAAAGGCCCCCAGCCGCAACGGTTGCGGCTGGGGGCCTTTTGGTTTTCGTGGATATGGAGGGGCCTAATTCACTACATCGCCGCGGAGCTTGCGGAACCGTTTGCGGGCTTCGGCTACGTAAATACTACCGGGGTACTTCACCAGTACTTGGTTGTAGAGCTCTTGGGCTTTGCCAAAGTCCCGTAGGTTTTCTTCCTGGATGCTGGCCGCCAGAAACAGGGCATCATCGCTCAGTACATCGTACTTGGGGTTGGCCGTAATACTCTCCAGCGTGACCAGGGCGGCGGGGTAGTCGCCGGTGCGGCGCAGCAGCTGGGCCTTCAGAAACCGGGCTTCGTCCTGCAGGGCGTGGCCGGGGTGCTTCTGCAGCAGCGCATCAAGGCCGCGCAGGGCATCCGGAATCTTGTTCTGAAACACCAGCTGCTCTACCGCCGCGTAGTCGCGTAGGGCCACTCCAGCGGTATCCATAGCCGTATTGTCGGTGATGAGCAGGCTGAGCTGCATGGCATCATTGGCAATTTCGCGGCTGGTTGCCTGCTTGAGAATGTCGAGGTGGCTTTGGGCCAGCTTAAAGTCGCCGGCAAAATAGCTGAGGCGGGCATTGCGCAGCTTGGCATCGTAGCCCAGGGGAGTGTCTTTGTGCGACTTTTCCACCTGCGAGTACAGCAGCGTAGCTTCCCAGGGCTCGGCGCGCAGCAGGTAAATGTCGGCCAAGTCAATCTTGGCCTGGTCCACTACATCAAGGCTGGCGCGGGGCATTTCAATCACCTCCTGAAGCAACTTGATGGCCGCTTCCTTGTCATCAAGCTGAAAGGCCAGCAGGGAGGCCATACTGCGCAGAACCGGCGCCGTTTCGGGGGTACGGCCGAGGTCAGAAAGCACCTGCTGGTAGTCTTGCAGCAAACTGCGCAGCTGAGCGACGTTTACGGGGTAGGTAGTGCGAATCTGGTCCTCGCGGGTCTGCACGAGGCGCTGGCGGGCCAGAGCGTAGTAAGGCCGGCCCCGATACTCGCGCACCAGGTACTCGTACCCACTAATGGCGCTTTCGTAGTCTTTGTTGCGACGGGCAATTTCGGCCACCTCCAGCACCCGCTGCCCCTCGGTGCGGCCGCGCCGGTCAAGGGCTTTGGCCTGCACCAAGGCACCCGAAAAGTCGCGGCGCTGCACCTGCAGCCACAGCAGCAGCTCGCTATATACGCCGCGGTCGGGGTTCTTCTGCACCAAGGTCAGCAGCTCTTTTTCCAGGGCAGCAAAGTCCTTGTCGTCCTGCAGGCTGTTCTGGAGCATGTTGCGCACAAAGGGCAGCTGCTGTTCGTCGTCCTGCACCAGGCGCAGGGTTTCGCTCATCAGCTTATCGGTCTGGCCGCTTTGGGTGTAGAGCTGAATGAGCTGGGGGGCAAACTCCGTTTCGTTTTTGGCCAGCTCCCGGCCCCGCAGGTAGGTACGGGCGGTCAGTTCCGGTAGCGCGGCCTTCTGGAACTCGGTAGCTACCGGCACTACCTGGGCACTGCTCAGCTGGGTTAGAACCCGGTCCCATTGCTTCTGGGCCGCGCCCTGGTCGCCGGCTTTGGCGTACACCTGGCCCAGAGTTACACCTAGCGTCAGGTCGGTGGGACGCTGGCGCTGGGCTCGTTTTACCAGCTTCTCGGCCTCCTTGTCGCGCTTGAGCCCCTGCAGGGCGGCCAGGTAATCGGGCAGGATGTTGGGGGCCGTCTGCTCATCGGGGCGGAGGCGGCCGAACAGGTAGGCCGCTTTTTCATGCTCCCCGGTCCGCTCATACTCCCGGGCGAGCTGCACGGCACTGTCCTCGGACTGCTGCGCTACCACCGGTCCCGCCGCCAGCAGCAGGCTCACCAGGCTTGCCTGTCCTAAAATCAAACGCAACGACTTATTCATAGGCGCATAACGAAAAGACCCGGTCCGGAGTGCCGGACGGTGAACTAGTGAGATGGTGAAATGGTGAGTTCTGACGGACCATATGCGCCACTTGCGCCAACGGAACTGCAAACTCCCCATTTCACTGGTTCGCTACCTCACTAACCCGACACTAAAAAAGGGCCGCACCCTAAGGTACGGCCCTTTTTTGTGGTAAGCAGATTCCGACTTAGAAGAACTTAGTGCGGTTGTCCTTGATGTTGGCGTGCTGCTTGATGGCTTCGTAGATGAGGCCGTCGGCACGGGCGGCGCGCTGAGCGGTCAGCTGCTGGCGCACCGTTTTCACGTCGGCGGTAGCGGGGGCGGGCTGTACGCTCACGGGCTCCACTATCAATACGCCCTGCTCACCGGCAAAGGCCGCCGACTTCTGGCCAGGCTTCAGGCCGAAGGCTTTGCCCACGGCTACCGGCTCGCTACCCAGGCCCGGAATCAGGCCCTGGCCCAACACTACGCCTTCGGCCGTTTTTACCTGGGCGCCGTTGCCGTACGCCTGGGCAATCTGCTCTAGGGTGCCTCTGGTGCCGTTCAGCTTTTTCATGATTTGCTCAGCCTTCAGCTCGTTGCGCACGGCCGCCGTAATCTCGGGCTTGATGCTGGCCAGATCGGCCGTGCCCTTGCTCCGTTCACCGGTCAGGACCGCAATTACGTACTGGTCACCGATTTCGAATACTTCCGATACGTCACCTACTTCG
Source organism: Hymenobacter sp. DG01 (assembly GCF_006352025.1). Taxonomy (NCBI): domain Bacteria; kingdom Pseudomonadati; phylum Bacteroidota; class Cytophagia; order Cytophagales; family Hymenobacteraceae; genus Hymenobacter; species Hymenobacter sp. DG01. Next base: position 3,563,547 of record NZ_CP040936.1, read on the forward strand.
GTGGGCTCACCTTCGGGGTTTACACCGTAGGCCCAGCGCACTAGTTGGCGGGCACCCTGCAGGTTGTTCACGGCCTGGTCGCCGCGGCCGAGGCCCTTGGCTTCCACTTTCTGCAGGCTCTTATCCTTGGCTACGGCCGCGCGGAAGGTTTCCAGGCTGGTAGCCTCCCCTTTCAGGGCCTGAGCTTTCTGGTAGGCCGCGTCGCGGGTGGCATCGGTGGGCTGGATGCTCTTCTGCACCGTGGCAACCTGGTAGGTTTGCGAGGTCTTGGGAGCCGTAATCTTGATGATGTGGTAGCCGAACGAGGTTTTTACCGGGGCTGGCAGCAGCCCGGCCGAGGTAGCGCCGAATATGGCATTCTCAAACTCGGGTACCATGCGGCCCTGCTGGAACCAGCCCAGGTCACCGCCGGTAGCGGTGGTGCCGTCGGTACCGTACTGGCGGGCCATAGCGGCGAAATCGGCGCCGGCTTTGATTTTATTGAGTACCTCGGTGGCTTTGGCTTTCGCTGCCGCGTCGGCCTCGGGGGTAGTACCCTCGGGCTTGATGAGGATGTGGCTGGCCCGGGCCGCGGCCTGGGCTCCGGCCTTCTGGCCCGACACTTTGTAGAGGGAGTAAGTACCGTTTTCGGCGTAGGGACCATACACCTTGCCTACCTGCAGGGGCAGTTGCTCGCGCAGCTTCTCGGGCATATCGGCCGGCGAGAGGTAGGCAGGGCTGGCGGGGTTGTCGGAGTTCAGCTTCACGAAGGCCGAATCAACGGGGGCCGTGGCAAACTGGGTAGCCAGCTCGTCCACGGTTTTGCGCACTGTAGCGCTGTCTTCGGCCGAGGCCGTCACGGGAATGGATACGTACTCGATGCTGCGGCCGTCTTCCACTTTGTAGCGGCCCTTGTTCTTGTCGAGGTAGGCCTGCAGTTGGCTGTCGGTTACCTGCACGCTCGAGTCGGAGAGGGAGAAGTAAGGCACCAGCAGGTAGCGCAGGTTAGCGCGGGTGTTCTGGGCCTGGTCGAAGCGCTTGGCTTCGGCCGAGGTTACATAGGTGCTCAACTTCAGTAGGTTGTTGTACTTGCTGGCCATGCGCTCGGGTCCCAGGTTGGCTTCGAAGTTGCGGAAAGCCTCCTGGGCCTGGGGCGGCAGCTTGTCGAGGTTGCGCAGGTACTCAATTACCTTGGTGCGGTCGAACTGGCCGGTAGCCGGATCGGTGAAGGCCTGCCGGATGCTGGGGTGAACGTTGTTGCCCTGCACCATGTCGGTGAGCTCCTCGTCGGATACTTTCAGGCCCAGCTTGTCGAACTCCTTCTGGAAGGCAATACGGTAGATGGTCTGGTTCCAGGCCTGGTCGCGGAGGTAGCCCATCGCCTGCTCATCGGGCTGGCGCTGCTGCTGGGCAATGAAGCCTTGCTTGGCCTGTTCCAGGGTAGCGTTGAACGCCTCGTATTCCACCTTTTCACCAGCAATTTCACCGACCGTCAGATCATTCTTGCCGAAGATGCTGCTGCGGCCATATAGGAAGTCCCCCCCCAGCATAAAGAGCAGCAGGCCGATGATGATGGCCCCGACTGCCCAGCCCGATTTTTCTCGAATCGTGTTGATTAATGCCATTTACTTGAAAAAAAGCGCAGTAAGAAAAGTGGAAAGAGGCGCAAAATAACCAAAAAACACGGTCATTCGGTAATGAAATGACCGTGTCTCAGCCAGATAAGCCACTAGGGTAAGCATGGGCAGCGCTTACCATAAAAAAAGCCTTTCCTCTGATGCGAGAAAGGCTTTTCTTACGATGAAGGGGTAGGGCGCTAAAGTAAGGCAGTCCGTTGAAGTACGCGCCGGCCGCAGGTAGGGCTCCGCCGACGGTTTTAGCGTTTCTTTTTGGTCTGTTTTCTGGCCGCTGCTTCGGCGGCTTTGCGGGCCGCTTCGGCTTCGGCAGCGGCTATCTTGTCTTTCTGGCGCAGGTAGCGCAGCCAGATAACGGCCCCGAAGGAAAGCATGAACAGCCAGTAGTTTTGATAAAGCCCTTCCATGTTGCCCGTTGCCAGGGTTTGGTAAGAGGCGATAACAAAGGTTACGACGCCCACAACAAACAGAAGAGTACGGCTGATACCAGGGTCCCAAAAACGTTTCATGCAGTAATTAACGGGTAGCCGCCGGAGCGGGGTTGACCGTGGGCGCGTTTTGAAGGGTGAAGACGCCAGTAGGATCGAGGATGGTGTAGAGCGAGAAATCCTGGTTGGCCGTCAGGCCCCGGCCGGTCAGCACTTCGGTGGGGGTAGTAACCCGGATTTCGGTTTCCTTCTTGGTGTAGATCAGGGCTTTGTTCTGATCGAAGAAAGCTTCCTCGGTGTTCATGCTCTGCTGCTTGGGTACATTGGTCACGCGCACATTGCCGCGCAGGGTGTACACGCTGGTGCTTTTCTCAAACAGGCCATAATTGCCTTTGATGGTGTTCACCACGGTAGCCCCATCCTGCCCCAGAAAGGTAATTTCGACTCCCTTGGGGTAAATCTGGTTGCCATTCTCGAAGTCCTGCCGCAGCGGAGACGTCAGCCGGATGCGAAGCTTAGCCGAGTCGCTCACAATCATGAGCAGGTTCTGGGTTTCCATGGTGGGGCCCGTGTACGTGACCTTCTTGGCCGCCACTTCTTCTTCCCGCTTGTGGCAGCCGGCCAGGGCACTGGCCAGAAGCAGCCCTGGCACCAGGTAACGGAAATAGCCTGGAGTCATGATGGGGCCTTATTGGATGCGGCGCTTGATAAACCAGCGGTTATTCAGGGTCACGCCCAGCTGCATGCGCACGTAGTCTTCTTTCACGTTGCGCTCCAGAGTACCATCGGCCAACTGCAGGGTGTTGGTGTTGCCCCGCTGCCCGTACATAAACGCCAGGCTGATGGTGGTAGCATCAAGCGGCGTAGCGGTAGGCAAAGGGAAAGCAAAGCCCCAGCTTACAGCCCGGTCGTAGAGGGTGTTGCCCCCGGGGCGGTACGGCAGCTGCGCCACGCTCAAACCCGCCCGGTAGGTTACCCGCTTAAAGTAGCTATCCACCGAGGCTACGTCCGGTGTCAGCTCTCCGCCTATTGCCATGCGGTACGTATCGCTGAGCGGAATGCCAGCCGTGCCGCCCTGCTCGCCAAAGGCCCGGAACTGCGACCACTGCTGCCGGGTACCTTCTAGGCTCACGCTCCAGCTCCGGTTATCATCGAGGCTGATGCCGAACTGGGTGAGCGCGGGCACCTGAGCCCGGCCTGTAGCATCAACTTCCAGTGCCGTAAGCGAGGACTGCAGGCCTACATAGGTTTGCCGGATCAGGCTCAGGCTTCGCTCCCCGTTCAGGTTGGAGCGGAAGCTGTAGGTGCCGCCCAGGTTGTAGTTCAGCTTGTCGTTGAACTTACCCCGGTAGTGCGCCCCGGCTCGAAAGGCAAAGTCAGAGTAATGGATGTGCTGCTGGTAGATGTCGCGGCTGGCAAGCTCCAGTGGAATGCTAGAGGTACCCACACGGGTTCCGGCCTCCTGGTCAATGCTGCCGAAAACGTACCCTACCGACACGCCGGCCGTGAGCCCTTTTCCTACCCGTACGGCATGGCTCATGTAGGCCTCGGCTAGTCCGCCGCTGCCCTTGTACTGCTTCTCTACCTGCGCGGTCTGGTCGCCAACTACACTGTTGTCGATAGTCGTGGATTCGTAATCAACGGCGCTGTAGGGCTTCAGGCCGATGGCGCCCGCCCAGCGCCGGTTGATGGGCACTGCCAGCGCCAGGTAGCCCAGATTGGCCGAGCCCGTGCGCTGCCGGCTTACGTTGTTGCGCAGCGTTTTGAACTGCCCGCTGTAGCCACCTTCAAAAGTGGTGCGGGTAGTGTAGTAGATCAGCGCCGGGTTAATTTCATTGACGTTTACGCTGTTGGGCGCCGCTACCCCAATGCCGCCCATTGCCATTTGCCGCACGCCGCCGGAGTTCAGGCTGGCATCGCCCAGGCCCAGGCGCGAGTAAGGCGAGTTGCCGAGGCCCTGCCCCAGTACGGCCGGCGAAGCCACCAGCAAGCCCAGCAGCGAAAGACCACCGGCCAGGCCGGTGAAGTTAGGTTGAGACATGGTGTACTAAAATTCGGTGGAGCCCAATCAGCACGAGCTCTGGAATAACAAAGATAGGTCCTTTCAAGCGGGCACGGAAAAAAGCCGCATCCCCGCCGGCCAGCACCACGGCCAGACCGGGGTAGCGGGCCTCATAGTCGGCCAGCAGGCCGCGCACTTCAGCTACAGCCCCGTTCATTACCCCACTCCGAATTGCGGACTGCGTATCGTCGCCGGTGAGGGGCACGGGGGCAGCCGGGTCCGTGAGGTGGGTTACCAACGGCAGCCGGCCCGTAAACGTGTGCAGGGCCTGAAACCGCATGGACAGCCCCGGCGCGATACTGCCGCCCCGGAACGTATGGCCGCCTTCTACCAAGTCGCACTTAATGGCTGTGCCGGCGTCCACAATCAGTACGGTGCGGGCCGGCAGCAGCCAGGCAGCACCCACCGCCGCGGCCAGCCGGTCGGCGCCCAGGGTGTGGGGGGTAGCGTAGGCGTTGGCAATGGGTAGCGGGGTAGCAGCCGGAGCAAACTCCAGCACCTGCCCGGGCACCTGCTGCCGCAACTCGGTGGCCCAGGCAGTGGTCGGCTCGGCCACGGAAGCTACTATCCCATGCTCGGGCCGGAGCCGCGCCACGGCTGCGCGCACCTGCTCCGGCGTTTGGCCAGTAGCCGACTCTACCAGTACATCGGCTTCAAAGCAGCCATACTTCACGGCTGTGTTACCAATATCAAGGGCCAGGGTGCGCAAGAGATGGAAGGATGAGGTAGTGAAATAGTAAAATGGTGAGGCTGCTGTTCGGGTGGCACCACTCGCGCGGTTTGTGCCGGCTGAACAGCAACCTCACCATTTTATTATTGCAGTCGGTTCACTGCTAAGAGCCGGCAGGGGCCGGCACGGTTGCGTGCCTACATGAAATACTTCAGGCGGATAACTTCCTTCTCGGTGAGGAAACGCCACTTACCACGGGGCAGGTCCTTTTTGGTCAGGCCAGCGTACTGCACTCGGTCCAGGGTTACCACGTCGTAGCCCAAGTGCTCGAAGATGCGGCGCACAATGCGGTTACGGCCAATGTGGATTTCCACCCCCACGAAGTGCGGATTACCCGCTACCACGGCCACGTCGTCCACCTCAGCTTTACCATCTTCCAGCTCCAGGCCCTCGGCAATCTGGCGCAGGTGCTCCTCGGTCAGGGGCTTATCGAGTTCTACCTGGTAGATTTTCTTGTTGCGGTGCGAGGGATGAGACAGTTTCTGGGCTACTTCCCCGTCGTTGGTGAAGAGCAGCAGGCCCGTGGTATTGCGGTCCAAGCGGCCCACCGGAAACACGCGCTCCTTTGAGGCGCTTTTCACCAGCTCCATTACCGTGCGCCGGCCTTCCGGGTCGTCGGTAGTCGTGATGTAGTCCTTGGGCTTGTTGAGCAGCACATACACCAACTTCTCGCGGTTGAGGTTGGTTTTGCCGTACTGCACCGTGTCGGAAGGCTGCACCTTGTAGCCCATTTCCGTTACAACTTCCCCATTCACCTTGATTTCGCCGGCGGCAATCAGCGCATCGGCCTCCCGGCGGGAGCAAATGCCCGCGTTGGCGATGTAGCGGTTCAGACGCACCTCACCGCTGGCCAGGTCGTCTTCCTCGCGGCGGCGCTTGTTGCCGCGCATTTTATCTTCCTCGTAAAACTTGAGGTTTTTGTAGTCGGGCGCTTCCCCGGCTACTTCCCCAAACTTACGCTTGCCGGCCTGGTTCGATTCGGGTGTTTGCTTGCCCCTACCCTTAAATTCGTCGTGAGCCCGCTTCGGGCGCTCCTCAAACGAGCGTGCCTCCCGGGGCTGCCGGAAACCACCAGCCCGCTCCTCACCGAACGAACGGTTCTCCCGCTTGTCGGGGCTGCCGAAGCTGCCCGGACGAGCGGTCCGCTTTTCCCCGAAGCTTCCGCCCCCGAAGCCGCCTTCGCGGCGCTCACCCCCGAAGCCACCCGGCTTGCGGTTGCTGAACTCGCGCCGGCTGTTGCTTTCCGGGTTCTGCTCAAAGCGCCGGTCATCAGAACGCTCAGCCCGGTGGTCCGTAGGCAGATCATCGGGGCGGCCCCGGTAGTCGAAGGGCCGGGCCGGCCGGATTTCCCGCTCCCCTTCCGCAGCAGGGCGACGGCTCTGGTTGTCGCGGAACTCCCGCGGCTGGAAACCTTCCGTGCGGGGCTCGTCCTGACTGTTGGGGTTTTGTTTAACAAACCGACGGTTCCGCTCACCGGGCAGGCCGCGGGGTACGGTAGGCTTGCCCTCTTGGCTGTAAGGCTGGCCCTGCCAGGATTTCTTGGGTTCGAAGGAGCGCACCGGCCGCTCGTCGCGACGGTCCTCACCTCCTTCAAAGCGTCGGGCGCCGCCCTGCTGCCCGTAGCCGCCGCTCCGCCCTTCATTGTTACGGGAGAAACCGCCACCGGCTGCCCCAAACTTCTTGGTGCTGCCAAAGCCCCCTACCCCTCCAAATTTCTTCGGGCTGGTGAAGCTGCCGCTGGCCGGACGGCCAAAGCCGGGCCGCTCGTTGCCGCGGGCATCATCGCGGCCGCCGAAGCGCGGGGCGCTGCCTGCTCCCCGCTCGTCACGGTTGCGACCGGGCTGAGAGAATTTGCGGAAGCCCTCGCCCCCGCTGGAGTTGCCGGTGGGGCGGCCACGGCGGCCGGGCGTATCGCCGGAGAAGTGTTTCTTGCCCATACTGGAAGAAGCGTGCGTGCCGTATCGCTACGGTACTGTAGTAGAAAAATCAGGTTCAAAACTCAGGAAGCCCATAACGAACGGCTTCTGAAAACAGTGCCCGGACCAGCAACCCGGCTCCACCATAGCGGAGGCCGGTCACGAGTCCGGGCAAGTAAGCAAGGCTGCTACGAACCTAGTCGCGGCGGGCCATTTTGGCTTCAATAGAGTGCTGCGTATGAGGTACTGCGCGCAGGCGTTCCTTAGGAATCAGCTTGCCGGTACCAATACACACCCCATAGGTGCCATTCTTGATGCGAATCAGGGCATTTTCGAGCTGCTGAATAAACTTCATCTGGCGCGAAGCCAACTGGTTCAGGCTCTCTTTCTCGGCCGTGTCAGCACCGTCCTCCAGCACCTTCGAAGAAGAAGCCGTGTTATCAGTGCCCGAATCGTTTTTACGGCTCAGCGTTTCTTTGATGAACGCCACTTCCTTGCGGGCAGCGGTGAGCTTATCCTGAATGATCTGCTCAAACTCCGCTAGTTCTTCCCTGGAATAGCGTAGGGGTTCTTCACTCATGTTGGTGCAGGGAGAGGTTATAAGAATGATGATTAGCTGACTGCCCGCCTCGAACTGACCAGGATGCTAGCAGTTAGAGCCCAACAGCGGCTTGCACGAATAAGTTTACCTTACTGATGCCTCCGGAGCTGCCGGACCGGTACTGCCTGCTCCCGGAAGCTCCCGATGACCAAGCATTTTAGGGCGCAAAGCTACGCTTTTGTCCGCTAATCAACATAGGATCATGTAGGTTGCTCCCGAAGGGCCACCTTGCTCTCAGGCAAGCTCTGCAGTACCAGACTAGAAGCCGAGCATGTGAATGGCGGCCACGGCTCCCTCCACTCCTTTATTGCCGTGCTTACCACCGGCCCGGTCCCAGGCCTGCTCCAGTGTGTTGGTAGTTACCAGCCCGAAAATAACGGGCTTGTTAAACTTCAGGCCCACGTTGGTGATGCCGCTGGCAACGGCGTGGCAGATGTAATCGTCATGCTTGGTTTCACCCTTGATAACTACCCCCAGGCAGATAACGGCATCTATCTCCTCGTGCTGGGCTAGCAGCTGGGCCCCCAGCGTCAGCTCGAAGCTGCCAGGCACGGTGTTGCGGAAAATATTTTCGGGCTTGGCCCCGTGCTTAATTAACGTGTCGTAAGCGCCGCGGGCCAGCGTGTCGGTAATTTCCCGATTCCACTCGGCTACTACCAGCCCAAAGCGTTTGTCGGAAATATCAATGAAGTTGTCAGAGGTATAATCGCTCAGGTTTTTGAGGGAAGTAGCCATGAAGGGTAGTTCTGGTTAGGATGCGAGTCGATGGTGCGGGCAAAGGTACAACTGCCCGGCATGTGGGCCTGTGCCTGATCTGGGTGGTGAAAACCAACAGGTGCTATACTTAAAAAGGACGGGCCAGCCCGTCCTTTTTAAGTATAGCACCTGACAATGCAGATCTATTTGCCGGCCAGCGCTTCGGCGCGTGCCTTATACTGTTTAGCTTCCGTAGCTTCTGCCGAAGCAGGGTAGTCCGTCAGGATTTTATCGTAGGCGGCAATGGCGCCTTCGTTGTCATTGTTCAGCTCACGGGCGGTAGCTTCCTTCAGCAGGTAAGCCGGCGAGAAATACTCGTTGGCGTTATGGTTAGCTGCCTTGTTATAAAAGTCGGCAGCCTCCTTAGCCTGATTGAGCTCGAGGTGGGCATCACCCAAGAGAGCATATGCCCGGGCTTGCACCAGGTAGTCGTTGGAGCTGAAATCCTCGAGGTAGTCGATGGCCTGCTTGTACTGGCCCTGCTTAAGAGTGGCAACACCAGCGTAGAAGTTGGCCAGGTTGCCCGCGTCAGTGCCGCTGTACTCCGAAGCAACGCGCTCAAGCCCCAGGTTGCGGCCGTCGCCCTTCATTGCTTTCTGCAGGGAATCGGCCTCCCAGTAGTTCACTGCCTGAAACAAGGCGGCCTGTCCCTTGCTATCCTGCGAGCCACGCCACAGGTAGTACCCAAAGCCCCCTACCACGGCTACCACCACCACTGCCAGCAGACCCAGCAGCACGTTTTTATTGCGCCGCACGAAGTCCTCCGACTCAGCCAATCGGATGGCCAGGGCATCAGGGTCTTCCAGCAGCGGATGCTCGGGGTTGTATGCTTCCGCTGGCTGCAGCGGATCCGCAGAGGGAACGGCACGCTGCGCCTGTTGCTGGCGGGCCTGTTGGCTTTTACCTGTGAAAGGAATTTTTGACATGAGGATTACGCAAAAAGGAGGCCGGGGCCTGGTAAACTCCCGCAGTACTAGTCGCGGATGTAGGGGTAGTCTTGCTGCACATACACATCCTTATACAGCTCATCGGCCGTGGGGAAGGGCGAGTTCTCAGCAAATTCAACGGACTCCTGCACCTGCGCTTTAATCTTGTCATCAATAGCGCTGAGCTGTTCCTCAGTAGCCATGTTGTGCGTCAGGATGGTGTGGCGCACGGCTTCGATGGAGTCGCGGGAACGGTAGTCTTCCAGCTCCTCCTTGGTCCGGTACTTGGCCGGGTCGCTCATGGAGTGACCCTTATAGCGGTAGGTTTTGAATTCAAGGAAGGTAGGACCTTCGCCGGCCCGCGCCCGCTCAGCAGCCCGGGCTACTGCGTTGTGCACGTCCTCTACGTTCATGGCATTCACCGGCTCCGAGGGCATGTCGTAGCTCTCGCCCAGGGTATAAAGCTCGGTCACGTTGGAGGTGCGCTGTACCGAGGTTCCCATGGCGTAGCCGTTGTTTTCTACTACAAAGATGACAGGCAGCTTCCAGAGCATAGCCATGTTGAAGGCTTCGTGCAGAGCGCCTTGGCGTACGGCACCATCACCCATGTAGCAGATGCACAGGTTGCCGGTCTTGTTATACTTCTCGGCAAAAGCAATGCCGGCACCCAGCGGCACCTGACCGCCCACGATGCCGTGGCCGCCAATGAAGTTTACGTTCTTGTCGAAGATGTGCATGGAGCCACCTTTGCCTTTGGAGCATCCGGTAGCCTTCGCATACAGCTCCGCCATAATAGAGTTGGGCGAGGTACCCAGGGCCAGGGGGTGGGCATGGTCACGGTAGGCGGTAATCCACTTGTCGTCCTTGGTCAGGGCCGACACGGCACCGGCTACGCAGGCTTCCTGACCTATATAGAGGTGGCAGAAGCCTTTGATCTTTTGCTGACCGTAAAGCTGACCAGCCTTCTCCTCGAACTTGCGCATGAGTTGCATTTGCTCATACCACTGCAGGTACGTTTCCTTCGGGAATTCCGGCTGATCCGGGGTGGTTGCTTTAGGAGCGCCCGTAGCCTGCTTAGCCTCGTTGTTGGCGGGCGGCAGCACCGGATCGGGCTGTTTTACCGTATCGGTAGCAGCCTCGCCTTGGGGGGTAGCTTTCGGGGCCGACGATTTTTTCGTCGAATTGGAAGCCTTAGAGGCACCCTTTACTTTCGTCTCCGCCATCTTGCTTTCGGTTGTTCGCGTTTGGGATGCGAAAGTACGTAAAAGGATTGCAATTCCGAACCCCGCGCATGATACTCGAAAGCCTGCATTTACTGTTCTTTAAAAACTACGAAGAAGCCAACGTAGGCTTGTCGGCTCACATCAATTGTTTCGTTGGCGACAATGGCAGCGGCAAGACCAATCTGCTGGATGCCATTCACTACCTCTCCCTGACCAAGAGTGCCTTCACTGCCTCGGATGCTCAAAGCATTCAGCAGGGAGCGGAGTTCTTCGTGGTGAAGGGCAAGTTCAGAAGCGCTGAGGCCGAGCGGCCGGAAACAATACAGTGCAGCTTGCGCGCAGGACAGAAGAAAATCGTCAGCCACGACAAGCAACCCTACGAGCGGGTTTCGGACCACATTGGTAAGTACCCAGTCGTGCTCATCTCTCCCTACGATACAGACCTTATCCGGCAGGGCAGCGAAGAACGGCGGAAGTATTTTGACAGCTTAATCTCCCAACTCGACCATACGTATCTGGAGCACCTGATCCGTTACTCACATCTGCTGAAGCAACGCAACTCCTTGCTTAAGCTGGCAGCCGACCGGCTGGCTGGCTATGACCGGGACTATCTCTTAGTGCTGGATGAGCAGCTGGCGCCACTAGGCGAACAGCTGGTGCAGCGCCGACAGCAATTCCTGATCGAATTCGAGCCGGTCTTTCAGCGCCACTACGAGCAGCTGGCTGATGCCCGGGAGCAGGTAACGTTATCCTATAAGAGTGAACTGCCGGGGGCCGATTTTTTGAAACTCCTACGCTTACAGGAACGCAAAGACCTCAGCCTGCAGCGCACTACCGTGGGTCCGCATCGCGACGACGTGACGTTCCTGATGGATGGATTGGGCGTGAAGGGGTACGGGTCGCAGGGGCAGCAGAAGTCGTTTGCCATTGCGCTTAAGCTAGCCCAGTTTGAGGTGCTGGCTTTGCACAAGCAGCAAAAGCCGCTGCTACTACTCGACGACATCTTTGACCGCCTCGACGAGAAACGGATTACCCGCCTGATGCAGCTGGTTGCAAACCACACCTTCGGACAGATATTTTTGACCGATACTCACCTGGAGCGCACCGATCGGGTGCTGGCAACCTTGTCGGATGATATTCGTCGCTTCCGGGTTGATTCCGGTACGGTGACGCTGCTTTAGCGGGGCGCAGGCGGTATCTTTGAGTAGCGGATAACACACCAGCTGCTCGCGCGTTAAGTAACACAATGGCTCTTAAAAAACCTTTCTCTTCCGAAAATTCCCGTCAGTCCGACATTGTTCCGCTGAAAGATGGAATTACGGCTTTGCTTCGTGCCTACCGGCTTCAGGGCAAATTGAACGAGGTGACGGTAGTAGCCAGCTGGGAACGGATCATGGGTAAGGCCGTGGCTATGAAAACCCAGCAAGTGTATGTGAGCAACAACAAGCTATTTGTTCGCTTGTCTTCCGCTCCCCTCAAGCACGAGCTGATTATGGCTAAGACCCGGGTGCTGGAGAACATCAATGCAGAGGTAGGCGAGAACGTTATTAAGGAAGTAGTATTTCTCTAGCGATACTACCCGGTTAGCTAGGAGTAGTATGGTACGGCCGCAAGACTGGGCTCCCCTTTTCCTCTGACATACTCTTAGCTATTTACTCAGCCTCCCTTTACCTCTCTGTGAAGCGTGCCCCTGCAGTACCTACTGAATCTGCTGCGGGTAGTATCAGGTCTTTTACTTCTTGGTGGACTCTCCCATGTCTGTGCCACGGCCGGCCAGTAATGCTCGTTGCACACGGGACCTCACGCAAAGTAGGTAGTCGCGCGAAATGGATCTAGTTAGATCATCTTCACGTAGCCGCTGGCATCAACCTACTATCAGCAGCCCCGGGCTCGTTGGGTGACATGCGTTTATTCAGGGCGGCTATACCGCCGGCTGACTTCCTGAAGATCCTACCTCACTACCTGCTGCTACAGGGCTGAAGCTATGGCAAACTCTAGCTGAGCAGCCGGCAGATTTTATGCGTGTACCTCCGGCCTCGTTCTGCTTACGGCTAGTAGCCGATTTCGCAACGCTCGTTTTCCAGTAGGTGCAACTGCCGCTCGATGGTTAGCCTAGTGCGGGCGTTGTCGAACTCGCGGTTGTATTGCTCCTTGAACTCGCGCCGCTTGATGGCCTCCAGAAACCGACGGGTATCCTCGGTAGTTTCCAGGCGAAGACCGGGCACTGCGGTGGGCTGCCCTTCATCGTTCTTGGCGACCATAGTGAAGTAGCAAGTGTTGGTATGTTTTACCGTGCCGGTCCGCACATCTTCCGCCGTCACCTTGATACCTACGAGGAGCGAAGTCCGGCCTACATAATTCACGGAAGCCAGCAAAGACACCAACTCCCCTACCTCTACGGGCTTCATAAAATTGACCCCATCAACGCTTACCGTGACGCAGTAAGTACCGGCATGTTTAGAGGCCGCAGCGTAGGCAACCTTGTCCATGAGGGAGAGCAAAATTCCGCCGTGAATTTTGCCTCCGAAGTTGGCATAGGAAGGTATCATCAACTCGGTAAGAGTTACCCGTGAATAGGACACCGGGCGGTATGCTGGCAGGGCGGGTTGCAGACTCGAATCGTTCATAAGAAGGAAGTGAAATAACAGCAGCTAAGGTAGGAGCCTCCCCCGTAAACGGCAGTGTTACGCGGGTTCGGGCGTGACCCGAAGTACTGTTTTCGTGGCGCTGTGCGGATTTACACCGTACCCAGCTTGATCGTGCCTCTGGCACCACCGGACACTTGTGGAATGACCTGTCTATAACAGATATGTTTCACGTGGAACAACCCTGTTACTTAGGTCCATACACTTTCAACAGAAGTTCGTTGTACGCCTCAAGGAGTGCAATATACTTCTGCTGCAACGCCAGAAGCTGTTTTACAGGATCGGTATCTGTTACAGGCGCAGCATTGTAACGTGGAGCATTCTGAGGCGCCTGATTATTTGTTACAGATGATACAGAGGCAGGTGTTACAAAAGACAAAGCCGCTTGTTGTGGCACTGTAAAGTCTTGAGAAAAATCGTGTGATATTACATCACCTACTCGCTTTACAAAAGCGTAATCAAGCGTCTCTTCCTTGAATTTACGATAGATGGTCGGACGTGTAATACCTAGTTCGTCCACAATACGTGTAATGGAAATACCGCTGTTTTTAATAGCTTCCTGCAGGATTTCGCCTTGATGTGACATAATCAGAGAGTGTATCAGGTGGTGAGTATGTAAATATAACATAGTGTCACATGTACACAATACAATACAGTGTATCATCACCGTGACATTATGATTGTAGCATGTGTAAAACAACTGTGTGTAACGCTTATGTACACTGCTTAACGTTACACGTAATACATCATCCATTTGTATCAATACCTACGCAGTGTAACGCAGTAGATCCTGTTACAAGAAGTGGGGCTGGTACTCTAATTTGGGGCCCTTGCCAAGACTGAAGACCGACCTGTTTATGGCGCCACTAGGTCGCAGCTAAAGCCCTACTCCCCTACCCTACTGAGGTAGCCAGCGCACCAAACATGAGACCTCAGCGGCGCTACACAAACGCGGGCCGCAGCGACAGTAGTCGGTCCGGAAAATCGGTGGTGATACCCCGTGGGTGGTAGGCTAACACTGCCCGTAAATCAGCCGTTTCGTTTACCGTCCAAGGAACAAAATCGAGCTCTGCCTCCTGTAGGTTGGCAACCAAGCGTGGGGTCAATAAATGGAAGTCGGGGCCTACTATATCGGGTACAAAACCTAACTCGGCCAAGTGAGCCCCGAGGGGTTTTTCGTCTTCTATCAGCAGGCAGAGCGGCAGCTCCGGGGCCACCTGCCGGGCCTGCTGAAGGATGCGCTTATCGAAGCACAACAGGGTAGTTCGGGAGCCAATACCTAGGGCCTGAAGCTCGGCCAGAACCAGGGCCAGAAAAGGAGCCGGGGTCGGGTGGAATAGCGCGTCGCCGCCGGGCGTGCTTTTCATTTCCACACTGAACCGAACCAAGCCTCGCCCCTGCCGCCGGGCCTGTTCGTCGGCGGCCGCGACCACATCGCGCAGGAGAGGTTTGTACGCCGGCTCGGGCACTTGGGTGGGGTAGGCCGGGTGCCGGGTCAGGCCGCAGTCGTATTGCCGGATCAGGTCGTACGGCATGGCATACAGGTTGTGACGAGCCTGCTCCGTGGTCGGAATAACTTCGCCGGCCGGCGTACGGCAAATAGTAGCAGACATCCACGGCTCGTGGGACACCACCACCTGGTTATCCGCTGATATCACTACATCCAACTCCAGGACATCGACGCCCAAGCTCACCGCGTGGCGGAAAGCTGATAGGGTATTTTCAGGGCGCAGGCCCCGGCAGCCACGATGACCGTGGACCTCGGGAAAGGTTGCTATAGGAAGCATAAATAAAGGCGGGCTGAGAAGTGCAGAGGCGCTGCTGAGGGCCTGAGGAAACGCCGTAGGCAGCCGGACAAAATCATTCTACTTTTACTTTCTTACGACGTTTCTCGCCCCATATTCCTCCTCATGAAAAAAATGATTCTGGCCCTGCTGCTGCTGGGCGTAGCTGTAGGTGGCTACCTCTATTACCGCAAGGTTTCAACCGGGCCTGAGTACTCGCTGCTGCAGGCAGCCAAAGCAGTAAACGACCATGACCCAGCCGCCTTTGAGCGCTATGTTGATGTAGGCAGCGTAACCAGCAGCTTGGTTGACGACGTGACGGAACAGGGCTCGGTATTGGGCATGCTTAACCCCGGCGGTATAGCCGTGAAGGGCGCGTTGCGGCTCCTGAAACCCCAGCTGGCCAAGGCAGCCCGCCAGGAGGTGCAGCGCTACGTGGAAACCGGCTCGGTAGAAGCGGCGGCGAGTGTGCCCAAGCCCATTGGGAACGTGTCGTTGCTGGGGCTGGCTGGTAAAGTGGTTAGTCCCGAGAGCAAATTCAAGGGCATCAAATATTCCAACCAAACCGACGAAGAAGCCCTGGTGGGACTGGAATTTACACAGCCCCGCTTCGATACTACCCTCGTGCTGGAGGTGAAGATGCTCAACAAGGGTGACTACTGGCAAGCTACCCAAATCACCAATACGGCGGATATTCTAAAACACGTTGCCCGCCTGGAAAAGCAGCGGCTACTTGGCCGATAAGCTGTTGGCTCAGCCACCAAAAGCAACAGCCCCGGCGCTCAGTTGAGCACCGGGGCTGTTGCTTTTGGTGGCTGAGCCAGCAGTTACTTGTCTTTACCAAACAGCAAGAATGCCAACGAACCTAGGAAGGGGAAGAAGAAAATAATCAGACCCCAAACCAGCTTCTTGCCCATAGACCATGGCTGCTGAAACAACTTAAACAATGCATAAACTGCGAGGATAAGGTGAATTACACCGGCCGTTGTGAGGGAGCCATCGGCGTTGCGGGTACGGCCGCAGCTGCTCAGCAGAAAGGAGGTCAGCAGACCCATCAGGCCTACCAGGCTAAAGGAACGCGGGCTAAAAGAAGCGGGAATGAGCTTATTCATGGTGCAGGGAGTGTGTAGAGTGGATGGAGAGAACTGCCCATCTGTACGCACGTCCGTTTGAAATAGATATTATCAAATACTTTATATCATATTATATATTTGATTATCAATTAGTTAATTCAAAAACTGACGTATATTCTCCCAGAACAGCGGACCTACTTTTGGTATCAGTATGAGTGTCAGCACGATACCATACAGAGCGCCGTAAAAGTGGGCATCGTGGTTAATATTGTCGCCCCGGCGCCGGCCCATGTAATAGGAATACGCCAGGTACAGAAAACCGAAGATGAAGCCCGGAATCTGGATAGGAATGGGGAATACCATCATCTTCCCCAGAGGGTTGAACAGAATGGCAGAAAACACAACCGATGCTACCCCACCCGAGGCGCCAAGACTCCGGTAATTGGGGTCGTCGCAGTGGCGCAGGTAGGTAGGAATGTCCGACACTACAATGCCGCCCAGGTACAATAGCAGGAAGTACAGCAGCCCGGTAGTAGGCCCGAACACACCGAAGAACACTGTTTCTACTACCTGGCTGAAGGAGTAAAATGCCAGCATGTTGAACAGCAAGTGCCCGAAATCGGCGTGCAGAAAACCGGAGGTAATGAAGCGGTAGTAGTCGTTGTTGCGCTTCACGCGGTAGGGGTCCAGAATCCAGCTGTCGAGCAGCGCAGCATTGGACCATGCGTACAGAGAGATGCCGACCGTCAGCACGGTGAGCACCAGGGTAGGAGAAATTTCCATGAGCCTGAAAGAAGGGCAAGAAGAAAGGAAAGGCTACTGCTCGCGCTCCATGAGTTGGAGGGCAAGCTGGCGCAGCGGGTTTTTACGCATTTCGGGGGCCTCTACGCGCTCCAAATGCTGCAGGGCATCCAGGAAGTAGTCGTTGATGAGTGCTTCCGTCTGAGGGCGTATTTCGAGCTCATCGTAGATGGTTCGTACGGCCTGCACCTTGGCGTCGGCATCGGCAACGGGCTGGCCGATGTGTTGGGCCAGTACGGCACGCTGGGCTTCCGAGGCCTGGGCCACGGCCGTGAGCAGGAGGTAGGTTTTCTTGTCGCTGAGGATGTCGCCGCCCACGCGCTTACCGAAGGTGGCCGCGTCGCCGTACACGTCCAGCAAATCGTCGCGCAGCTGGAAGGCTACCCCGATGCCCACGCCAAACTGCCGCAGGTGGTCGGCATCCTGGCGGGAAGCGCCGCCGAGCAGGGCACCCAGCTCCAGCGCAAAGCCCAGGAGTACGGCCGTTTTCAGCCGGATCATATCGAGGTACTGGGCTATGCTGACCTCGGTTTCCGTCTCGAAGTTCATGTCCCACTGCTGGCCCTCACACACCTCAGCGGCCGTTTGGGAGAAGCGGCGCAGCACGTGGGGTAGCAGCTCGGCGGGTACATCCAGGAAGAGCTCGTAGGCGCGTACCAGCATCACGTCGCCGGAGAGGATAGCCACGTTGGGGTTCCACTTTTCGTGCACGGTAGCCTTGCCCCGGCGCAGGGGCGCCTGGTCCATCAGGTCGTCGTGGAGCAGGGTGAAATTATGGAAGACCTCAGTGGCCAGGGCCGGCTTCAGAGCGGGCTCCAGCTTATCAGTGAAAACATGGGCACCGAGCAAAGTCAGCAGGGGCCGAATCCGCTTGCCGCCGAGGGCCATGATGTAGCGAATGGGCTCGTAGAGGGCCGCCGGTTCTTCGCCATAACGAAGCTGGGAGAGGCCGGTATTGATGCGGTCAGTGAGTTGGGACAGATCCACGGAATGGGGTGAAAGTTCAGAAGGGAAAGGTACGGAAGAGTATGGGAGCAGGTGAGGAGGTGATGGGCCGATGAGGTGAATAGCGGCAGGAAGAAGGTGAGGGTTGAGGGCACAGACAGAAGGCAACAGGGGCGCGGGGGTAATTTGTTATCTTCATCAGCCGGCTCATCGGTCCCTACCCCCACATCTGCCATGAAGCTTACGCGCTGCTGTGCTGTTCTATGCTGTGGGTTTCTGCAGACTGCTGCAGTTGCCCAGAACTCCTACAACTGGTGGGATGCCCGGCCGTCGGCACCCGTTACCGCCCCACCACGCCCGGCCCGCAATCCTGCCGCTGCCGCGCCCGCACCAGTAGCCGCCGACTCACTTCCACTCACCAGCGGGGGTTACTTCTACGTGGAGCAGGTACCGGTTTTTCCGGGTGGGCAGGAAGCTCTTGCGAAGGTCATCCGGAAAACCCTGAAGCGTCCATCGGGTCCCCGGCTGCACGGCCGGGTGATGGTGAATCTGGTCGTGCAAAGTTCGGGAGAGGTGACAGACGCGCAGGTAGCGCCAGGCTACGGCCTCAATACCGCCTACGATGCGGCCGCCGTGGAATGCATCCGTCGCCTACCCCGGTTTGAGCCCGGCAAGCGTAACGGTAAAGTCGCGGACACGGCCATCACACTGCCGATTGTGTTTCCATAGCCAGCTGGCGAAGCAGCACTCAGAGCCGCAGCAAAAAGCCCTTACCTCCGGGACGAGGTAAGGGCTTATCTTATTGCAAGGGGTAGGACAACGCGGCACCTGTTTACCGGCGGCGCTTGCTGCTACCAGACTTGCTGCCGCCGGGGCGGCCACCTTTGCTACCCCCGCTGCTCCGCTCGGGGCGGTAGCCGCGGCGGCTTTCGCGGTGGGCGTCGCGCTCCTCCCGCTCCCGGTTCTTCACCGAGTCAGGGCGGTTGTCCACCAGCTCAAAGTCAATGGTGCGGTCCAGCAGATTGGCCGATTTTACTATTACCTGCATCTCGTCGCCGAACTGGATGATGCGCTTGCTGCGCTGACCTACCAGGCGGTAGTTGTCCTTATCCAGCTCGAAGAAGTCGCCGGGAATGTCGGCTACGCGCACCATGCCTTCGCACTTGTTCTCCTCAATTTCCACGTAGAGACCCCACTCCGTCAGGCCCGACACCACGCCCGTAAACGTGTCGCCGATGCGGTCCTGCAGGAACTCCACTTGCTTGTATTTGATGCTGGCGCGCTCGGCATTGGCAGCCAGCTTTTCGCGCTCCGAGGAGTGCTTGCACTCTTCCTCAATAGGCTCTACCTCCACGTTCTTGCCGCCCTCCAGGTAGTGTTCCAGCAGGCGGTGGGCCATCATATCGGGGTAGCGACGGATAGGCGAGGTGAAGTGCGAATAGTGGTCGAAGGCAAGGCCGAAGTGCCCGCGCGGATCGGTGGTGTAGGTAGCCTTGGCCATGGTCCGGATGGCGAGCGTCTGGATGACGTTCTGCTCCGGCCGGCCGACTACCTCACTGCTCAAATCGTTTAGCTCCGAGCTCAGCTTCTTCGGGTTCGAGAGGTCGAGCTGGTGGCCAAACTTCTGGGCGAAGAGGGCGAAGTTCTGCAGGCGCTCCTCGTCGGGGGCGTCGTGCACGCGGTACACCATCGTGAAGCGGGGTTTCCGATTCTTGAGCTTGAACACGAACTCGGCCACCTTGCGGTTAGCCAGTAACATGAACTCCTCAATCATCTTGTGGGCATCCTTGCGCTCCTTCACATACACGTACAGCGGCTTGCCTTGCTCGTCCAGCTTAAACTTCACCTCCTGCGTCTCGAAGCTGATGGCCCCCTGCTTGAAGCGGGCGGCGCACAGCTTTTTGGCGATGTCGTTCATCAGCTGAATCTCCGGCGTATAGTCCGCCTCCAGCCCTTCGATGCGCTCCTGGGCCTCTTCGTAGGAGAAGCGGCGGTCAGAGTGAATGATGGTTTTGCCAAACCAGGAGCTGTAGAGCTTGCCGTTCTCATCGAGCTCAAACACGGCCGAGAAGGTCAGCTTGTCCTCGTGGGGGCGCAGGGAGCAGAGGCCGTTGCTGAGGCGCTCGGGCAGCATGGGAATCACGCGGTCCACGAGATACACGGAGGTAGCACGGTAGCGGGCCTCTTTTTCCAGGGCCATGCCGGGGCGCACGTAGTGCGTTACATCGGCAATGTGTACCCCAATTTCCCAGTGCCCGTTTTCGAGCTGCTGAATGCTGAGGGCATCGTCGAAGTCCTTGGCGTCGGCAGGGTCGATGGTGAAGGTGGTGATGTTGCGGAAGTCGCGGCGGCGCTCCAGCTCACTCTGCGGAATCTCCAGCGGAATGCTTTCCGACTCCTCTTCTACCTCGGCGGGGAACTCAAACGGCAGCCCAAACTCGGCCATGATGGCGTTGATTTCGGCTTCGTTTTCGCCGGCCTTACCGAAGCTGCGCACCACCTCGCCTACGGGCAAATGGCCAGCATCATGCTCCGGAAACTCGGCAATACGCACCAGCACTTTCTCGCCGTGGTTGGCGCCGTGCAGGTTCTCGTAGGGCACAAACACATCGAAGTACAGCTTGCGGTTGTCGGGCTTCACGAAGCCAATACCACCCTGCATATGCAGGCGACCCACCAGTTCGGGGCGCACCCGGTTTACGACCTCCACCACGTCGCCGACGGGGCGGCCGTCGCGGGAGCCGCGCAGGCGCAGACGCACCGTGTCGCCGTGCATGGCAAACTTCAGCCGGTCGGTGAACACGCGTACATCCTGCTCGCTTTCCTCCGAAATAACGAAGGCGTATTTGTCGGTAGCCAGCGCTACGGTGCCAGTGATAACCTCGCCTCCACCCTCATGCCGGGAACGGCGGGGGGTAGCGGGGCCATCGGCATCAGGGAAGTCGAAGCCGGCCTCGCGGCGACGGTGCACTACAGGGTCCTGGCCGAACTCCGTTTCCACGGGGCGGCCTCCACCACGGCTCATGCCGGCAAAGGGTTCCCGCTCGTTGCGGCGCGTTTTACGGCCGCTGGCGGGCTCGGTAGCTGCCTGAGCCGCGGCGGCATCCGTCAGGCGGTAGTCGTCGTTCTGGAGCAGGGCAAGCAGGCCCGCTTTCTTAAGGGCCTTAAGGTGGTTGAATACATCTTCGCGCTGCTCCTTGGTGGTCACGCCAAGGCGACGGGAGAGCTGGCGGTAGGCGAATACTTTGCCGGGGTTGTCGCGGAAGATGCGAAACACAAGGTCTTTGGAAATGGGGGCCGCGGCGGCATTATCGCCACGAGCTGCCTTCGCGCGAGGGGCGCGGGGGGCGGCGGATTCGTCTTTTTCTTTCATGTAGAAAAGGAGCCGCCAGTGGTTGTCTTTTTCGCAGGCGGCGGGGTTGAATGAGGGAGAAACCAGTAGTACTACGCGGTTTCTCAGGTAAAGTAATCCAGCCCGGAGCCGGGCTTCAGAAAGATGATACGGAATATATCGGGAAATAACTATTTCTAGTCGAAAAAGGAGGTTACGCTTGGGTTGCATCGGCCAAGGCACTCAGCACCGTACGACCAAAATCGGCTAAGTCCCACTCCTTAAGGTCGGACACTTGTCCGTCGCCTACCTCCACAATGATTGGATATCCAGCTGCGGTAAGGGCTACATCAAACTACAGAACAAACGCGGGTGCAGGCAAAAAAGTGCCGATTGGTGTTGGGGAACTACAACGGTTGGCCTCCTAACTTTATAGCCGTATTTAATCTATATAAATGGTTATGCCAGGATTCACTTGTACTACTTGCGGTCAGTTTCATGAGGAAATACCGATGTGCTTCGGATCAGAATTTCCAGACTATTATTTCAGTGTACCACCGGCCGAACGAGCGGAACGAGTTGAGCTAACAAGTGACTTGTGTGTAGTGGATGAAGAACACTTCTTTATTCGGGCTCGCATTGAAATTCCGGTAGAAGGGTCATTAGAGCCATTCTGCTGGAACGTTTGGACCTCCCTAAGTGAAGCTAACTTCATCCGGGCAAATGAAGTATGGAATGAACCGGACCGGGTGAACGAGCCAGCTTATTTCGGCTGGCTGCAAACGGTTATTCCCGGCTATGCCGATACGTTAAATATCCGTACGCTTGTCCATACTCAACCAGTTGGCACCATTCCACGCGTTGAGGTTATCGAAGAGAATCATCCTCTAATGCTAGACCAACGGCATGGCATTTCAATGTACCGCGTCATTGAGTTAGTGACTCCACTGTTGCACTAGCGCACCAGCCTCAACTTGTGGAATCCTGTGCTCTAGATATCCAATTACTTGCAAGCACTTCCCTCCTACGCCCTACCCGCCACGGCGGCCCGGATGTCGGCGGGTTCATCCTTGGGGATGGCGGCCAGCAGCTGGCGGGTGTACTCATGCTGGGGGTTAGCGTAGAGCTCAGCCGCCGGGCCGCTCTCCACAATTTTTCCCTGACGCATCACCAGCAGCCGGTCGCTCATAAAGCGGGCCACCGACAAGTCGTGGGTGATAAAGAGGTAGGTGATGCCGAACTCGCGCTTGAGGTCGTTGAGCAGGTTGAGCACCTGGGCCTGCACCGATACGTCGAGGGCCGAAACCGACTCGTCGCAGATGATGCACTTGGGCTGCAGGGCCAGGGCCCGGGCTATGCAGATGCGCTGACGCTGGCCTCCGCTGAACTCGTGGGGGTAGCGCAGGTAATGTTCGTCGCGTAGGCCCACGGTGCGGAGCAGCTCCAGCACCCGGTCCTTCTGCTGCTGCCGGGTGCCGCCCACCCCGTGCACCTGCATGGGCTCCCGGATGGCCTCGCCCACGGTCATCATAGGGTTGAGGGCAGCGTAAGGGTCCTGGAACACCATCTGAAACTCCCGGCGCTTGCGGCGCAGCTGGTCGGCCGGCAGCGTGGCCAGGTCCACTCCCTCGAACAGGATGCTACCCGAGGTAGGCTCCACCAGCCGCAGCAGCGTCCGGCCCAGCGTGGTTTTGCCGCAGCCCGACTCCCCTACCAACCCTACGGTTTCGCCAGGGTAAATATCGAAGCTCACTCCATCCACAGCCCGCACAAATTCCTTGGTCCGGTTGAAGAAGCCCTTGCGGATGGGAAAGTACACGTTGAGGTTCTCCACCTGCAACAGCGGCACCGAGCCAACGCGGGCTGCGGCTTGCCCTACCCCTGCTTTCTCAGCCAAGCTTACCGTAGCATCTTCTGATACTTGCCCTTCAGGCACACTACCGCCAATCTGATCTGTACTCAATAATAACGGCTGCCCTGATTCTGCACCTGGGGCCGTTTCCAGCCCAAAATGCGGTTCCACGGGGCGTGAAACAGAATGTTCCACGGGGAACGTTTTGGCGGTTTCGTTGCCGTTTTGAGAGGTTAAACCATCACTTTCACCTTCAACATCCTCAACGACTTGCGTGGCACTGGTTTCAGTGGCAATAAAGCCTCCATCGGCCGTTTCACGCATGAAATCGGCTACTACAGGTAACTTTTTTTTACCAACTGAAAGTTTTGGTCGGCAGGCCAGCAGCCCCTTGGTGTATGGGTGCTGGGGGTTGGTGAAAATATCGAGTATAGTGCCCTGCTCCACTACCCTACCCCGGTACATCACCAGAATCCGGTCGGCTATTTCAGCCACTACCCCCAGGTCGTGGGTGATGAAGATGACGGCCGTGTTGTGCTGGCGGCGCAGGTCGTCGATTAGGCGGAGCATGCGCGCTTGCACTGTCACGTCGAGGGCCGTGGTAGGCTCGTCGGCAATCAGGATGGCCGGGTTGCAGGCCATGGCCATGGCAATCATCACCCGCTGCTTCTGGCCGCCGCTGATTTCGTGGGGGTAGCTTGTGAAGATTTTCTCGGGGCGGGGGAGCTGGGCCATCGTAAACAGCTCCACGGTGCGGGCCGCGGCTTCTTTCTCCGTGAGCGTGGTGTGC
Organism: Hymenobacter sp. DG01; assembly: GCF_006352025.1. Taxonomy (NCBI): domain Bacteria; kingdom Pseudomonadati; phylum Bacteroidota; class Cytophagia; order Cytophagales; family Hymenobacteraceae; genus Hymenobacter; species Hymenobacter sp. DG01. The sequence goes on from NZ_CP040936.1 coordinate 3,587,023, forward strand.
AGGCGCAGGGCTTCCACTACCTGGCTGCCGCAGGTGTACACGGGGTTCAGGGAGGTCATCGGCTCCTGAAAAATCATGCTGATGTCGTTGCCCCTGACGCGCTGCAGCTGCTCATCGGTGAGCTGAAGCAGATCCACTTCCCCCAGCGCCTCCGACTGAAACCGCGCCTCACCGGAAGTAATCTGGCCGGGCGGCAGCGGAATCAGCCCCATCAGGGCCAACGACGTCACCGACTTCCCCGAGCCTGACTCGCCCACAATGGCCAGCGTTTCGCCCCGCCGCAGGTCAAAGGAAATATCTGCTACGGCCCGCGTGTTGCCACGGTGGCTGGCAAAATCGATGGTCAGGTTGCGGACGGACAGAATGGGCTGAGACACGACGACGGGAAGCGAGGCGGAAAAAAGTAAAGATAGGCAGGCGGGCAGTAGCTTGCGGCGGCTGTTTGGCGTACACGGAAACTGTCGTTTGGAGCAGGGCTCGGAACCTCGGTTGGCTGGTAAAGAACCGCAGCCGATTACTGCCGATTACTCGCCTCGCTCGGAATGACAGCCTACGCCCTGCCTTCAACAAAACTATTTAACCTCATTTCCCTACCCCATGCACTACCGCAAACTCGGCAAAACCGGCTTCAACATATCTGAAATTAGCCTTGGCACCTGGCAGGTAGGCGGCAAATGGGGCGACCCGTTCAGCCACGAAACCGCCGATGCTATCCTCAACAAAGCCGTAGATAGCGGCATCAACTTCATTGACACCGCTGACGTGTACGGCGATGGGGAAAGCGAAAAGGCCGTGGGCCGACTAGTGCGCAGCCGCTCTGAGCAGGTGTACGTGGCCACCAAATGCGGCCGCCAGCTGCAGCCCCACGTTAACGAGGCCTACCAGCCCGAGGCGCTCCGCAAGTTCGTGGAAGCCAGCTTGCGCAATATGCAGCTCGAAACCCTCGACCTGATTCAGCTGCACTGCCCGCCCACGGAAGTGTACTACCGCCCCGAAATCTTTGAGGTGTTTGACCGCCTGAAGGACGAAGGCAAGATCCGGAACCTGGGCGTGAGCGTGGAGAAAGTAGAGGAAGGGCTTAAGGCCCTCATGTTCTCCAACGTGACTACCGTTCAGCTAATCTTCAACATGTTCCGGCAGCGCCCCACGGAGCTGCTGTTCCAGGAAGCCAAGCGCCACGATGTGGGCCTGATTGTGCGCGTGCCGCTGGCCAGTGGCCTGCTCACCGGTAAGTTCTCCCGCGAAACCACCTTCTCGCCCGATGACCACCGCCAGTTCAACCGCAACGGTGAGGCCTTTGACAAAGGCGAAACCTTCTCGGGCGTAGATTACGAAACTGGCCTGGCAGCCGTGGAGGAGCTGAAAAAAATCTTCCCCGACCAGCCTAACCTCGCCCCCGTAGCCCTGCGCTGGGCGCTCATGTTTGATGAGGTAAGCTGCGTGATTCCCGGCGCCTCCCGGCCCGACCAGCTCGAATCGAACCTGCAGGCCGCCGCGCTGCCCGCCCTCACCGCCGAGCAAATGCAGGCCGTACGCGGCGTATATGAGCAGCGCATCAAGCCGCTGGTGCACCAAGTGTGGTAAGGATTTCACCTCTAGCTGTCATTCCGAGGAGCTAGCCGAAGCCAACTTTACGGTTACGCTGGAGTAGTACAATTACCTGCAGCAGAGAAGTTCTTCGCTTACAGGATGACAGCGCGTAACTAATAGAACAAAGAGGCCCGCTGGAACAGTTCCAGCGGGCCTTTTTAGCGTTGTTTAAGCAATTCTCTACGCTACTTCCGATGCCTCTGCGTCGCGGCGGGCCTGGGCGGCGGTAGCGTCATCGGCGGCTACGGGGTGGGCTTCCTCCAGGTGCTGCCCATAGAAGCGGTTCTGGAAAATCAGAATCAGGGCTACCCCCACGAAAATGGCCGAGTCGGCGATGTTAAAGATCGGCCAGAGCGAAACGTGCGAACCGCCTACCAGGGGCCAGGAGTCGGGCAAAATGCCTTCGTAAAGGTCCACGTACAGCATATCAATGACTTGCCCGTGCAGCCAGGGGGTAGGCGCCCCGAAGGGAGCGTTGTCGTAAATAACACCGTAGAAGATGGAATCGACGAGGTTACCGATGGCCCCGCCCAGAATCATGGCAATGCAGATGATCAGGCCGTTGGGCGCGTGTTGCTTCCAGAGGCGGTAGATGTAGTAGCTAATGCCCGTCACGGCTAGCAGGCGGAACAAGGTCAGGATAACCTTGCCGTAGGGCGCGGGCAGCTCTACCCCGAAAGCCATGCCCGGGTTTAGGGTGTAGTGCAGCTTAAACCAGTCGCCGAGCACGGGAATTTCGCCGGGCATACCCATGGGCATGTAGCGGTGCACGGCCCACTTCGAGAGTTGATCAATGACGATGACCAGCAAGGCCACGAGGTAGTATTTCCAGTACTTCATTCGAAGAGAGAAGTGAGAGGTTAGAAGTGAGACTTCGCCCTGACGCTCTGTCAGGCTCGGAACCTCTCCCCTCTCGTAGCACAAAGTGACAAAGATTTTTGGACTTTGCTACCGAAGCAGGCAGGCGGGTAATTGCGCCATTGGTATGTAGCTCGAAGGGCATTTTGTGCCCTTTTGAACCGCAGAAAGAACACAGCGCAGCACTTTGTGCGCCGGTGTGCCAACCGACCTTTTTCAAGAGCCGGTTGGCACCTCAGCATCAGGCAGTTGCTACTTCCAGCTGCACAGGCACGGTGTACTCGTCAAATTCCAGCACCGAACCGCCGTTCAGATCAGGAGCGAAATCCAGGGCCAGGGCCTGCACTTCCTCACGGATGTAGCTACCGAACGACTGCACGGCGGCTTCCAGCTCGGGCTGGTGCCCAAGCGTCACGCGGATGCGGTCCTGCACTTCCAGTCCGCTGTCTTTGCGCAGGTTCTGGAGGCGATTCACCAGCTCGCGAGCCACACCTTCCTGACGCAGCTCCTCGGTCAGGGTCACGTCGAGGGCTACCGTGAGCGGGCCGTCGGTGGCTACCAGCCAGCCGGGCAGGTCCTGGGTGCGGATTTCCACGTCGTCGGGGGCCAGGGTGTAGGCCTCGCCGTCGATTTCCACGGCCAGCTGACCGGTTTTTTCGAGGGTGCTGATTTCCTCCGGGGTCATCTGCTGGATGCGGGCACCCACGGCTTTCAGCTTGGCTCCGTACTGCTGGCCCAGGCGCTTGAAGTTGGGCTTCACCGACTTCACCAGCACGCCGCTGGTATCGTCGAGGAACTCCACGTGCTTCACGTTCACCTCGGCGCAGATCAGGTCTTCCACCTTGCCTACCTGCTCCCGGGTAGTCTCGTTGAACACCGGTACCAGAATGCGCTGCAGAGGCTGGCGCACCTTCAGCACCGACTTCTTCCGCAGGGAGTGCGTGAGCGAAGAAATACGCTGGGCCAGCTCCATGCGCTCCTCCAGAGCCTTATCGATGCGGCTTTCGTTGGCCTGCACCAGCAGCGTGAGGTGCACCGATTCGGGGGCTAGTGGGGTGTTTTTGGCTACTGCTTCCTCGCGCATACCGCCGGTCATGTTCTGGTAGAGCCACTCAGCGAAGAAGGGCGCAATGGGGGCCATGAGCTGGGCCACGACTACCAGACATTCCTGCAGGGTTTCGTAGGCGGCCTTTTTATCGGCGGTCAGCTCGCCCTTCCAGAAGCGGCGGCGCGAGAGGCGCACGTGCCAGTTGGAGAGCTGATCGGTCACGAAATCCTGGATGGCGCGAGCGGCCTTCGTGGGGTCATAGCCATCGTAGTAGCCACGTACTTCCTGAATCAACGACTGCAGCTTGCTGAGAATCCAGCGGTCCAGCTCGGTCAGCTCTTCGTAGGGCACCCGGTCGAACTCGCGGGCCTGGAAGCCGTCGAGGTTGGCGTAGAGGGCGTAGAACGAGTAGGTGTTGAAGAGCGTGCCGAAGAAGCGGCGCTGCACCTCCGTGATGCCGTTCAGGTCGAATTTGAGGTTGTCCCAGGGCTGAGCGTTGGCAATCATATACCAGCGCGTGGCATCGGGGCCAAACTGCTCAATGGTGCTGAACGGGTCGATGGCGTTGCCGAGGCGCTTGCTCATCTTGTTGCCGTTTTTATCCAGCACCAGGCCGTTGGCCATTACGTTTTTGTAGGCCACGGAGTCTTCCAACATCACCGCCAGAGCGTGCAGGGTAAAGAACCAGCCGCGGGTCTGGTCCACGCCTTCGGCAATGAAATCAGCCGGGAAGTTCTTCTCGAACTGGGCCTTGTTTTCCAGCGGGTAATGCCACTGCGCGTAGGGCATAGCGCCGCTGTCAAACCACACGTCGATGAGGTCGGTTTCGCGGTACATGGGCTGGCCGCTGGGCGACACGAGGAACACGTCGTCCACGTAGGGGCGGTGCAAATCCTTCATTTCGCCGGTGGCAATGGGGTTGTGCGTCATCACCTCGGCCGCTACGGCCTTATCAATTTCGGCGCTCAGCTCGGCAATGCTACCGATGCAGATTTCCTCCGAGCCGTCCTGGGTGCGCCAGATGGGCAGGGGCGTGCCCCAGTAGCGCGAGCGGCTCAGGTTCCAGTCCACCAGGTTTTCCAGCCAGTTGCCGAAGCGGCCGGTACCGGTGCTTTCGGGCTGCCAATTGATGGTTTTATTAAGCTCGATGAGCCGGTGTTTCACCGCCGTGGTCTTGATAAACCAAGAGTCCAGGGGGTAGTAAAGTACGGGCTTATCGGTGCGCCAGCAGTGCGGGTAGGTGTGCTCGTACTTCTCCACTTTGAAGGCCGTGCCGTCGCCTTTCATGCGGATGGCAATGCTTTCGTCGAGGGTTTTGTAGTCGGCGCCGCTCTGGTCGTGGCCGTCGTAGTTTTTCACCCAGCGGCCGCCAAATTCGCCCATCTGAGCTACGTAGCGGCCGGTGCGGTCCACCACCGGGCCCAGCTTGCCTTCGTCGTCGGCTACCAGCAGGGCGGGCACGCCAGCGAGTTGAGCAGCGCGGAAGTCATCGGCGCCAAACGTGGGCGAAATATGCACAATGCCGGTACCGTCTTCGGTGGTTACGAAGTCGCCGTTGATGACGCGGAAGGCGTTTTCCTCGCCCTCAAACGCTGGGAAGCCCTTGTCGTGACCGAACAGGCGCTCGTAGCGGATCCCTACCAGATCGGCGCCTTTGAAATTCGCTTCAATGCGCCAGGGCAGCACTTTATCGCCGGCTTTATAGTCCTCCAGCGAAGCCTCCTTGCCCTTGTCGGTAAAGTATTTGCCTACCAGCGCCTCTGCCAGGACCACCCGAATAGGCGCGCCGGTATAGGGGTTAAAGGTGCGCACCAGCACATACGAAATGCCTTTCCCCACCGCTAGGCCAGTGTTGGCAGGCAGCGTCCAGGGGGTCGTTGTCCAGGCCAGGATGTAGGTAGGAACCTCCCCAGCTCCGGCAAGCAGCTGCTCCGACTTCTCGTCGCGCTTCACCTTGAACTGGGCCACGATGGTCGTGTCCTTCACGTCGCGGTAGGTGCCGGGCTGGTTTAGCTCGTGGGAGCTGAGGCCGGTACCGGCGGCCGGAGAGTAGGGCTGGATGGTGTAGCCTTTGTAGAGGTAGCCTTTGTCGTAGAGCTTCTTGAGCAGCGCCCAGCAGCTCTCGATGTACTCGGGCTCGAAGGTGATATAGGGGTCATCGAGGTCAACCCAATAGCCCATTTTCTCGGTGAGGTCGTCCCACTGGGCCTTGAAGCGCATCACAGTTTCGCGGCAGCGCTGGTTGTACTCCTCGATGCTGATTTTCTTGCCGATATCCTCCTTCGTGATGCCCAGCTCCTTCTCTACCTGCAGCTCAATGGGCAGACCGTGGGTGTCCCAGCCGCCTTTGCGCGACACCTGCTTACCCAGCAAGGTCTGGTAGCGGCAGAAAATGTCTTTTACCGTCCGGGCCATGACGTGGTGAATGCCGGGGGCGCCGTTGGCCGAGGGCGGGCCTTCATAAAATACGAAGGTGGGCTGCCCTTCGCGGGTGCTCACGCTCTTCTCGAAGATGCCGTTCTGCTTCCACCACGCCAGGATATCGGTACCAACCTGGCCGTAGTTGAGCGGCTGCTTGTATTCGGGGTAGTTCATTGAGTGGGGAGTCTTAGCCCTAGTCGCCTCACCCCCTAGCCCCCTCTCCGAAAAAGGATAGGAAGGACCAGAGATAGAAGCGGCAGAGCTAGTAGAACTAGATTTTTAATTTTTAAGCTAACTCCCCTCCTTTTCGGAGAGGAGGCTATGGGGTGAGGCGACTAGGGCTAGGAACTAATGCCTTTGGGCTGCACCTGCATGCGGCTGAGGTTGAGTTCCAGGTCATCGTCTTCCTCGTGGTAGTTGTCGTCGTAATGACGGATACCGGATTGGTCGATAACGTCTTCGTCCTTGCCGTGCTCAAAGGTAACGAGCAGACAGGGCAGCAGAATCAGGTTGGAAAAGTTGGTAATCAGCAGGCTGGCCGACATCAACAGGCCCAAGGCCTTAGTACCGCCGAACTCTGAGAAGGCAAACACCGAAAAGCCCAGAAACAGCACAATGCTGGTGTAAATCATGCTGGTACCGGCCTCCGAAAGCGTAGTGGTAATGGCAGCCTTTACCCGGCGGCCGTTGGCGGCCATTTCCTGCCGGAATTTGGCCAGCAGGTGAATGGAGTTGTCGCCATCAATACCCAGGGCAATGCTGAAAATCAGGGCAGTGCTGGGCTTGAGCGGAATGCCAAAGTAGCCCATAATCCCGCCCGTAAGCAGCAGGGTGAAGAAGTTGGGCAGCAGGGTAAAGAACACCGCCCGGATGCTGCGGAACAGAATCAGGACCACCACGCCAACCAGCAAAAACGCATGCCAGAGACTGGTTTTGAGCGTCCCGATCAGGTACTCATTGCCTTTGGTGAAGATGATGGTGGTACCGGTCAGCTTCACTTTCAGGTCCGTGCCCTTGAAAATCCGGTCGATTTCGGGCTTGATACGGTTGTTGATCAGCGTATCGAGGTTGTGCGAGCCTACGTCGGCAATCTTCAGCGAGATGCGCGCCTGCTGCATGGTGCTGTCGGTGAAGGACCGCAACAGCTTGCTGGTGAGCTGGCCCTCAGTGCCCTTCGTGGACTGAGAGCGGGCCAGGTAGCTGAACACATAGTTCTTCTCGGAGTTATCGGGGAGGCGATAGAACTCGGGGTTGCCGTTGTAGAAAGCCTGGGTCGAGGCTTTCAGGAAGGTCACCACGCTGACGGGGGTAGTCAGCACGGGCTGGGTGCGCAGGAAGTTTTCCAGCCGGTCAATCCGCTCCAGGTTTTTGAGCTTCAGCAGGCCCTTAGGGCGGCCGGTATCTACCACCATTTCCAGAGGCATTACGCCGTTGAAGTGCTGCTCAAAGAACTTCAGGTCGGAGTTTACCGACGAGTCCTTAGGCAGATCATCCACCATGTAGCTTACCGACTTCACTTTGGTTACCCCGAACGAAGCCAGCACCAGCAAAACCAGAGCCGTGAGGTACACCGTGCGCCGGCGCTCCAGCACCAGGTAGTCGAAGAACTCCAGCAGCTTGGTCAGGGGCTTGGCCTCCAGGTGCTCCAGCTGCTTGGGGGTAGGTGGTGGCAGAATGGTGAAGATGATGGGCATCAGGATAAACGATACCGCAAACGCCACGAAAATATTGAGGGTAGCCACCAGCCCAAACTGGTACAGAATAGCAATGTTGGTGAAGCAGAACACCACGAAGCCAATGGCCGTGGTGGTGTTGTTCATGAGCGTTACCAACCCGATTTTGCGCACCACCCGTGCCATGGCCAGCACCTGGTTGCCCGATTTGCGGTAGTCGTAGTGGTAGCGGCTGAGTAGGTAGGTGCAGTTCGGGATGCCGATAACGATGATGATGCTCGGAATCAGGCCCGTGAGCAGGTTAATCTTGTAGCCCAGCAGCACCATGCTCCCGATGCACCACGTCACCACAATCAGCACAATCAGCAGCGGGAACACCACCGCCGACCACGTTCGGAAAAACATGAGCAAGGTCGCGGCCATCATCACAATGGTCAGGGCCACGAACAGCTTCATTTCCGAGGCCACTTTGGTGGTCATGGTGGCCCGCACGTAGGGTAGGCCGGCGTAGTGCATCTTGATGCCGGTCTTCGCCTGAAACCGCTCAGCGCGGCCCAGAATTTCCTGCATCACGGCCTCGCGCCGGCTGGAATTCAGGTACTTGGGGTCCATGGTGAGGGCCAGCAGCGTGGCTCCGGTGGTGGGCGAAATCAGCTGGCCTTTGTAGAACTCCTGGGAGTTGACCACCCGCATCAGCGAGTCGAGCTCGGGCTGGGTGCGTGGGAAGTTGCGGAAGATAGGCTCGGCCCGGAAGGTTTGGGTGGCGGTATCCTTTACCAGGCGGGGTAGGCGCGTTACACCCAGCACCCCGTTTACGCCCTGCACCCTGCTGAGCGTATCGGTGAGGGTGCGCAGCTCATTGAACTTGCGCAGCTCATACACCGAGCTATCCTGCATGCCCAGCACCAGCACGTTGCCATCCTCGCCAAACTGCCGCTTGAACTGCTGGAAGTACACCATGTCGGGGTCGTCGGGGGCTACCACCTGGGCGAAGTCGTAGGTCATCTGCACCTTCCGGGCTTCCCAGGCCATAAACACCGTGATAATAGCCAACAGCCCGATGAGCAGGCGGCGGTTCTTAATGACGAACAGGGCAAGGTTTCTCCACATAGGCTGCTAAAATGCAGCAAAGGTACGCAACCCCCGGCAGGTATCCGGTGCGGCTCCGGCATTAACCCCGCCGACAGGTTACAGCTCAGCCTGAGTTAGTTAGTTGGTTATTTTATTTTTTATTCTGAGTATAGGGAACATTTCATGAGCCCTGGCGCGTAAATATCCATACGTCAGTGCATTGCGGTATCTACCATTTGTATTATACCTGGTATTGACTGTCATTTTTCATTGCAATGATCCTCTACCATTCCCCGGATGCGGCTGTCACCTACCATCCGGCCTCTCAAACACTGCACCTCAACCTCACGGCCACTCGCTCGGGCGTATCGTTCGGGCAGGCGTATCAGCAGGCCCTGGAAGCCATGCTGGCCCGGAACGTGGGCAAGCTGCTCCTGGACCTGAAGCACAGCGTTTCCCTGACCGAGGAAGCCGAACTGCTGCACCCGCTTTCCACGGTGCTACCCCAGGAGCTGCCGCGCCCTTTGTTTATTGCCGCTGTCGTATCGGAGGGGCAGTACCGTTACCAGATCGGTAGCTCCCTGGCCTCCTACCCCCAACTCCGGCCCAAGTCGAGTTCAACTACTTTACCTCCCGCCGCGACGCTACCGCCTGGTTGGGCGAAAACTAGGGGGTAGCAAGTTTCAGCCGTATAAACAGAAAGGCCGCCGGAGCAATCCGGCGGCCTTTCTGTTTGTAGCACGGACTTTAGTCCGTCGGCGCCAGTGGCCTAGCGCGGGACCCGTACGGACTAAAGTCCGTGCTACAGGGCTCGGTTCCGTCCGGTGCCGTGCTTCTGGGCACCGGGCGTGTACGGACTAAAGTCCGTGCTACAGCTTTTCGAAAATGCGGGAGAAGCTCACGGCCTCGCCGATGTAGCCGCGCAGCTCGGCAATCGGCATGCGGGTCTGCTCGCGGGAGTCGCGGTGACGGACCGTTACGGTGTTGTCCTCCAGGGTCTGATGATCCACGGCAATGCAGAAGGGCGTGCCGATGAGGTCCTGGCGGGTGTAGCGCGTGCCGATGGAGTCCTTCTCCTCCACCACCAGCGGGAAGTCGTGGCGCAGGGAGTTGTAGATTTCGTTGGCTTTTTCAGGCAGGCCGTCCTTTTTCACCAGCGGGAAAATAGCGGCCTTGATGGGCGCTACGGCCGGGTGCAGGCGCAGCAGCTTGCGGGTTTTGGTTTGCTGCTTCTCGCCCTCACCCTCCACAATGGTTTCTTCCTGGTAAGCCTGACAGAGCGTAGCCAGAAACAGGCGGTCGGCGCCCACCGAGGTTTCCACCACGTAAGGCACGTAGTTGCCGTAGGGCTTGCCGGTTTCGGGGTTGATGTCGTTGTCGAAGTACTGCTGCTTCTTACGGCTGAGCGTCTGGTGCTGCATCAGGTCGAAGTCGGAGCGGGAGTGGATGCCCTCAATTTCCTTGAAGCCGAAGGGGAACTCATACTCGATATCGACGGCGGCTTTGGCGTAGTGGGCCAGCTTGTCGTGGTCGTGGAAGCGGAGCTTGTCGGCGGGCAGGCCCAGGGCCTCGTGCCAGCGGCGGCGGGTTTCCTTCCACTGGTTGTACCACTCGCCCTCGGTGCCAGGGCGCACGAAGAACTGCATTTCCATCTGCTCAAACTCCCGCATGCGGAAGATGAACTGGCGGGCCACAATCTCGTTGCGGAAGGCCTTGCCGATCTGGGCAATGCCAAACGGCACCTTCTGGCGCGCCGACTTCTGCACGTTCAGGAAGTTCACGAAGATGCCCTGGGCGGTTTCGGGGCGCAGGTAAATTTTGCTCGAGTCGTCGGCCACGGCGCCTACCTGCGTCGAGAACATGAGGTTGAACTGGCGCACATCGGTCCAGTTGCCGGTTTTCGAAACGGGGCAGATAATCTTCTCGTCGAGGATGAGCTGCTTTACGCCGGCCAGGTCCTCGGCCGTGAGCAGGCGGCCCATTTCGGCCAGCAGAGTTTCGGCGCGGGCTATTTCGCCGTTTTTCTCGTACTCGGCGGCTTTGTCTTCGAGCAGCACGTCGGCGCGGTAGCGCTTCTTGCTGTCGAGGTTGTCAATCATGGGGTCCGAAAAGCCATCGACGTGACCGGAGGCTTTCCAGGTGAGCGGATGCATGAAGATGGCCGCGTCAATGCCTACCACGTTCTGGTTGAGCTGGGTCATGGCCCGCCACCAGAGCTGCTTGAGGTTGTTTTTGAGCTCCACACCGTTGGGGCCGTAGTCGTACACGGCGGCCAGGCCGTCGTAGATTTCCGAGGAAGGGAATACGAAGCCGTATTCCTTGGCGTGCGACACGATATCGGCCAGGGTGTTTTCGGCCGTGGCGGCGGGTTTCTGCTCGTTGCTCATGAAGGAGGGTAGTAAGTAGAAGGTAGTAAGCAGCAGGAACCGGCGGAAAGGCAGCCGGCAGGCAAAGGCCGTAAGGCAACAGGCCGCCGGCATTACCAGCGGCAGCTATCAACTTACTACCTTCTTCCTGCTACTCAGTGGCAAAAGTAGCCAAAGCTAGAGCTTGCTACCTACCCCTACCCCCACAAATAGCCCCGAACCCTTGCCTTTCAATAAATTACTGAGCTCCAGCGGCCGCGGCCTAACCCGGCGCTACTTCTTGCGTTTAGCGCCTCGATAGCCGGGCTTGTCGGTGGGTCCGGTAACAATTTCATAATCTTGCGCCCCCTTTGGGCGGTCCTACCTTTGGTTACCGAAACTGAATCTTCACCAATCCCCCCTTTATGTTTGGCTTAGAGCCTCATGTGCTGTTGCTGCTGATTGCCTGTTTGGTAGCAGCCTGCGCGTTTGAATTTGTCAACGGTTTCCACGATACGGCCAACGCCGTGGCGACGGTGATTTACACCAACTCGCTGCGGCCGTGGGTAGCCGTGGTGTGGTCGGCGTTCTGGAATTTCGTGGGCGTTATTGCCGGCGGTATCAGCGTGGCCATGAGCATCGTGTACCTGCTGCCCGTAGAAAGCCTCGTCGATCAGAACGTGTACCACGGCATTGCCATGGTCGGGGCCCTGATTGTGGCGGCCATCATCTGGAACGTAGGCACCTGGTACTACGGGCTCCCCTCTTCCTCCTCGCACGCCCTTATCGGCTCCATCCTGGGGGTAGGCATTGCCTTCTCGCTGCTGCCCGGCAGCGGGGCCTCGGCCGTGAACTGGGGCAAGGCCGGCGAAACCGGCGCGGCCCTGCTCATCAGCCCCCTGTTCGGCTTTTCGCTGACCATTGTTCTGATGTTTCTGCTGCGGCGCTTCGTGCGCAACAAGGCCATCTTTAAGGAGCCCCACAAGCGCAAGCCCCCACCCATCTGGATTCGCCTGATTCTGATTGCGACCTGCACCCTGGTGAGCTACTTCCACGGCTCCAACGACGGGCAGAAGGGCGTAGGCCTGATTATGCTGATTCTGATTGGCATCGTGCCCGTGCACTTCGCCCTGAATCAGAAGCTCAATCCCCTGGATATGCGCGACTCGCTTACGCGGGTGGAACAGGTAATGCAAAAGCTGAACCCGGCTGAACTGGGCGAGGCCGACCGGAAGCTGCTGGCCGAAGTGCGCACCCAAACCACTACCCTCGACCAGATTTTCGCCGGCAAAACCGACGTGAAGCAGCTGCCCGAGCAATCCCGCTTTGAAATCCGGAAGGCTATCCTGCTGCTTTACACCCGGGCCAAGAAACTCACGGCCAGCGAAAAGGTGCCCCTGAGCTCCGCTGACCGCAAGGTGTATGAAGACAGCATTGCCCAGATGCGCACCTTCACGGATTATGCCCCCTGGCAGGTTTCTCTGATGGTAGCTCTTTCTCTGGGCATCGGGACGATGATTGGCTGGCAGCGCATCGTGAAAACTATTGGGGAGCGGATCGGGAAGGAGCACCTGACGTATGCCCAAGGCGCTTCCTCGGAGCTGGTAGCCGCCGCCATGATTGGTGCTTCCACCGGCTTCGGCCTGCCCTCCTCCACTACCCACGTGCTGTCCTCGGCCATTGCGGGTAGTATGGTGGCCAACCGCGGCATCAAGAACCTCAACCCCCAGATGGTGCGCAACATTGCCCTGGCCTGGGTGCTGACCCTGCCCGTAACGATGGTGCTGGCCGGCGGTCTGTTTCTGCTGTTCCGCAGCATTATGCCTTCCTAAGTTATTCTTGGAATAAAACAAAAAGACCGCTCCGGAGTCCGGAGCGGTCTTTTTGTTTTCACCTAGAAATGAGGCAGTTTACTTGCTAGTTATTTTAGCTCTCAAAGTGGGACAAGCTGTTGAAAACTCCCGGTTATGAGCACCTTATCAACTTATCCACAGGGAAAACCCGGATTTTTGTGGATAACTCAGGTTAAGCTGGCCACTGTACCTCCAAATCGTCGTTGATAAACACGCCGAAGTTGACGAACTGCAGTTCGTTTTCATCGAAGTACATATCAATCATTTCCTTCTCGTAGGAAAGACGCATCTCGCCGGTGTCCATTTTCTCCACCTCGCTTTGCTCGTGGCCGTGGCGCTTCATCAGGTCCTGAATTTCTTCAGGGCTCTTGCCATGAATGGCTTCGCCGTAGAGGCGGATGCCGGGGTGGTCCGTCTCGATGCAGCTCAGGCGGTAGTCGTCTTCCCGGTCGAAGTACAGGGAGTAGCCTTCTTCGAGGTAGTTCCAGGCTTGGTGCTCGAACTCATCGTCGTCTTCCGACTCCTCAATTTCCTCGGGCTCGCCCATCAGGGCCCGTACTTCGTCCATGGAGGCGCCAAACTTAAGGGGCCCCATGCCGATGCCGAGGGTGATTTCGTTTTCGTCGGTGCTGGAGGATTGGGCTGGTGTCTGCATAGCCGTTTTTAAAAGGGTAGAGGTTCAGGGAAAGTAAAGGTAGGCTTCTCGGAGTCATTTGCCGTAGCGGGCCTCAAACTCGGCGCGCTGGCGCACATACTCGGGGTGTTGCTTGGCCTTATCCCACAGCTGCTTGAAAATGGCAGCCGCGGCAGCTTTGGCAGGGTCCTCGGGGGTACGGGGTAATTCCTCCCGGCCGTGGGCGCCGCTCTGGCCTTTTTTGTCGTCAGGAACGGGACCATCGTACTTTTTGCCGCCCCGGTGGTTGGCGTAGCGCCGGGCCCGCGTGAAGCCCATCTGCAGGAACTTGCGCGCCATGTCGGCTCCTACAAAGTCGTGCGCTTTCAAATAGGCCTCAAACAGGCCGTAAATCTTCTCCCCCGACTCCTGGGCTACCTCCGGCGTCCGGAAGCGCCAGTGGGGCAGAATCTCGCCTTTATAGGGCTGTACCAGCAGCACACCCTGCTCGCCCTTGCCCACCCGGTACAGCTCGGGGTGCTGCCGGAAGTCAACGGTACGAAAATCGAGGCTGTAGTCGAAGGGCATGAGCGGGGAGGAGGCGCGGGTTGGCTCCTCTATACGCCGCCCACGCTGTAGCGGCCGTGCATTTTCCTGTCCGGAAGCCAGACCGGTGGATAAAGTGCCGCCTTGATGTGGATAACTCGTTAGTTATAAACAAGTAAGCGCCTTCCTATCCGTTTTCAGGCAACGCCCTTCTTTGGGCCTGCTCCGAAATTTGGCTGCCTGATGGCCTGCTCCTACCGGTTAAGCCCGCTGTCTTGCCTGGCTCCCCTGAAACCCGATGCGACCTGGGAGATGTGAGGACGACGATTCGGAGGCGTTCGGAAGAAACGGAAGTCGGTCCGCTTATCCACAGGTTAATAACTTTTAAAATTCTTTTTTTAAATAAATTCTCTTTTGTCACCCGTCGTTAGGGCTGTGTATAAGTGGATAAGATTTGAGAGTTATGCACAGCGGGGATAACATGTGCACAAGAATGGAGTTATACACCGCCTATCAACAGGGTATGTGGATAATAACTAATTGATTTACTAGAAGTTAAACCAGTTTTTAACAATCCACATAGCTTATGCACAAATCCACAATTCACATCCACAAGGCTATGTGGATTGTATGATTTTCGGGGGATAGTTATCCACTCTTATCCACCGTCGCGCTATCACTCCGGGAGGCTGCCAACGTGGGCAAAGCGCCAAAAAAACTTTTCCGCAAGTTCTCCACGAGTTATCCGCAGGTTTCCCCACCGTTATCCACAGGTTATGCGCCCTGTGCGGTTTTTAGTGGAAAACTATGTGGATTTCGTTGGGCTGAAACAGAGAAAAAGCGCCTGGGTGCCCAGAAAGCCTGATTTCAATTGTGGATATCTTTATGGGCCTGGTTCTATATAGAGGCAAATAGGACTTTAAGCAGGAAGCCACCCCTGCCGGCCCTACCCCGTAAGCCAAATCCCAAACCACGCCCAACAAGCCGGATAACACCGCTTGGCATCCTACCCTTCGGCCAGCACGGAGGGGTAGGAAACAGAGCACCCCAAGGGCAGGAGTGCCCTACCCCTGCAAACGAAAGCGCCTGGCTCCAGAGGCTGGAGCCAGGCGCTGCTGCGGAAATAGGCTCTTAGAAGCTCAGGGTTTCCACGTTATCGAAGTTGGAGCGTATCTCAATGGCTTTGGGAAACAGAAACACAGGCTCTGGCTGCTGGCGCAGCTGCGGGTCGCCGCCCTGCCAGCGGCCATCCTGGTTGGCGTCAATTAATACCCGCAGGCGGTAGGTGCCGGGCGAGAGGTAGTCGAAGCGGTAGGTACCGCGGGGGGTATCGAGGGTTGTTTGCACCTGGCTACTGGCATCCAGCAGTTGCACCCAGTAACGGGTAGCTTTGGTTTGTACCGGACCACTAAGCGAGCCGGTAGTGTTTTGCTCCGTAACCCGCAGGCGCAGCGGTTTCAGGCCCAGGCTCTGCCCCGTGATGCTCCCCACAACGCTGCTGTCAAGTAGAATGGTAATGTTGCGGCGGGCGTTGGTATTGAGGGCGAGGGCCAGCGTAGAGCGGTCGGCGGACAGGGCACCATCCTGGGGAAGGCGGAGGGGGCGGCGCTTCACCGAGTCCTCCACCAGCGTCCCGATGGACTTGTTCGAGACCAGGCGCACGGGCTCCTTAAAGACAAACTTCACCTGTCCTTGCCGGTACACCTCCCGGGGGTTGCCCTCCACCACGTACGCCGAGCCTTTGCGGGCAGGCGCGTTGCCCTGGAAACGCACGCTCACCGTGTCGCGGCCCGTATTTCCCACGCTGTCGGTGGCCGTGAGCAGGTAGCGGCCCTCCGCCAGCGCGGGCGTGCGGTAGAGCACCACCGTCCGGCCCTGGTCCGCTGTCTGCACGGCTTCGGCGAGGGCCGGGACGGGGGCCGCGGTTCCCAGGGGCGCCAGGGCTACCTGGGCTACCCCCTCGTTGTACGACACCCGGAAATCGGTGGGGTTGGGTTTCTGGGTTGTGATAAGCGGCCGGCGCGTATCGGGGCGGGTAAGGCGAAAGTTCAGGCTGTCGGTGGTGGGGCCTATGGTCAGCAGGTCGGAGAGGTAGCCAATCCGCTCCCCTTCCTCGTAGCGGTTGCTCTGGTTTTTATCGGCCAGGGCAAAGGCCCGGTAGCGGCCTTCCTTGAGGTAGTTCAGCTCGAAGCGCCCCTGCTTATCGGTGCGGGCCAGGTAGTAAGGCTTGCCGCGCCGCACGTTGGCCGTGTCGGCTTCGGGATATAAAACCACCGAGGCATTTTCATAGGGTGCCTGCGTAAGTACATCAGTCACTACCCCCCGCACCGAGCCGGAGTCAAGCTGCGCCCCCGTGCTGAAGCTCACCATGGCCTTCTGGGCCGGGTTGCTCTCGGTAATGTCGCTGATGGAGTTGCCGAAGTTAAAGGAGTAGGTAGTGTTGGGAGCGAAGGGCTTGTCGAAGGTGAGCGTAATGGCCGTGCGGTCTTCCCGCACTTTGTAGGTGTTCTTCTCATCGAGCAGAGGCGCCACAATCAGGTTTTTCTGCAGGTCCTTGATCTGCACCTGCTCCGAAAACTCCAGCCGCACCGACTGGCCTGTGACGTTGCGGGCACCGTTGGCCGGCACGGTTCGCAACAGCTTGGGCGGAGTCGTGTCGCGCACCCCGCCCTCGGGCGAGCTGATGGCCGCGCAGCCGTGGAGCCCGGCGGCGCCTAGTAATAACAAGAGCACACTGGCTCGGGAAGGGAGAGGCATAGAAAACAGGTTCGCGGAGGTTACGGGGGGTAGGCCGGTAGCCCGAATATCGCTCTGGTGCCAGGCCAGGGGTAGTACCGGCCCGGGAGTCTGATTCGTGCGTCGAAGGTACAAGGCTGAACGCTGGAACGGCTAAAAACTGTCATTCCGGGCCGGGCGAAAAACCTGAGCGCCCCCGCAAAGGCTACCCCCGATTTCTCGCCCAACCCGGAATGATAATGCTTTGTAGGATAAACCAGTAGCCCCTCCCCTACCCCACCGGCTGACGTTTGCGGGCTACGTAAATCAGGCTGGAGTACTGGCCCTCGTGGCTGGCCGCGTATTGGTTTGATTTATAACCCGCCTTCAGCACCGTGAGCATGCCGCCGCCCCGCTCGGCGCGGTGCTTTTCGCTGAGCATACTCACATAATAAGCATCCAGGGGCATGGGCAACACCTCCCGTACCTGCAGCTTATGCTTTTTCAGCAGCTGGGTCATGGTTTTGGGGGTGAAATGGTACAAGTGACGCGGCACGTCGTAGGCGGCCCAGTCCTGGCGGTAGTGCTGGGCGTCGAGGCTGTCCACGTTGGGTACGGCAATAGCCAGGGTGCCATCGGGCTTCAACAACCGGATGAGCTGCTGCAGGGTATCGTTCAGCTCGTGAACGTGTTCCAGTACGTGCCAAAGCGTGATGGCGTCGAACGATCCGGCCGGAAACCGGGTCAGGTCGGCCTGCAGCTCCAGGTTGTGGCCCACGCGCTGGGCGGCTTCCTGCCGGGCCCGCTCGTTGGGCTCCCAGCCCGCTACCTGCCAGCCGTTGCCCTTGGCCGCGGCCAGAAAATGACCGGTGCCGCAGCCGTAGTCGAAGAGGCGGCCCTTGCGCGGGGCCAGCTTGTTCACCAGGGCCACCTTGCGACGCATGGTAAAGAAGCGCGCCACCTTGTAGGCCTGGTTGATAACCCCCCCTGCCCCACTGTTGTGCGACACGTACTCATCGGACTCATAATACCGCCCGATATGGGCGGCGTCGGGCCGGGGGTTGGTAAACTGAAACGAGCAGGCCTCGCATTGCTGAATGGCAAAGCTTTCCTTGCTCACCGACTTATCTTCTACTACCAGCTTGTTGCGAAACTCTGTTTTCCCGCAGACCGGGCACTTCTCCAAACGCTCGTAAATCACAGATTTGCGCTGATTAATTTGATTACGCTGATTGCGGCCAATCTTTCGGCATAGCAACCCGCCGCAACACGAAAGTACGAAACCAAACCGGCCGCAGAACCTGAGAGAATCTGCGGCCGGTTTGGCTAACAGAAACGTCATTCCTCGTTCCACTCGGAATGACGTTCTAAGTGCTCAGCATGGCAAGGCTCTACCGCCCCAAGTACACCATGAGCACCGACACGTCGGCCGGGGACACGCCGCTGATGCGCGAAGCCTGGCCCAGAGTTTCGGGCTGAATCTTGAGCAGCTTCTCGCGGGCCTCGTGCGAGAGGGCGGGCATGGCATGGTAGTCGAGGCGGCCTCTGATCTGGAAATTTTCCAGCTCCTGCACGCGCGCGGCCTGTTGGTGCTCCTTCACGAGGTAGGACTCGTACTTCACCAGAATTTCGGCTTGCTCCAGAGCCTCGGGGCCATAGGGCGCCAGGGCCAGTGTGAGGCCAGGTAGTACACGGGCCAGGGCCGGCAGGTCCACGTTGGGGCGGCGCAGCAGGTTTACCGCGCGCGTTTTCTCATGGATAGTAGCCGAGCCAATTTCCGTGAGCCAGTCGTTGATTTCCTGGGGCTCGATGCCGAAGCTTTTCAGCAGCTCTACCACCTCAGCTGTCTGATTTTCCTTCTCGCGTACCCGCTCCATACGCTCTTCCGAGGCCAGGCCCAGGGCGTAGCCCAGCGGGGTAAGGCGTAAGTCGGCGTTGTCCTGGCGCAGCAGGAGGCGGTGCTCAGCCCGGCTCGTGAACATACGGTAGGGCTCGTCGGTGCCTTTGTTTACGAGGTCATCAATGAGCACGCCAATGTAGGCTTCGCTCCGCTTCAGGATGAAGGGCTCCTTGCCATGCACTTTGTTGTGAGCATTAATGCCGGCCATCAGGCCCTGGCAAGCCGCTTCCTCGTAGCCCGTGGTGCCGTTGATCTGGCCCGCGAAGTAAAGGTTGCTGATGCGTTTGGTTTCCAGAGTCAGCTGCAACTGGGTGGGCGGGAAGAAGTCGTACTCGATGGCGTAGCCCGGGCGGAACATCTTGGCATTCTCGAAGCCGGCAATTTTGCGCAGGGCGCGGTACTGCACGTCCTCGGGCAGGGAGCTGCTGAAGCCGTTTACGTACACCTCCACCGTGCTCCAGCCCTCGGGCTCCACGAAAATCTGGTGGCGGTCCTTATCAGCGAAACGGTTGATTTTATCCTCCACCGAAGGGCAGTAGCGTGGCCCCAGGCCCTTGATGCGGCCCTGGAACATCGGCGACTTCTCGAAGCCTTCCTTCAGGATTTCGTGTACCTCGGGGTTGGTGTAGGTAATGTAACAGGGGCGCTGCTTCACTAGAGCCGGCGTATCGAGGTAGGAAAATTTGCTGGGCACCTCGTCGCCGGGCTGCTCCTCCATCTTGGAGTAGTCCAGGCTGCGGCCATCTACGCGGGGCGGGGTGCCGGTTTTCATGCGGCCGGCCTCAAAGCCTAGCTCCTTCAGCTGCTCCGTGATGCCGGTGCTGCGGCTTTCGGCGGCGCGCCCGCCCCCAAACTGCTTCTCCCCAATGTGGATGAGGCCGTTCAGAAACGTACCGTTGGTCAGCACTACGGCTTTGCCCCGAAACTCAATGCCGAGCTGGGTCTTCACCCCTACTACCGTGTCATTCTCCACCAAGATGCCCATTACGGCTTCCTGCCAGAAGTCCACGTTCAGGGTTTGCTCCAGGGTCAGGCGCCACTCTTCGGCAAAGCGCATCCGGTCACTCTGGGCCCGTGGGCTCCACATGGCGGGGCCTTTCGAGCGGTTCAGCATCCGGAACTGAATCATGGTTTTGTCGGTGATGATGCCCGACTGCCCGCCCAGCGCGTCCACCTCGCGCACGATCTGGCCTTTGGCCACCCCGCCCATGGCCGGGTTGCACGACATTTGGGCGATGGTGTTCATGTTCATCGTCACGAGCAGGACCTTGGAGCCCATGTTGGCGGCGGCCGCGGCGGCTTCACAGCCAGCGTGGCCGGCTCCTACTACAATAACGTCGTACTCTTCTTGCTGCATGGCGGGGTAGGCTGTAGCACAACCGGGATAGGTCGCGCATCAATGAACTGGAAGCCAGCGGTGGCTGACTGATTCGTTCGGGGTAACACAAGAAGCGTCCTCAGTCGTTCAACAAGCCCCGAAGCCGAAGCTTTGGACTTCTGCAAACAGAAAACGCCCGCGTTCGGGGCGGGCGCTTGATCAGCAATCCAAGGTCAGAAAGCAGCACGCAACACGCTCAAAACGTGTGCAAAGATACGCACTCCGCTTCTGTTTTGCGCGCAACGATGGGGTAGTGGCTGGCAGATGGCCCATGGCGGAAATCTTCACCAAGCACAGCTACCCAACTTATTCGGTCAAGTCGTTATTCAAATAGTCAGTAGGCCAATCGGCCAGCAATTCAGCTGATTGAGCAGCCACCGCCTCCCACGAAAACGGCAGCCATTGGCCTGTGGCAGCATCAAACACTTCCGTGGCAGCCAGACAGGGAAACAGCTTGTAATCGAACTTGGGGTAGCGATGCACCAGGTAGCCGGGGTAGTAGTAGGCTTTGTGCAGGTGTAAGGCCTGGTTTATTTTGAGCAGCATCAGGTACTTGCCCAGGCTGTGCTTGCGGTAGGCTGGGTGGTAGAAGTTCATGATGCCGGCAATGCTGCGGGCGCCGCTGTCAAAAATGCCCACCGCAATCAGCTGGCCTTCGTCGCGCACCTCAATCACCTCGGTAGTAAACACGTTGTGGGTGGCGCCGGCCAGCAGAAACGCTTCTACCGTTTCGGGCGCATCGAAGGTGATGGAGCTGCGGTAGAGGGCGTACAACTCCTCATATTCCTCTGTGAGCCGAAAGGGACGGATAACGGTGGTAAACCGCTCGTTGTAGCGCAGCAGGCGGCGCTGCTCCGGGCCGTACTGCACCTGACTGAGCATCAGCCGCAGCCAGTGCACGGTGTATAGGTCGTCGTCGAGGGGTAGGAAACGGCAGGTAAACAGGTCCTGGTGCATCCGGTAGTAACCCTGGCTCAGGTAGAAATCCAGCGCATCGCCCCGGATGATAGGCAGGTAAGGAGGGGTAGCAGCCATTACGGAAAGATAGTAGAGTGCGTGCGGATAGGTAGCATTACATGTCTAACAAGAACGTCATTCCGAGCTTGTCGAGGAATCTCGCGTGCTGATATATGAATAGCGTTGCAACATCAGCACGCGAGGTTCCTCGACAAGCTCGGAATGACGTTCTTTCTATAACAGCCGCGCCGACCGTGCCATTTATTGCATCATCCCTACCCCCTATATCTACCCAAATGTCAGTAACATCAACCGACCAGACACCTCACAAAAACGCCCACCTGAAGGGCGGGCGTTTCTTAGTATATCAGATGTCCTACCCCCTTAGAAGGTGCGCAACAGCAGGCAGTCGTCTTCTTTCTTGCGCATGGCGGTCTGGCTGAGCAAATCCTTATCGGCGTAGCCAAGCAGGTGCAGCACACCGTGAATCATCACGCGGTGCAGCTCGTCGCGGAACGAAACGCCGTGGATCTGGGCATTTTCGCGCACGCGCTCCACCGAAATAAAGATGTCGCCTTCAATGATGTCGGCGTCGTCGGCGTTATCGAAAGTGATGACGTCGGTGTAGGTGTCGTGCTCCAGGTACTCCATGTTTACCTTGTGCAGGTATTCATCGGAGCAGAAGATGTAGGTGAGCTGCACAATTTCATGCTCGTGCACCTCCGCTACGCGCTCAATCCAGGAGGTCAGGTCCTGGGCGTCGGCCAGCTCGAAATCAACATCCTCTACCAGAAACTCAATACCTGGGCCTTCGTCGTGGCCGAAGTCATCGTGCTCCTGATCGTCGTACTCGGTGGGCAGGTCGCTCATTGCAAGCAAAAACTAGTGGGTAGCGGTTTCGGCGCCGTTCACGGCCGAGCCAGCTTCGGAGGCCGAAGGAGCGGGTAGCATGAAGGTGAGCTGCACATTGCGGCCATCCTTGGTGAACTCTACCTCATCGGCCAAGTGGCGGATCAGGAAGATGCCGCGGCCGCCGGGGTTTTCGAGGTTTTCGGGGGCCGTGGGGTCAATCAGGTTGGTGTAGTCGAAACCGGTGCCTTCATCCTCGATTTCAAACTTCACCCGGTCCTGATCCACGAACAGAGAAAGGAAGACGTTCTTGTCTTTATCGAACTTATTGCCGTGCCGGATAGCGTTGTTTACCGCCTCCGTGACGGCCACCATAATGTTTCCGTAGATATCGTCTTCGATGTGAAACGTATCCTTCGAGTTGTCGATAAAGCTTTCCACCACGCGGATGTTCTCGACGAGCGAAGGAATCTGAATTTTAACCTGCTTCATAGAAAAGAAAAAGGGAAGACGGCGTTGGGGCGGTAAAAGTAGCTGAACGCTACTTCATTTTTTGAAAATATTCACTTACCTCCCGCTGATAGTACGGCGTGAGGGCCGGCGGCACGGTGCGGAGCAGCTCCGTCTGCCGGTTTTGCTGGCGTTTGTATTGCTGAAACGCCGGCGGAAACACAGGCGGGCGGTTCTGAGCCGTCTGCGCTTCGCGCTTATCATCTTGGTCCCGCTCCCGGGCCGACTTCTCGGCTTCCAGCAAACGAGTCAGGATTTGGCGCTGGCGCATGATAGTCTGCTCCGTCAGCCGCTTGTTTACGAGGTCGGTTTCGGTTTGTTCCATCATTTTTTTGACGTCGCCGAGGCCCCCGGCGCCGTCCTGGCCTTTCCCGTCTTTATTGTTTCCGGGTTTGCCGCCGCCTTTCTGCTGCATGCGCTCCAGCTCCTGCATAGCCTGCCGGAGCATTTGCTGCTGCCCAGCTAGTTTAGCCAGCTCTTCGGAGAGGGCCCGGCCTTGCTTACCGCTCTGCTGAAGCTGCTGAATCTGCTGGTTGAGCTGCTGCTGCATGCGGCCCAGTTGGCCTTCGCCGGCCGAGCTGCCTTTCTTCTTTTTGCGGCCCGGCTTACCGCCACCCTGTTGTTGCTGGCTCTGGCTTTGGCGCTGCTGTTCCTGCATTTGCTGGAGCGCATCGTTTAGCATAAGCGCCAAGTTGTTCATGCTGGTCATGGCCAGCTGCTGGGAGCTGGTAGCCCTACCCACGTTGCGCTGCCGAATCTGGTCGAGGCTTTCGTCCATGCGGCCGTTCATCTCGCCTACCTCACGCGTCACGAACGATTTGATCTGGAACACGCGCTTGGCCAAGGCATACAGCGAGTCCTGCACCACCCGGGCATCGTCCTTGAGCTTGCGCTGGGTCTGGCCGAGCTGCACAAAGCGCGGGTCCGACTGATCCACGGTGCGGAACTGCTTCATCAGGTTTTCCTGATCGAAGGAGAGCTTGAGCAGGTTTTCGAGGATGTCGCGCAGGTCGTCGATGTTTTCCTGCTGCTGGTCCTGCTCTTCTTCGTTCATCTGCTGCTGCATCTTCTGGGCCATCTGCTGCATTTTCTGGGCGGCCTGCTTCTGGCTCTGGCTGGCCTTCTGGTTCTGATTTTTGCCCAGCTGCTCTTGGCTGTCCTGCTGCTGCTCATCTACCTGCTGCTGGTCCTGCTTCATCTCGTCGGCCTGGTTTTCGCCGCCGAGCTGCTGGTCCAACTCCTTCATGTCTTTGAGGTCCTGCTTCAGCTCGTCGAACTTCTGCTGCTGCTCGGCTTGCTGCTGCTTCAGGTCCTGCTGCTTTTGCTGCTGCTGGTCTTTGCTGAGGTTATTGTCAGGGTTGTTCTTGTCGTTCTTCTGAGTTTCGTCGGCCAGCTTCTGCTGCTCTTGGGCCAGCTGCTGGAGCTTTTCCAGGGCTTGGTCCTGCTTCTGCTCAAACTGCAGTTGCTTAAACATTTCCAGGGCCCGCTCCAGCTCTTTCTGCAGGGTATTCTCCTTGTTTTCGAGCTGCTGCATCAGGCGCTGCATCTCGGGCTGGTTTTGGTCTTGTTGTTGTTCCAGCAACTTCTGCAGCTCCTCATAGAGCTTCTTGGTCTCGGGGTCGAGCAGGGTTTCCATCAGCTTTTTCAGCTCCTCAGCTTTCTGGGCCAGCTCCTCATTCTTCTGCGGGTCCAGCTGGTTTTGCTGCTCCTGGAGCTGCTCAAACTGGCGCTTTAGCTCGTCGAGGGCTTGGTCCATCTGCTGCTTCTGGTCGAGCATGTCGCGCAGCTGCTTGCGGTCCTGGAAGTTCAGGTCGCGCTTTACTTTCAGCTTGTCCTCGGCCTTGGCTAGCTCCCGCTCCATCTTCTTGCTTTGCTGGGCGGCCTGACTGAGTTGGCTTTGCACAGCCTGACTTTGAGAAGCCAGCTGCTGGCGTAACTCAGTGCGCGAGGGCAGGCGGAACTCGGCGGTGCGGCTCCGCGCCGACTTCGGCCCGTGCACGCCATCATTGTCCCACACCTGCACGAAGTACTCCAGCCGGTCGCCGGGGCGCATGTTCAAGGGGCGTACATCCCATTGGTAGGCGTAGCTCTGACTTGGGCCGCTGCCCAGGGGTAGGGCGCGGGTCTGGTAAGCAGCATTCGGGCGGCCCTTGCTCAGCACGCGGTAATGCAGCTGCAGGCGAGAAAGGCCATAATCGTCGCGCACGTTGCCGCCCAGGGCGAGGTAGCGCAAGGAGGTAGTATCCTGAAACGCTTCCAGCGTCACGTCGGGCACCTGATCCGGAATGACGGTAATCTGGTATTCGATGGGGTCCCGGTTGAGGCTGTTGGCGTTGCGCAGGTGTACCGAATACTGCTGGCTGCGCATGGCCCGGCGGGAAAGCAGAAATTGCTCGTCGTCGGGCTGGGCGCTTACTACCTCATCGGGGTTGCGGAACTTCAGCTGCAGCTGGTCGGTGGCTTCGGTCTGGAACTCCCAGCGCAGGTCTGAGCCCTCGGGCACCGTGAGGTTGCCGGAGTTGCGGATGGTTTCGGCGGGTTTGCCCAAGTAGGTGGGGTAGGAAACCCGCACGGTAAAGTCGCGCAGGTTGGGCCGGGCCTTCACGGTCAGGTCGTACTCCGGGGAGGTAAAGCCGGCGGCGACCAGCTGGAATTCCACGTTTTCGCGCAGCTGCCGGAAGTCGTAGCGGAAGCGGTTGCCGGTTTCGCGCACCAGGTGACGCTCCCGGCCGCCGTACACAATGCTGATTTCGTTGGGCAGGGCCTCGCCCTCTACCGTCACGTTCAAGGTAAAGTCTTCGCCTTTGAACGCCGTGAGGTTCCTGTTTTCCACCACGAAGCGGAATGGAGCAGGCGGACTATACTTCTGATTGTAGTTCAGAATCCGCTCGGTGCCCTGCACGAACAGGCTGGGGTACACCAGCAGCAGCAACACCACCACGGCTCCCGGAATAGCCACGTACTTCCACAGGGGCTTGGTCTGGGCCTGAATGTTAATGCCCTGGCTGAACTCCACGCCGCGTAGCTGCCCGGCGCGCTGCTCCAGGCTGGCGGCCAGCAAAGCGTTTTCCTGGGCCTGGCCGCGCAGCTGCAGCGCGTTCAGGAGCTTGTCCTGCACATCCGGGAACAGCTCCCCTACCCTGCGGGCGGCTTGCTCATCGCTCAGCATACGGCGCAGGTTAGTCAGGGCCGCCAGGGGTTGCCAGATCCAACGCCCGAAGGCGTAAAGCATGCCCGCTACAAACCCGAACAGCAGCCCGGCCCGCACCCAGGTGGGCAGGTACAGGAAGTATTCGAGCAGGTTGAACACCAGGAATAAGCTGAGCAGCAGGCCGCCAGCCACGAGGGCTCCGCGAACCAGCAGACTCAGGTAAAACTTGCGCTTAAAGGCATCGAGGCGGGCCAGTACATCGTCCAGGGCCCGGGTCGTTGCGGGGTCTTTCTCCACTACCATAGGTTTGCCGCCTAATATGGGCTTGGGAAAGATACGTATTTCGCCCCGGCGGCTGCATCTAGGCTACACGCGAAGCCGGGCAAGAGGTTCCGTGAGTGTTTTATGGCAGCCGGCATGGCGGTCAGTCGCCTGAGCCTGCCGCCAGGGGCGGCACCAGGTTTATGCCTTGGCGTAAACAAACTCTTTGTAGTGCAACAGCGCGAATATGCCCCCTAGTGCGGCGTACAGGCAGAGCAGAGAATACACTTCTTGTGTCCGCCAGGCTTGCAGCATGTTATTCGCCCAAAGCACTACTAAAGCCCACCCAAATCCATTCAGAATGCCAGCAATTACTCTGCGCCCCAGTGAAATGCCTTTGCGAGATATCAAAAGATATATGCCATAGGTGGCGCTTGCCAGAATATGCCAGATCCCAAAGAAGAAGAACTCAGCGGCAAAGTTCTGCGCTGCCGTCTTCATCCACAGCGTAATGGGTTTGCCGGCCAGTTCTTTCCAACTCATCATCGATTGGGACTCACAAAAGATTCTGCCCCAGGCAGCCAGTGCCATACAGAGCAGAAGTATTCTAGCATAGGAGAGGATTGATTTCATAGAATAGGGCCCGGAAACGGTAGATAGAGGATTGCCATAAATACGAAAAAGCCTGAACCCACTGGGTTCAGGCTTTTGCAGGGGGTAGGAAAACCTAGTGGTTACTTGGCGTCCTCTTTGTCTTTCTTGGCTTTGCGCTTCTCCTTTTTACCGTCGGCGTCTTTGGTCTTGATTTTCATCTTCTCATTCTCGGCCGGGGGCGTAACGGAAGCAGCCGGGGCAGGGGCCGGAGCAGCGGCCGCCACGCGGTTGCCTTCGGCGTCCAGCTCTACTACTTCGTAGCCCAGCTCCGCGAGGCCGGGGAAAGCCTTGGCCCGGTCGCCAACCACTACAATGTACATCTTGTCGGCGGGCAGGTATTTCTGGGAAATGGTCTGCACGTCTTCCTTCTTCAGGGCTTTCAGGATGTCGTTCTGCTGCTTCACGTAGTCGGTGCCCAAGTCGTACTCCAGCAAGCGCGAGAGGAAGGCGGCCTTCTGCTGGCCGGTTTCGTAGCGCAGGGCGTCGTTCTGGCCCACCGACGATTGCAGGAACTGCAGCTCCTCATCGGTAATACCGTTGCGGTAGTTCTGGATTTCCTTCATGAACTCCTTCACCGAGGCGGCCGTGGCATCGGCGCGCACGCCGGCGCTGGCCGTGTAAGGGCCTACGTAGCGCGTGGCCTGGAAGCCCGAACGGGCGCCATAAGTGTAGCCCTTGTCCTCACGCAGGTTCAGGTTGATGCGCGAGTTAAAGGCCCCGCCCAGGATATAGTTCGAAAGGTAGGCACGGTAATAGTCGCCGGTAGCGTCGTAGGTAAGCGGCGTGAGGTACCCCACCCGGATTTCTGACTGAGCGGCCCCGTCCTTGTTCACGAAGTAGATGCGGGTTTTGTCGGGCTGGGCGGCGGTTTCGCCGGCCGGCAGGCTTACCTCTTTCTTCGTCCAGCCCTTCAGGAAGCCGAGCTGGTTGGTGAGCGTGGGCTGATCTACGTCGCCCACGGCTACCAGGTAGCTCACGTTGGGGGCGTAGTTCTGCTGGTAGAACTGCTTTACGTCGTCCAGAGTCAGGCTGGTAACGGAGGCCGTGGTGCCGCTGGCGGGCACGCTCATAATGTTGGCCGGGCCATACACCAGCCGGTCGTAGGTTTTGTTGGCAATGACAACGGGCTGAGTGTTCTGGTTGGCAATGGCCTCCAGGGTCTGCTTCTTGAGGCGGGCGAAGTCGGCCTCATCGAAGCGGGGGCGCAGCAGGCGCTCCTCCAGCAGCTTCATGGTAGCGGGCAGGTTCTTGGTCAGGCTCTGCACGTAGATGGTTGTGTTATCATCGCCGGCCGAAACCCGGATGGTGCTGCCCAGCTTGTCGAGCTCCGAGCTGAACTGCTCCCCGGTGTACTTCTGGGTGCCCTCGTTCAGCAGGCTGGCCGTGAGGGAGGCAATACCGGCCTTGCCGGGCATGGCCTGCTCCAGGCGGTGGCCGCCGCGGATGGTCAGCAGCATGGTCACCGTCGGGATTTCCGTGTTGCGCGAGCCCATCAGGCGCAGGCCATTATCCAGGGAAGCCTGCCACACCTGGGGCACCTGCACCACGGGGTTGGTGCCCGATTTGGGCTGCTGGCTCCGGTCGAAGCTGTCCTTGGCTTTCACGTAGGTCAGGCCGTCGTAGCCGTAGTTGGGAGCTTTGTAGCCCTCCTTCGATACGGTGTAGTTATCGGCCTTGGCGGGCTTCACGCTGCCGCTCTTGGGCACCACGCTCAGAATAACGGCGTGCTTGCCTTTGAGGTACTGGTTGTACACGCGGTTCACCTCGGCGGGCGTTACGGCGCGCAGGCGCTTGAGCTCCTCGGGCAGGCGGTTGGGGTTGCCGAAGAAGGTTTGGTTGGCGGCCAGCTGGCTAACCTTGCCGTTTACGCTGGCCAGGCTGTTTACCACCTGGGCTTCGGTGCTGGCCTTGAAGCGGGCCACCTGCTCGGGGGTAGCGCCGGTGCGCTCAAACTCCAGCAGGCTGCGGCGCAGCTGGGTTTCCAGGCTGTCGAGGCCTTTGCCAGGGAAGGGCAGGGCAATAAGGGCAAACTCGCCGGCCAGCTCCGAGGAGCTGTTGTACGACTGAGCCTGAGCGGCCTGCTGGGTTTTAATCAGGTTTTTGTAGAGCAGCGAGTTTTTGCCCTGCCCGATGATTTCGGCCAGCGCATCGAGGGCGTACTCATCGGGGTGGCCGTTGGGCACCGTCGGGAACACCATCTGCAGCATGGGCAGGCGCACATTGTCCTGGTAGCTCACGTAGCGGTCCTGGCTGAGCTGGGGAGCGGCCAGCTTCTGGGCGGCTACGGCCGGACCCTTGCTGATGGGGCCAAAGTACTTCTCGGCCAGGCGTACTACTTCCTGGGGCTTCACGTCGCCGCCCACGGTGAGGGTAGCGTTGTTGGGGCCGTACCAGCGCAGGAAGAAGTTCTTGAGGTCGTTTACGTCGGAGCGGTCCAGGTCTTCGAGGTAGCCGATGGTCAGCCAGCTATAGGGGTGGCCGTAGGGGTAAAGGGTGCGGGCCACGTTTTCCGAGGCCAGACCGTAGGGGCGGTTGTCGTAGTTCTGACCCCGCTCGTTTTTCACGGTGGAGCGCTGCACCTCAAACTTCTGCTGGGTTACGGCATCCAGCAGGAAGCCCATGCGGTCGGCCTCCAGCCACAGGGCCGTTTCCAGCTGGTTGCTGGGCACCGTCTCAAAGTAGTTGGTCCGGTCGCGGTTGGTGGTGCCGTTGAGGGTACCGCCGGCGGCCGTTACGGTCTTGAAGTGCTGCTCGTCGGCTACGTTATCGGAGCCCTGGAACATCATGTGCTCAAAGAAGTGGGCAAAGCCCGACTTGCCGATCTGCTCCCGGGCCGAGCCTACGTGGTAGGTTACGTCCACGTGCACCAGCGGATCAGAGTGGTCTTCGGTGATAATCAGGGTAAGGCCGTTGGGCAGCACGTACTTTTCGTACGGAATTACCAGCTCCGAGCCCTTGCGGGTTACTTTTTCTACCAGGCGGGCGCCGCCGGCGGTAGCAGTGGCCGCTTTGGTAACGGTAGCGGGCTTGGTAGCTGGTTTTTGCTGAGCCTGAGCGGGCTGGTATGCCAGCGAGGCTCCCAGGCCCAGCAGCAACAAGTGGTTGCGAGTCATTCGGAATAAACTAGAGTGAGTGGAATGCAGCGGGAAGTTACGCGCCGAAAGACAAATACAATGCTCGGCGGCTGCATCAACCTGCCCCGCCCCGGGGCCGTACTGTGCACACACTGGTTTACCGCGCTCCGGCCCGCTCACACGGGCTGCCGCCTGCGGCGAATATCACCGGAAATCAGCTGTTTTGTAAAATAAAAACACTACGGTGGAGCTTACCGGTTTGCTGCTACTCTATTCTAAGAATGTCTGCTTTTGACTCTGACTACCTGCGTATTTCCTACCGCCCCGATTTGCACGTGCTGTTCATGCGCTGGACGCGGCCGGCCACCTCGGCCGAGCACCGCGCCGGCTACCTGGCTGCCCTGCAGTTGGCCGAACAGCAGCAGGCCCGGCAGTGGCTGATAGATTTGCGCAGCCGCGGCCTGGCCGATGTAGCCGATCTGCACTGGATTCTGCAGGAGTTTGCCACCGCGTTTCAGCAGGCGCTGCCCGGCCCCGACCGGCGGCTGGCGTACTTTACTACCCCCTACTATGCCGAGGTACTGGAGCCGCGCCTGGCTGAGTTCAACAACAGCGGCAGTGGCCTGGCTATCCGGGTCTTTACCGAGGAAATGCCGGCCTACGCCTGGCTGCAAACCGGCCGGTAGTTTCCTACCCCTCGGCCCAGCGGTAACGCCGCTCCTTCCACTGAATGCCGGAGGGCCACCACGTATAAGCCAGCACCGCCAACGACATAAACAGCAGGTACACATCGTACACCAGCAGCACGGCCAGGTTTTCGCGGTGGCCGGCCTGGCGCAGGGTAATCAGCAGAAACAGCGTTTGGCAGGCTACTTTGGCTCCGTACAGCAGCCCAATGGTTTCGGGCGGCAGCAGACCGGGCCAGCCCAGAATGGTGTAGAAAATACTGTAGGAGCTGAACAGTAGGCTCAGCTGCCAGGGTAGCCGCACGGCACCTTTCATCCAGCGCTTACGCTGCTGCAGCAGGCACTGCACCGTAGGCTGGGCCACCGAAATACCCAGGGCGCTGGGTGTGATGATGTTGCGGTACCCCCAGCCCTGGGCCACTACCTTCTCAAACAGCTGCAGGTCCTCGGTAATGCTGAAGGCCAGCGCCTCGTAGCCCCCAATCGACTCGTAGGCCTTGCGGGTCACCAGCATGTTGTTGCCGACGGCCGTAATGGGCAGGCCCAGATCGGTCAGCATTCGGATCAGGCTGAGGCCAAACAGCCAGTCGAGGCCCTGGAGGCGGCCAAACAGGTTACCCTCGGCTGTGGTAATGCCCGTCACGATGCCTACCCCCTCGGGGGCAGCGGCCAGCATGGTCTGGACCCAATCGGGGTGGAGAGCCATGTCGGCGTCGGTGAACAGGAGGTACTCGGTGGTGGCGGCGCGGCAGAGGTGGGCCAGGGCGTTGCTCTTGCCCCGGGCCGTGCCCAGGCGCTGCCGGATGCTCAGGAGCCGGAACTGGGGCTTGTCCTGGATGAACTCCTCAACCAGCGCGGCCGTGTTGTCGGTGGAGGCATCGTCGCCGATGAGGATTTCCAGCTGCCCGGCAGGGTAGTTGAGCCTGGTCAGGGCCGTGAGGCAGCGGATGATAGTGGCTTCTTCGTTGCGCGCGGCAATCAGAATGCTCACGCGGGGCCGGATGTTAGTGGGCTGCAGGCGCCGCCGCGACACCACCAGCAACACGAGCACCACCAGAAAAATACCGAAGAACAGCCCGAAGAAAATCGTAGTAAACGCCATAGAAAGCAGCTAAGCCAACGCAGGCCACGGTGTTTAGGATAAGGGAAAGCAGGAGCGTGGCGCGACTAAGAAATACGAGGAAGCAGGGGGTTGCCGTTGCCGGTTAAATGCTGATTTTCCAGCCAACTAACTGCGTAGAAATACGGAGCCTGATTTCGGTGCTGCCCGTGCCAGGGGGCGGTGCGGCATAGCCGGTAGCTACCCCATAAAAACGTGAAAACCCCGGCTGCAAAGGGGGCCGGGGTTTTCGTACTCAAATGGGGGTAGGGTTATGCCCGCGGATTGGTGAGTACCGGGGTATCGTAGCCGGGGTTTTCCATGACAGCTGCAGCGTGGGTATCGTCGTCGTCGCGGACGCGCAGGGTGAGCAGGCCGGCCAGGACCATGCTGGCCCCGCCCAACACCAGCGTATTCAGGGTGTTGCCCTGGAACAAGTTCACCGTAAACCAGCCCAGAATGGTGGCCGCTACAATCTGCGGAATCACAATAAAGAAGTTGAACACGCCCATGTAGTAGCCCATGCGGTTAGCCGGCAAAGAGCCCGCCAGGATGGCGTACGGCATGGAGAGGATGCTGGCCCAGGCAATGCCCACCAGGCTCATCGACACGATGATGTAGTCGGGGTTGGTGATAAACTTCAAGGACACCAGACCCAGGCCGCCGAGCAGCAGGCAGAGCATGTGGGTGCGGCGGCGGCTGGTGCGGGCCGCAATCAGCGGAATGATAAAGGCGAAAACAGCCGCTACCCCGTTACGCACCGAAGAACACAGACTTAGCCAGTCGGCGCCGTCGTTGTACTGCTGCCGCACGCGCTTGGCCGTGGCTTTGTCCTGCTCCGTTAGCTGAGCTTTGTCCACGGCGTAGCTAGCCATATTCAGGCTAATCACTTTATCGGTTTTATCGGCTTGGAATTTATCGATTTCGGCTACGTCGCGCTTCAGTCCGTCCAGCTCCTTAGCATTGGCGTTAGCCGCCGGAGCGCCGGTTATCTGCGTCTTCAGTTTCTCATACAGCGGCGCGTCCACGCGCATGTTGTAGATGTTGCTGGTTACGGCGTTGGTGGCGTAAATCCACATCGAGAACAGCGCAAACCAAGTGAAGAACTGCACCACGGCCAGCTGACGCATGGCGGCCGGCATGTGGAAGATGCCGGCAAACGACTCGCGCAGGCCGTCCCACATACCTACCTTGGCGTTTTCGGCCCGGAACGCTTCCATGTCCTCAGGCGGCGTCTCGGTGCTGGTTACCACGGTGTAGATAACCGAGCTGAGAAAGGCTGCCGCCCCCACGTAGAAGGCCCATTTCACGGAGGGTGGAATCTCGCCGGCCGGGGCGGTATTGCTCATGCCCAGCCAGTTAGTAAATATCCAGGGCAGCAGGGCTGCTACCACCGAGCCTACCCCGATGAAAAAGCTCTGCATGGCAAAACCCGAAGTCCGTTGCTCCGAGGGCAGCTTGTCGCCCACGAAAGCGCGGAAGGGCTCCATGGAAATGTTTATGCTAGCATCCATAACCCAGAGCATACCGCCCGCCATCCATAAGGCCGAGGAGTTGGGCATCACCAGCAGGGCCAGCGAGGCCAGAATGGCTCCAATCAGGAAGAATGGCCGGCGCCGACCAAAGCGCGGGCTCCAGGTGCGGTCGGAGAGGTAGCCGATGATGGGCTGCACCAGCAGGCCAGTTACCGGGGCAGCAATCCACAGAATCGGAATGTCGTCCTTGTTGGCTCCCAGGGTTTCGAAGATGCGGCTGACGTTGGAGTTCTGCAGCTCGAAGCCAAATTGGATGCCCAGAAAGCCGAAGCTCATGTTCCAGATCTGCCAGAAGCTCAGGCGGGGTTTTTCGCGGGTGCTGGTGGGCGCAGCCGCTGCACTAATTGCCATGGGTTGGTGGGAAGTTAGGGGGTAGGAAGGTCGGGTGATGAGGTAAAAGGTGATGAAGTGAAGAGGTGATGGGGTGATGAGGTGAACTGTTTGTCATCCTGAGCCTAAGCGAAGGATGACAGTTACCTTATTCTCTCCTGTCACTTCTTACCTCATCTCCTCATCTCCTCCTCACTCTTTCGGCTTGATTTCGAAGATGTAGGCGCTTTGGGGAGCCAGCGTGAGGTTGAGGGTTTCTACGGCCGGGGCCTGGCTGAGCAGTTCGGTGTAGGTGTGGAACTGAGTGGGGTCCAAGCCCATCAGCTGCATCACTTCCTTCGGGATGCGGATGGTGGGGCGGTAGGTTTTATCGGGGCTGAAGTTGGCTACGATGAGCAGGCGCTGCTTGTCGGTGAAGCGCAGGTAGGTGTACAGCTGGCGCTGGTTGTACTGGCTGCCCAGGTTGTTGGCATCCTGTAGCTCATAGAAACGACCCCGGCGGATGGCCTCGTTCTGGCTGCTGAGGTTGAGTAGCCGGGAGTAAAATGCTTGCAACTGCTTCTGCTCCTCGCTGAGCTTGCCACCGTCGAACTTACCCCCATTCATCCACTTCTGGTGCTCCGGCACGCCCCAGTAATCGAAGATGGTCGTGCGGCCGTCCTCACCCGAGAAGCCCTCGGAGCCGTGGGCCGGCTCGCCTACGTCCTGCCCGAAGTACAACATTACGGGGCCGGTACCGAGGGTGGCAGAAACCGTCATGGCCGGAATGGCGGCGCGGGGGTTGCCGGCAAAGTCTTTGGAGGTAATGCGCTGCTCGTCATGGTTTTCCAGGAAGCGCAGCATGTGGCCCGAGAAGCCGCGGCTTTCCTCACTCCACACCTTGGTAATATCCTCGGTGGTACCCTCCCCGCGCATCAGGCGGCGCAGCCCGTCGTAGAGGCCTACCTTGTCGTAGAGGTAGTCGAAGTGGCCCTGCTCGATGTACATCTTGTAGGTTTTGGCGTCGTAGGCTTCGCCGATGAAGATGAGGTCGGGCTTTACCTTCTTGAGCTCCGGAATCACCCAGGCCCAGAACTCCACGGGCACCATTTCGGCCATGTCGCAGCGGAAGCCGTCCACGTCCTTCTTGGTCCAAAACACCAGAATGTCGCGCATTTTCAGCCAGGTATCCGGAATGGGCTCGAAGTGCTTGGCGCGCCCACTCTGGTAATCGACGCCGTAGTTGAGCTTGATGGTTTCAAACCAGTCGTCCACCTTGGGCGCTTCCGAAAACACGTCGTTGCCGGTGGCCTTGGCGGGCACTTCCTGAAACTTCTTGTCCTCGCGCGGGCCGGTTAGCGGCCCCAGCGGGTTGTAGCCCGCCGGCACCACAAACGACTTGCCGGGCAGGTAGTAGAAGTTGTTGTTGGGCGCGAAGGCCTTGGTTTTGTTGTCCTTCTCGCCCAGGTCCACTACCCCCGCCGGCCGCGCATCCGACTTGTAGGTGCGGGCTACGTGGTTGGGAATGAAGTCGATGATGACTTTGAGGTTGTTGTCGTGGGTGCGCTTTACCAGAGCCTCAAACTCCTGCATGCGGCTCTTCACGTTCACGGCCAGGTCGGGGTCCACGTCGTAGTAGTCCTTTACGGCGTAGGGCGAGCCAGCGCGGCCTTTTACTACATCGGCATCATCGAGGGCAATGCCGTGCTTGGTGTAGTCCGTCATGGTGGCGTGCTCCAGCACGCCGGTGTACCATACGTGCGAGGCCCCCATGCGGCGGATGGCCTGCAGGGCGGTGTTGCTGATGTCGTTGAACTTGCCTACCCCATTCTCCTGGAGCGTACCGTAGGGCTTGTTCAGGGCCGTTTTGTTACCGAATAGGCGGGTCATCATCTGGTAGATCACCAGCTTATGGTCCTGGGGCTGCTCGTCGGTGGTGTTGGGGTCCGAGGAAAAAGCGGTTTCGGCCACGGGCACGGAAGGTTGCGAAGTCAGAAGAGAAGAGGAAAACGAAGCCAGCCCCAGAGAGAGGGCCGCTGCGGGAAGTAGCAGGTACTTCATAGGTGTCAGTGGTCAGTTGCCGGTTATGAGTTGCCAGAGCCAGCCAGCCGGAATCGGTGAAAAATAAACAAAGCGTACTCGCCTACCCCCTCCAACCCGGCAAACCAACAATGCATAACGGGCAATGGAGCCCTTACCACTCCTGGGTAAGCGGGTGCAGCATCAGCTCATCTACTACCACGTGGGCGGGGGCTTCCAGCACGTAGCGCACGGCCTGGGCCACGTCGGAGGGTTTGAGGTGGGTTTTCTCGGCCTCCGTGCCACCCGGCTTCGATTCGTTGAAGTAGGTATCCACCATGCCGGGGTAAATGGTGCTGACTTTCACGCCGTAGGGCCGCACTTCCTTGCGCAGGGAGCCCAGCAGGGCATCCTGGGCGTACTTGCTGGCTCCGTACACGGTGCCGTGCTCAAAAGTGCGCTTGCTCACGTCGGAGGCAATGCCCACAATGTGGCCGTGGCCCTGGGCCTTCAGGTGGGGTACCATGGCCTTGCACAGCAGGAAGGTGCCCTTCACATTCACGTCGAAAATCCGGTCCCACTCGGCGGCCTCAAAGTTTTCGAGCAGGTTGAAGGAGCCTACCCCCGCATTGCACACCAGAATGTCGAGGCGGCCAAAGCGGCTGAGCGTTTCGGCCACGATGAACTCCGCGTCGGCTTCATCGGCTACGTCGGCGGGAATGGCGAGGCCCTGGGTTTTCAGGGTGAGCTCCTCTAGTTCTTCGGCGGTGCGGGCTACGGCTACCACTTTGGCGCCCTGCATAGCCAGTAATAAGGCAATGGCTTTCCCGATGCCGCGGCTGGCACCGGTTACAATGGCTACTTTATCGGTTAGGTCGGTCATGGTCGTTCTATCGGGTTTAGCCCGCAGAGGGCGCTGAGTTTTTCGCAGAAGGCGCAGTGTTCTTATAGCCCGTTCACTTTCCTGAAAATTCCGGACTTGATAGCAGGAACGTTGAAGTTAATCAATAAGCCAAGTTTGTGGCCTGAGAGTTTTAGGTAGGTAATGAGCTGCATATGATGTACTTCAAGCAAAACTTCTACGGATTTTAGCTCTACTACTACCTTGTTTTCCACCAACAGATCCATACGGAAGCCGTTTTCCAGTCGCAACCCATCGTACACAACCGGCAGGGCAACCTGAGATTTAACTTCCAGGCCACTCTTGCGCAGCTCGTGGCACATAGCGTCTCATACACCGATTCCAGCAGCCCCGGCCCCAATGCCGTGTGAATTGTAAACGCCGCCTTCCGAATCAAAAAGGAAATATCGTTCTCCTGCATTCTGCGTCCTCTGCGAAAAACTCAGCGCCCTCTGCGGGCTAAAACCGATAGAACGAAACCCTACTTTTTCAGCTCCACCACCCAGGCCGTACGCCCCGGAATCTTGAAGGATTTCAAATCCGATAGCGCGGCACCCGTGGTAACCTCGGTGCCGGAGCTAAACCCGGTAAACCGCTCCGCAAACCGGGCACCATCCACGGTCTTCTCTTCCTTGTTGCCGTTGAGCATCACCATCACCGTGCCTGCATCTGAGTACCGGAAGTAGGTGTACACTCCGTCCTGCGGAATGAACTGCATGAGCTTGCCAGTAGCCAGCACCGGGTTAGCCTTGCGGTACAGGGCCAGCTTGCTGAGGTAGTTGAACGCCTCGCCGGCCTGACCCGTACGGCCGGCCGCCGTGAAGTAGTTCTGCTTATCACCGGCAAAGCCGCCGGGGAAATCCTCGCGCACCTTACCGTCGGGGTTCGATAAGTTCTTCATCAATACCTCGGTGCCGTAGTAAAGCTGCGGAATGCCGCGCGAGGTGAGCAGCCAGGTAACGCCCAGCTTGTACTTGCCGAAGTCCTCCCCTATCACGGAGTAGAAGCGGCTCATGTCGTGGTTGTCGAGGAAGGTGACGTTGCGGGAAGCATCCTCGTACATCCAGTCGCCCTGCAGGGCTTCGTAGAGGCGGTTCATGTTGGGCTGGTCGCCGCGCAGGGCATCATGAAGGGCGCCCTGCGACTGGAAGTCGAACACCGATTCCAGGTTGGACTTAAACCCATCGACGGGCTGGAAGATGTTGCGGGCAAAGAAAGCCTGCTGAGCCGTGCTACCCACCCAAGCCTCGCCAAACAGAAACAGCCGCGGAAACTCTTCCTGCATGGCCTGGCCCCACTGCATCAGAAACTTGGGGTCGGAGTAAGGGTAGGTATCAATGCGGTAGGCATCGAGGCCGGTGTACTCAACCCACCACAGGAAGTTCTGAATCAGGTAGTTGGCTACCAGCGGGTTGCTCTGGTTCACGTCGGGCATGGTGGTGTCAAACCAGCCTTTGTTGTACAGCTTGCGGTCCAGCTCCGAGCCGTAGGGGTCGTTGAGGGCCGAGGAGTTGTAGTTGCTGCGCGTGAACTGCGGCCACTGGTTAAACCAGTCCTTGGCCGGCTGATCCAGGAACAGATAATTTTTGCTGCCCATGTGGTTGAGCACCACGTCGTGCACCACTTTCAGGCCGTTTTTATGCGCCTTTTCTACAAACTGCCGATATTCCTCTAGGGTGCCGTAGCGGCGGTC
The DNA here is from genome assembly GCF_006352025.1 of Hymenobacter sp. DG01. Lineage (NCBI taxonomy): Bacteria > Pseudomonadati > Bacteroidota > Cytophagia > Cytophagales > Hymenobacteraceae > Hymenobacter > Hymenobacter sp. DG01. Next base: position 3,624,732 of record NZ_CP040936.1, read on the forward strand.
GGTGTTGTAGTAATCGGTGAGGGCGTAGCCGTGGTAGCTGGCCTTGGGCATGTCGTTTTCCGTGACGGGCGTCATCCACAGGGCTGTGGCTCCCAGGCTCTTGAAGTAGTCGAAGTGGTTTTCGATGCCCTTCAGGTCGCCGCCGTGGCGGGAGTACATCGAGTCGCGGGCCACCTGGGGGGCGCGCATGCCTTTGATATAGTCGTTTTTCGGGTCGCCGTTCGAGAAGCGGTCCGGCATCAGGAAGTAAATGAAATCCTGCTGGGTCAGGCCCTGCACCTTCTGCTGGTCGCCGGGGGTAGTGCGCTGGCGCAGCTCGTAGCTGTAGGTCGTTTTCTTGTCGCCCTTAAACTCCAGCTGCAGCTTGCCCGGCTTGGCTGTGGGTCTGATGGTGAGGTTGAGCAGCAGGTAGTTGGGGCTTTCCAGCTTCTGCACCCCGTCCAGGGTCACGCCCTCATAGGCCCGCAGGGTTGCGGTGCTGTTGGCAATGCCCGGGCCGTGCACCAGCAGCTGCAGCTTGGGGTTCTTCATGCCCACCCACCAGAAAGTAGGGTCGATGCGCTGAATACCGGCGGGCTTGGCGGCCGGAGCCGGGGTAGCAGCGGTAACAGCAGAAGCAGAAACGGCAGCGGCGGGCGAGGCGGTAGCTAACACGGCACCGGCCAACAGAGGCAGAAAACGGGCAGAAATCATACGCGAGTGGGATGAGAAAACAGAAGTGGCAAGGTACGCACCCCCACGCCTGAAACGCTACTGTTGAATGCGGCCTCAATGATGATGTATTGACCGATTTATAATTCGGTATTGACAGATTTACTTATCCGCCTGGTTTCAGCAGGCTAATAAGGTTGCAGTAACTACATTCCGGACGCTCCGCCTAAGCCTGGCCGCCAGGCGGGCCTCTCTTCTGGAAGCAAAGCAGGGAATGCCGGAAAAAACCTATTTGCCGGCGGCCCCGGCCCGCTCTGCCGCCGTCTGGCTGCCGCCCGCTTCTTACTAGTGGGCTCTGAGGTAGTTAGCTGCCCAGTCGCTTATTACGCTGAGTTAACCATTGGTTAAAGCCGCGCTAGCAATGGTAGCACTAGTCGGGCCGAGGTTCAGGCTTCGGTGAAGCGTATGATGATGCTGATTTGTCTTTTGCTGGTGTCAGGTTTGCATTTTAGGCTCCTGGCAGCCAGCGGCCTGGTAGAGTCTGCACTTTTCCGCTTTTTTTGAGTCTGAATTCGTAGGTGAATTCAATTAGCGAGCATACCGTCCGCACATTCATTTTGTCCTACCCCCTCTTATGGCTTTTGACCTTCAGATGTACACGCCCGCTCCGGAATTCAGCACCCCGGCGGCTTATTTTTCCATGGAATTTGCGCTCGACCAAGCGCTGAAAACATACTCCGGCGGCCTGGGCTTCCTAGCTGGCTCGCACATGCGCTCAGTTTATGAGCTGAAGCAGAACTTGGTGGGTATCAGTATTCTGTGGTCGTTTGGCTATTATGACCAGGGCCGCAACGAAGACCAGAGCATGCGCGCCGACTTCCGCCTGAAGCACTACAGCTTCCTGCAAGACACGGGCCTGGTGTTCCCCATCGAAATTCACAACGCCCAGGTGCTGGTGAAGGCCCTGTACCTGGCTCCCGACACGTTCGGGACGGCCCCCATGTTTTTCCTGACCACCGACATTCCGGAAAACGACTACCTCTCGCGCACCATCTCTCATCACCTGTATGATGCTGATACGGCGGCCCGCGTGGCCCAGAGCATTCTGCTAGGGGTAGGCGGCGGCAAGCTGCTGGATGTATTGGGCCGCCAGACCGACATCTACCACCTCAACGAAGGCCACGGCCTACCCCTGGCGTTCTACCTCTACGACAAGCACGGCCGCAACCTGGAGGAGGTAAAGAAGCGCCTAGTGTTCACGACCCATACGCCTGAGCTGGCCGGCAACGAAGAGCACCCCGTAAAGCTGCTGCACAAGATGTCGTTCTTCGGTAATGTGCCGCTGGAAGAGGTGCACCGCTTAGGCCTAGTGGAAAACGAGAGCCTGAACTACACACTCACGGCCCTGCGTTTTTCGCGCATCAGCAACGGCGTGTCCAAGGTGCACGGCGAGGTAGCCAACGACATGTGGGGGCACTACGCCGGCATCAGCCCCATTATTGCCATTACCAACTCCCAGAACGGCACCTACTGGCGCGACAAGCAACTGCATGCCGCCCTGGAAGCCGGCGACGACAAGGCCCTGAAGGCCCGGAAGCGGGAGCTGAAAAAGCAGCTCTTCGACATCGTGGCCGACCAGACCGGTACCCTCCTCGACCCCGAGGTCCTGACCGTGGTGTGGGCCCGCCGCTTTGCCGGCTACAAGCGCGCCGACCTGATTCTGCGCCACTTCGAGCGGTTCCTGGAAATCGTAAATAACTCGGAGCGCCCCGTGCAGGTGATTTGGGCGGGTAAGCCCTACCCCAAGGATTTCGGTGCTATTGGGCTGTTCAACAGCATCATCGAGAAAACCAAAAATCTGAAAAATTGCGCCGTACTAACGGGCTACGAGTTGGCGTTGTCGGCGGCCCTGAAGAAAGGCTCCGACATTTGGCTGAACACCCCGCGCTACCCCCGCGAGGCGTCCGGAACCTCGGGCATGACGGCCGCCATGAACGCCTCGGCCTCCCTGAGCATTGCCGATGGCTGGATTCCGGAGTTTGTGCGCCACGGCGAAAACGGCTTCATCATCGGGCACACCGACATTACCAAGCCCGACGAAGAAAAGGACGACATCGAGGCCACGAACGTGCTGGATGTGCTCGAAAACGAAATTGTTCCGCTCTATTACGGCCAGCCTGAGAAGTTCCTGGAGCTGGTAAAAACCGGCATGCGCGAAGTGGAGCCCGAGTTCGAGTCGCACCGCATGGCCACCGAGTACTACGAGCGGATGTACAAGGTGAAATAGGGTGATGAGGTGATGAGGTAAATGGTGACAGGTGAACGGTGTCATGGCGAGGCGGAGCCGACGCCATCCTTCCTGACTGAAGCCCCTACCCCCTGAAACGTGACAAATCCTTCTCGTGTGGTGCGGGAAGGGTTTGTTGTGTTTCAGGGGGTAGGGAATTTTAAGTCACCGTCCAGAGACGAAGAGGGTTTGTCACGTTTCAGGGGGTAGGGCGCTGGTCAGGACGAATGGCGTCGGCTCCGCCTCGCCATGACACGTCTCACCTGTCACCTGCCACTTGTCACCTCATCACCTCATCACTTCCTCACCTCATCACCTCATCACCTCATCACTTCAACACCCCCTGCAGCACCGCCCATACGTTGCTGGCCAGAATCTTCTGGCCCTCGGCGTTGGGGTGCACACCGTCGGGTAGGTTGAGGTGGCGCTGGCCGATGACACCCTGAAGCAGGAAAGGCACGAAGGCTACCTCGTTTTTTTCGGCGAGCTGGCGGAACAACGCCTTGAACTCCTGGGCATAGTGGCCCATGCGGCCCCCGCCCAGGGTGGCCAGGGGCCCCAGATCAAAAGGGAACTCCAGGCCCACCAGCACCACGCGCGCCTCGGGGTGGGCGCGGCGGACCTCGTCCAGAATAAACTGCAGGTTCTGGGTGGTTTCGCGGACCGGAATGCCACGCAGACCATCGTTAGCGCCTAGCTCCAGTACAAACACATCAATCTGCTCAAAACGGCCCAGCACCGAGCTGATGCGCTGACGACCCCCGGCCGTGGTTTCGCCGCTAACACCGTAGTTGTACGCTTTGTAAGGCAGAGCCAGGGCGTCGATTTTTTCTTGAATACGGGCCGGAAACGACTCGCTGGCGCGTAGCTGGTAGCCGGCCGTAAGCGAGTCGCCGAAGAACACTATAGACTGCATAGAGGGGCAGGAAGTAAGAAGGAAGTAGGTAGCTAACGAAGTTATCAGGGCTTGGTTTCTGGACAGAGAATGAGGTAGATAATAGTATAGTAATTCTATAATATATAATTTTTTGTTGCCGCCTTACTCCTTACCTTTGATAGAGCTGCGGTAGGCAGACTTGCTCCGTTACCCTTCTTTTCCACACCTATTTTCTTGCATGAAAACACCGCTACGCTATGCTTTGCTGGCTGGGCTCATTACTATGGCCGGCACCGTCCGGGCCCAAACCGGCAGCGTAGGAATCGGCGTTGCCGTTCCCAATGCCTCCGCTGCGCTCGACATCAGCAGCACCAGCAAAGGCCTGCTACCCCCGCGCCTGACGCTGGCCCAGCGCGACGCCATTGTAACCCCCGCCGAGGGCCTGATTGTGTATCAGACCGACAACACACCTGGCATTTACCAGCGTACGGCCACCAGCTGGGTGCGCATGGTGGCCGATAACCTCGGCGACCATACGGCCACCCAAAACCTGAACCTGAACGGCAAGCTTCTCACCGGCTCAGCCTCCGCTACCTCCGGGCTGGGCGTAGATGCCTCCGGCAACGTGAATGTGGCTACCGCCGCCCGCACAGGCACGCATTCCAGCGCCCGGCCCCTGTACGTAACCGGGCCACTTACCACAACCAGCGGCGCCGAGTTCCGGACTTCGGATGCTTCGCTGGGGGTAGGCATTGGGTCTAACTCGGTGTACGCGGCCGGCTCCGGTGCCAACCAGGATCTGATTTTGCAGCCCAAGGGCACAGGAGCCGTGAGTGTGGGCAGCGCCCCCACGGCCACTTCGGCCTTGCTGGAAATAAACAGCACCAGCAAAGGCCTGCTGCCGCCGCGCATGAGCCAGGACCAGCGCAACAGCATCAGCAGCCCGGCCGTGGGTCTGCTCATTATCCAGACGGACAATACGCCGGGCCTGTACCAATACACCACCTCGGGCTGGGCTACGGTAGGCGCCGGCAACTACACCGCCGAAAGCAACTCTGTGGCGGCGGCTCCTACCACTGCCGTAACCGTGAACCCGGGGGTAACCAACATCGTGTACACCAATAATAACAGCGCCACCATTGGTGCCGTAACGCTGGGGACGGGCACGGAGGGCCAGCGCCTGGTTATCGTCAACAGCGACAATGAGTACCTGCCAATAACCTCGGGCAGCGGCACGGGCAATATTCTGCCGAAGTATGCGGCCCGCTACATCTATACCAACGGGGCCTGGCGCCGCGAGTCGTAAGCGGCTGTTTCCTTCGTTGTTCTCCTTCGGGTTCCGCTAGTTTTATGGCTGACTTCACTTCTTCCGCGTCCGGCCAGGCCGGTACGCGCCGCTCGCTTTTTCAACGCTTTCAAAGCTGGCTGCGGCCCGCTACCTCAAACCCACCCCAGGCGCTGGTGTCCATGCGCACCAGCGCTAGTGCGCCCTACATAGGCGAAATAGCCATTTTCGCTGGCAATTTCGCTCCGGCTGGTTGGGAGTTTTGTGATGGCCGGCAGATGCCCATCTCTGAAAATGAGTCCTTATATCAGCTGATTGGTACTACCTACGGCGGCGACGGGCAGAAAACCTTCTGCTTACCCAACCTGCAGGGGCGGGTACCGCTACATCAGGGCCTAGGTCCGGGCCTGAGTACAGGCTACACGATGGGAGAAATGGTGGGAGTAGAAACCGTGACGCTCACGACCCTGCAGATTCCAGTGCATAGCCATACGCCGGGGGCCAGCACGGCTCCCGGCACCACGGCCTCGCCGGTGGGCGCCGTGCCTGCCAACAGCGGTACGGGCTCGGCTCAGTACACGCAGGCCACCACCAACCTGGTCGTGCAACCCACCCAGACCCTGGGGGTAGTGGGTGGCAGCCAGCCCCACGAGAATATGCAGCCTTACCTGGCCGTCAACTACATCATTTCGCTGTACGGGGTTTTTCCTTCCCAGACCTAAGCCTTCCACACCATGTCTGTATTACCTACTATACCAGCCGGCGGCTCTTCCCGGCGGAGCTGGCTTAAAAAGCTGGGCGGGGTGCTGGGCGGCAGCTTGCTGCTAGGCAAAAGCCAGGCGGCGGCCGGCGCCCAGCGTGTCGCTTCCGTTCAGGGCACCGAGCCCTTTCTGTCGGAGATTATGCTGGTTTCCTTCAACTTCGCCCCTAAAGGCTGGGCCCTGTGCCATGGTCAGCTGCTACCCATTAACCAAAATCAGGCCCTGTTTGCCCTGTTGGGTACTACCTACGGCGGGAACGGACAAACCAACTTTGCCCTTCCCGACCTGCGGGGTCGGGTTATTGTCAGCGCTGGAGAAGGTCTGACGCTGGGTCAGAGAGGCGGCGAGCAGGCGCATACGCTCCTGGCCACGGAGATTCCGGCCCACATACACGCCATGAAAGCCAGCCCCGCCACCGGCACTACGCCGCTTTCGGGTGCCTCGGGCCCCACTGTACATCATTACTTGGCCGATAACGGCGGTGGGGCTCCCCAGTTTGGCTACGATGTTAACACGGCGCTGGCCAGCTCCTCGGTGGCAACTCCTCCCGTCAACGTTTCGAGTATGGCAGGGGGTAGCCAGGCGCATACCAACATGCAGCCCAGCATATGCCTCAACTACATCATCAGCCTTCAGGGCATTTTCCCCAGTCCTAACTAGTCATGCCATCCTCACCTACGCCTTATTCTACCACCCAGCCTACCCGCCGGAGCTGGCTTAAGCGCCTGTCCGGAGTAGTGGCCGGCAGCTTCCTGGCTGGGCCCCTGCAGGCGCTGCTGGGTAAGGCCACGCCGGCGGCGGCCGGCACGCTCTCCGGGGGCAGTGGAGTGTTTTTGGGGGAGATAATTGCGGTGCCCTTCAACTTCGTACCCGTCGGCTATGCCCGCTGCGACGGCCAGCTGCTGCCGCTTTCGCAGAATACGGCCTTGTTTGCCTTGCTGGGCACAACCTATGGCGGCAATGGCAAAACCAACTTTGCGCTGCCTGACCTGAACGGGCGGGTTGCCGTTGGGGCCGGCCAGGGGGCTGGCCTCAGCAACTACGACCTGGGTCATATGGGTGGCGAGAGCGCCGTGGCCCTGCAAGTCCAGGAAGTGCCGGCGCACACGCATACCCTGGCCCTAACCTACAGCACGGAGCTGGGCACCACGGGCTCCCCCGAAAACGCCTACCTGGCCAGCAACGGCTCCGGCGAGCCCCAGTACAACGCCTCCGGCACAGGCTTCACGGCCAACGGAGCGGTTGGGGCCGCCGCCGGGCACAACAATATGCAGCCCTACCTTACCCTTCATTACCTGATTGCCATGCAGGGAATTTTTCCACCGCGCCAGTAGCAGCTTCCGGCTTTTTCTATGAAACACTTTCTACCCATTGGAGGGCTTTTACTACTGTTTGCCTTACCTGGTGCCAGCCAGGGCCTGACTAACCAGGGCGCCGTTATTGCCATTCAGGCTGGGGCGCAGGTGGCAGTAGTCGGCGACGTAAGCATCAGTGGCAGTGGCACCATCAACAACGCGGGCACGCTAAGCCTAACCGGTAACTGGGAAAACAATGCCGCCAGGCCGGCGCTTTCCGCCGCTACTGGTACGGTACAGCTTGTGGGCACGGCGGACCAGCAGATAGGAGGCAGTAGCCCTACCCTGTTTCACGACCTGAACGTGAGCGGCGCAGCCGGTCCGGTAAAGCTAACCTCCGATATGTCGGTGGGTAGCAGCGGGGGCGTGCTTACCCTCGGCGCCACGCAGTTGCAGCTGAACTCGCGCACGCTCACGCTCGATAACGGCGCCGCATCGGCCCTGAGCCGCACAACTGGCGCCTTGGTGGCTGAAACCAACGGCACCACTGGCTACGGCCGGCTGGTTTGGGTTATCGGCTCGAATACCGGCACGTACTACGCGCCCATGAGCAGCGGCACCACGAGCCTGCCGATGAGTGCAACCATTACGGCCGCCGGTAGCGGCAGTGGCAGCCTCACATTCACTACCTATCCCGCGGCCGGCAATCTGCCCCTGCCAATGGGGGTTACTTCGCTGCAGGGCAATGCCGCCTACGCCCTCGACCGGTACTGGATAGTGCAGCCCGCCAACTACACCGTGGCCCCCACCGCCACCCTCACCTTCGGGTACCAGGAGGCGGAGTGGAGTGCGCTGCCCAACACTATTATGGAAAGCCGCCTGCGCCTGCAGCGCTGGAGCGGTGCAGGCTGGGAGGGCTCCCAGGGGAGCGTAAATACCCTGGATAATACCCTGACCACGGAAGCGCGAAACACCTACGGAATCTTCGCGGCGGCCGATATTATCCGCCCCTTGCCGGTGCAGCTTAACCTGTTTGCCGCCGTGGCCCAGGGCCGCAATGCCGTGCTTACCTGGGCCACGGCCCAGGAACTGAACAACAAAGGATTTGAGGTAGAAGTAAGCACCGATGGCCGCAGCTTTCAGCGCGTAGGCTTTGTGGCGGGCCACGGTACCACGGCCACCGCCCAGCAGTACCGCTACACCGATGCAGGAGCTGCTGCCCGTGGCCACCAGCAGTATTACCGCCTGCGCCAGCTTGACCTCGATGGCACGGCCAGCTATTCGCCCGTGAAGCCCGTTGTTTTTGATGCCGCGCCGGCTGTTGCTACCCTCTCGGCCCACCCAAACCCCGCGCACGACGCCTACACTATCGTCCTGACGGCTGCTCATGCCCAGACCGCACAACTGGCTATATATGATGCAGTTGGCCGGCAGGTAGGTCAGCTTTTCGTGCCACTGCAGGTAGGAGAAAACCGCCTGCCCGCCGCCTTCACGGCTACCCAGCCCACGGGGGTATATATGCTGGCTGCTACGGTAGATGGGCAGGTGCTCCGGACCCGGTTGGTACGCGAATAGCCCCGGTAAGAGCAAAGAGTAAACTTTTTTGTCGTTTTCGGGCTTTACCTTTGTCGGCAGATAAGAATAATTCTTATCTGCCGATTGCGTTTTATCAACCAACTTCAACAGATAATGCCCGTAACGAAAGCCACCGACGCTGATTTCCAACAACTACTGCAGGACAACGAGAAAGTAGTAGTGAAATACTACGCCGACTGGTGCGGTAACTGCCGCCTGTTTTCGCCCAAGTTCAAGCGCCTCGCTGAGGCCCACGAGGGCATTGCCTTTCTGGATGTAAACGCCGAGACCAGCCCCGAAGCCCGCAAGCTGGCCAGCGTAACCAACCTGCCCTTCTTTGCCGTGTTCCGCAATGGCGAGCTGGTAGAAACCGTGGCCGCCAGCAAGGAAGAGGCCGTGGCCAGCCTGATTTCCCGCCTCAACTAAGTCGCTCCGCCCATGAAAATGCCCGTTATCAAGCGCCTGGTGGAAACCCAGACGCTGGAAAGCCTGGTAGCTGCCGAAGAGGCCCTGCTGGAAGAGCAGACGCCGGCTTTCGAGGTGGAAGGTGAGGATGAGGGCGAGCAGCTAACCCATGTGTTTGCCGCCATTTTCATCCTCAACCACATGAAAGACCACGGCTCCGATTTCAAGACGGCTCTGCGCGAATACACCGCCAAGGTGCGCGTGTCCATCAGCTAAAGTCTCCGGCTGGCCCGGCCCCGGCGGGGCCTCCCAGAGTAGAAACAGCAAGCCCCTACCTTCCGCCGGAAGGTAGGGGCTTGTCGCGTAGCAGAGGGTAGGCGGGCAGGTGCTTAGAGCATCATCCCGAGGCCGAAAAAGAACAGCAGCTGCAGCAGGTACACGAATGGTACCAGGGGGTTACGCTTGATAAACTCTACCCGATTGAAGTACACCTGTAAGATCAGGCTGACCAGAAACCAGCCCTTGAAGTTAAGCAGTGGAATGACATCATACTGCCAGCTCCAGAAGTCGTAGCGCACGGCCACCGGCTCCAGGCACACATCCAGGCCCACGAGCAGCCCGGCTCCCACCACGGCCCGCAGAAAGCCGGGCAGGGGCAGGTAGCGCGCCAGGATGCCGGCCGAGTAGCTAAGCATAAGCCAGTTGACGCCAATCATGAGGGGCGTGTCCAGCCACTTGGTACCCAGGGCCCCACCGTAAGTATAGCGCCCGAACAGCAGGCCCGTGCGCACGCCCACCACCTCCACGAAAAAGCCCACCATCATGGTTACAATGCAGAAGCTCCAGAAAGCCGGGGTGCGGCGGGGCTGAAAAGCCAGCAGCAATACCAGGGTCAGGAGCAGATTCAGGGGTACGAACTGCAGGTAGAAGCTGGGGTCGTCGGAAAAGCCCAGGCCCAGAAAGCCGGTTACGTGAAACAGCAGCAACACGCCCTGGGCCCAGCGCAAACGGCGCCGGTACGCCTCGGTGCTGACAAGGGGAGCCGTAGGAAGTTGTTGCGTGGTATCGGTCATAAGCAGAGGGGTAGGCCGCGGGCCGGTCGGGGACAAAAAAGGGCGCCGACCAGGGGCAGCTAGTTATCAATCAGGTCGGAAACAATACGGGCCGAAAGCAGGCACAGCGGAATACCGCCGCCCGGATGCACCGAGCCGCCGCAAAAGTACAGGCCTTCCAGCTTCCGGGAGAAGTTGGGGTGGCGCAGGAAAGCGGCCAGCGTGTTGTTGCTGGAGCTGCCATATAAGGCCCCCCCGAACGAGGACGTACGCGCCTCAATGCCAGGCGGGTCCCAGACGTGCTCGGCCCGGATGAGGGGCGCTACCTCGGTGCCCAGGGCCTGGCTCACGCGCCGCAGCACGGCCTGCCGGGTGCGCTCCACCAGGGCGGGCCAGTCCTGGCCCTGGTCGTGGGGTACGTTCACCATCACAAACCAGTTTTCGTGGCCGGGGGGCGCGTCGGTGGGCGTGTGGCCCGAGGTGATGTTGACGTACACCGTGGGGTCGTCGGCAATAGTCTGCTCCCGGAAAATGGCGTCGAACTCGCGCCTGTAATCCTTAGAAAAGAAGATGTTGTGCACGCCCAGCTCGGGAAAGCGCCGCCCGATGCCCCAGTAAAAAATAAGCGCCGAAGACGAGCGGGGCTGCTGAAGGGTGCGCTCCGGGGCGGGCTGCCCGGGTAGCAGGCGGCGGTAGGTGGGCACCACATCCATGTTGCTTACTACCTGGCTGAAATCGTACACTTCCCGGGGCGTCCGCAGGCCGGTTACCCGCCCGTCGGCCGTCAGGATTTCCAGTACCGGCTCCTGGTAGCGAAACGTTACGCCCAGCTCCTCGGCCAGCCGCACCAGGCTTTGCGCTATGGCATAGATGCCGCCCTCGGGGTAGTATGCGCCCAGCCCATGCTCCAGGTGCGGAATCAGGGAGAGGGTGGCAGGGGCCTGGTAGGGGTCGGAGCCGTTGTAGGTGGCAAACCGGTCGAAGAGCTGCACTAGGCGCGCATCCCCGAACGCGGTGGCGTGGCGCTGGTGCATGGTGCTGGTGAGGCCTAGCTGAGGCAGGGCTGCCAGGGCCTTCAGCACGTCGGGGCTGAGGTAGGTACCGGCCTTGTGCAAGGATTTTTGCAGGAAAGTAGCGGCCGTACCCTCGTAGGCGCGGCGGCTGCTGTTTAAAAACCGCAGCACCTCCCGGGCCGGTACGCCCAGCTTTTCTTCTATCTCCTGGGCAAACCGGGGTTCATCGGCCCAGGCCGTCAGGCGGGTGCCGTCGGCAAAGAAATACTGAGTAATCGGGTCGAGGCGCTGGTAGCGGAAGTAGTCCTGGGGGCGGCGGCCGGCCAGCGCGAACAGCTCATCTACCAGGTGAGGCAGAGTAAACAGCGAGGGGCCACCATCGAAGCGGTAGCCGCCAGGCAGCTCCAGCTGGTGCATCTTGCCCCCAAACGACTCCTGCGCCTCAAATACCGTTACGCGGTGCCCGCGTACGGCCAGGCGCACGGCAGTAGCAATGCCCCCAATGCCGGCCCCAATAACGGCTACGGGTTGGGCAGGAGCAACAAGGTGGGAAGGCGGCACAGCTAGGAAAGCGGAAAGAAAGCGCCGAAGCGCGAAAAACAATGAAAACAGACCTTGTGTAGAAAGGCGCGCCCGCCCGAGCCGGCCCGCGTTTCTACACAAGGTACAGCACGGAAATGTTTATCGGGCCCCAAACTGCTAACAACCCGGCTACCTCCAGGAATATTTCCCGGACTAGCCGGTTTTTTGGTTGTTGCCTAACCGAAGCTACCCTGCCGGGGCTTACCGCCGCAAACCCCAAGCGTGGTTTTTTACGTGTGCGGTAGGTGTATAGCAAGGCGTGTGTACTAGCGTAAAAACAGATTTTATAGGCTGAAAACGCATTTTTTACACTTGTTTTTATCCGCCGCCGGCTGATATATTTGATGACAGCCCCGCCGGAAAACGCCTCCCGGGCTCCGGAGCCTTGGCGCCTTTGCCCCACGCAACCGAGCCCCTACCCCCCGAAAGGCAGCCAACCCACCGAGGCCCAGAGCCCCACCGGCCCGCCTACCCCCCGCGCGGCTGCCAAAAGCGGATGGCGCGCATAAAACCCGGAGTTGCCGCGGCGCCTCTCCCCATGACCCGGAAACCAGCCCCTACTGGTACAGCTCCGGTTGGCCTTGGGTTCCCCGCGAGGGGTAGCATCCAGATAAAAAAGAGTGAGAAAATCGGAAAAGGGGCGGGGTATCTCCGCCCTGTTTTTCTCATTCCACCACCTCTCTTTAACCTTTCCGCACATGAGTTGCCAACTTACGCGGCTACGCTGGAGCCCAGCAGCGGCCCGGCGCGGCCTGGGGCTGCTATTGATGGCTTGCCTGAGCGCCGGTCCCCATCTGGGCTTCGGGCAGGAGCTTACCGCACTTCGGGCATCGGGGCCCAGAATAGTGAACACCCAGGGACAGGAAGTGGTGCTGCGGGGCTACAATGTGGGCGGGTGGCTGCTGCAGGAAAGCTACATTCTGCAAACCGATACGCTGAACAGCCAGTGGCGCATCTGGCAGGGGCTGCTGCGCACCATGCCTGAGGCTCAGGTAGAAGAGTTCTACCGCCAGTATCGTCAGAACTTTATCACTAAAGCAGATATTGATTTTCTGGGTCAACAGGGGTTCAATGCCGTGCGCCTGCCTTTCCATTACGACCTGTTTCTGACCCCGGAGCAGCGCCGCGCCCGTACTGCCGTCATCCGCGACCCGCACAACGACCAGAAGCTGGCGGCCTACGTGGAGCAGCTTAGCGGCTGGTACGACCAGGGCCGCCTGTTCGCGGATACGAAAAACCTGGAGGGGTTCCGGCTGATTGACCAGGTAGTAAAGTGGTGCGCTGCCAACCGCATGTACGTTATTCTGGACCTGCACGCGGCTCCCGGCGGCCAGGGCACCGACCGCAACATCAACGACAACTTCCGGCCCCTAGACCTGTGGAAGCGCCGCGACGCGAAAGGCCGCCTGATTTACCAGGACCTGACGGTGCGCCTCTGGGAAAAGCTGGCCGCCCGCTACCGGCAGGAGCCCCGCATTGCCATGTACGACCTGATCAATGAGCCGCATAACCTCAACGCGTCCAATGGTTTGTCGGCCGATAACCAGGAGCTAGCCGCCCTGTACGCCCGCCTGATTACGGCCGTGCGCGCCCAGCGCGACGAGCACCTGCTGCTGCTGGAAGGCAACGGCTACGGCAACGAGTACACCAACCTCACCCCCGATAAGCTGGCTACCCCCGACAAGCGCAACCTGGTGTACAACGCCCACCGCTACTGGTGCCCCAACACGCCAGAAGCCGCCGACCCCAACCCCAATCAAATCAATCTGTTGCATAACCTGGCGGCTTTCCGGGAGCGGTGGCAGGTGCCGGTGTGGGTAGGCGAAACCGGCGAAAACTCCAATGAGTGGTTTGCCGCCGCCGTGCAGGGTCTCAATAGCCTGGGCATCGGCTGGGGCCACTGGAACCTGAAGCGCGTTGATTCAGGGGCGGGCCTGTTGCGCGTCAGGCCCTACGGCAACCTTCTCACGCCCGAGGGGCGGGCCAACCTGCTGCGCAACGTGCAGTTTGCCAACTGCCAGATAAACACCGATGTACTGGCGGCTCTTACTCAACCGGCCGGGGCCCGGACGCCGTTTGCTTCCCTCTCCATTCCCGGCACCATTCCGGCCACCGACTACGACCTGGGCCGCGACGGCGTAGCCTACCACGACGAGTTTTCGGCCCGCACCGATTTTCGGGACCTGACTCCGCCCAACCAGGGCGGCGCCTACCGCAACGATGGGGTAGATATTACGGCCTGCCCGGAAGCTCCGAACGGGTTTGCCGTCAGTAAGTTGGCAACCGGCGAGTGGCTTGCCTACACCGTAACCGTTGCCAAGCCAGGTGCTTATAGGGCCGAGGTGCGGCTGCAGCCCGGGACGGCGCAGGGCCGCCTGGCCCTGCGCCTGGGCGACCTGGACGTGGGTACGGCCACCGTAGCGCCCGGGCAGGACTGGGTGACGGTGGCCCTGACTACCCCCACCCTGCCCGCCGGGCAGCATACCCTGCGCGTGCTGGTGGAGCAGCCCCTTGGGCAGCTGGGCTGGCTACGCTTTGCGCCGGCCCCGAATGGCGGTGGCGCGGGCGGCCAGTAGGCAAACCCGCCCGCGTTTTGTACCTTAAGCGCACCATGAAGCTCGTGAATTCCCACCTCCCACCGCGTCGGGCTATCTGGTTTTCTTTCCTGACGCTGAGCACCCCCCTGCTCCTGTGCCTCCTGTTTGTTGGCTCCCTGGCCCAGGCACGCCCCGCCGATACCCTGCGGGTGCATGCCGGCCTAGAGGAGCTATTCGTTGATCCTGGCCAGTACAGTGTGCTGGAAGACCCCTCCGGCCACTTAACTCTGGCCCAAGTGCAGGAGCCGGCGTGGGCCGCCAGGTTCCGGCCCGGCAGCACCCTGCCCACCACCATGGACCACCCGGGCTCGGCCTACTGGCTGCGCCTGGTGGTGCAGGCACAGGGCAGCCTGAGCCAGCACTGGTACCTGGAAATGTTTGACTCCCACCTGAATAGCGTGGAGTTTTACCCGGTTGATGGCTCCGCTCCTACCTTCACGGGGTCCGATTTGCCCCTGGCTACCCGGAAGTTTCCCTACAAGAACTTCCTGTTCCGCCTTCCCCTACCCCCCAACCAGGCCCAAACCTACTACCTGCGCCTGACCTCCAACTCCAAAACCACCTTCCTCAGCCGCCTGCGCACCGAGCAAACCCTGGCCGTGCACTTCCAGACGGAGTACGGGCTGCTGGGTGGCTTCTATGGAGTGCTCCTGATTATGGTGGTGTACAACCTGTGCCTCTACCTGTTCATCGGGGAGCAAACCTACCTGCGCTACGTGCTGTACGTGCTCAGCTGCAGCCTGGTATTTATGTCGGAAGATGGGCTGGGGTTTCAGTATCTGTGGCCGGGACACCCGGTGCTGAACCAGATAATTACGGCTGGTTCGCCTATTCTGCTGCTGCTCACCTTCAGCTACTACGCCCGGCAGTTTCTGGATACCGCCCAGCGCTTGCCTTCCTACGACCCCTGGATCAGGGCGGTGGTGCTGCTAAGCGTGGCCGGGCTGCTGATTGATGCCGTTTGGCTGAGCTCGGGCTGGGGCTTCTGGTTTTACCTGCTGCCCTACTGCATGATTTATTACGCGGCCTACCGGGTGTGGCAGCGGGGGCAGCGCACGGCCCGCTTCTTTCTGCTGGCCCACGTGATGGTAGCCATCAGCGTGGTATTCATGATTTTACGCAAGCTGGGCATTAACACTTTCACCAACACGGCCACAGTGTACAGCATGAACGCGGCTTTCGTGGTGGAAGTGGTGGTGCTGTCTTATGCGCTGGGCGAGAAAATCAAGGGGATTAAGGATGCTACCATCCGGGCCCAGGGCAAGCTGGTAAAGCAGCTGCGCAAGAAGCACCAGGTGCAGGAGCAGTTAGTAGAGCAGCTGCAGCGCAACCAGGAGCTGAAAGACCAGCTGAACTCTGAGCTGGAGGGCTTAGTGGCCCAGCGCACCGATGAGCTGCGCCTGCAAAGCGACACCATTGCGGCCCAAAACCGGGAGCTGCTGCAAGCCAACGGGTTGCTGGCCCTGCAGTCGGCGGCCATTGAAAAGCTGAACGCCGAGCTGCAGCGCGACCTGCAGGAGGTAAAAACGGCCCGGGTTCTGTCGAAGGAAGTAAACTTCGGCGAGTTCAGCCAGATCTATCCCGACAAGGACGCCTGTTTGGTGTATCTGGCCAACCTGAAGTGGTCTGAGGGCTACCAGTGCCGCAAATGCGGGCACGAGAAGTACTGCGACGGCCGGGAGCCTCATTCGCGCCGGTGCACCAAGTGTCGGTACGTGGAGTCGGCCACGGCCTACACCTTGCTCCAGAAGTGTAAGTTCCCGATTATTAAGGCCTTCTATGCGGTATTTTTGATTTATACGCACAAAGGCAACTACTCTTCCCAGGAGCTTTCCCGCGTGCTTGATCTGCGTCAGGGCACCTGCTGGAGCTTCAGTCAGAAGGTGCTGGAAGCCATGCGCCGCCGCCGCCGGGCTCCCGACTTCGATGAAAACGAAGGCTGGACCCACATCCTGCTGGATGCCTCCGGCCTGGAGCCCGAGGAAGCAGGCGCCGCCGAGGAAGCTACCGTCAGAGCGTAAGCTCCCTGGCTGGCCCCACAGACACAAGGCCCCCGGGTACCCACGGGTATCCGGGGGCCTTGTGGTATTTACCGGGGGTAGGCCTCGGGCGGAAGCGGCGGCTTGGCCGGCTCAGTGGCGGGCCAGCGGGCAAAGCCGTGGGAGCCAGCCAGGCTAAAATGAGCGGCGGTATAATCTGGCACCTCTCCTATATAGAACTGGAATTTTGGATGTGAATCTGTGGGTTCGTAAGTCAACACTTACCTGCCCCGATTATGAAAAAAAGTTGATCAGAGTGGGTATTTTTTTGATTGTTTTTTACGTGTTGACCCTCGCTCCTCAAAACGTTGACAGCGGCCATAGAAAGGCCTAAAGTGCTTTCCGTGGCGTGTGCAGTAAGTGTATAATATAATTGTGTGCTAAGCTCAAAAATGCCCCGCACGGCGTTTTAAGGCGTTTTTTGTGTTGCTTTTCCAAAACACGGACGGATATATTTGGGCATCGCTGCATGCTGCTCCTTGCCTTCTCCACTGTTTGCGTCCCCTGGGTAATGAAGCGCCGCCAGTTACCGGCTTCCAACCTGACCGGTTTTGTGCCTGCTTCAGCCCCACGGCGGGGTACTGGTTTTCTTCTTCCGCCGAGGCTGTGTTTCGCCTGCCTGCGTTGCCTTCCAGAGTTTCAGAGTAGGCCCCAGGAGCTTGTATTCGCTTATGCTTTTCAGATAGTCGGGCCTTCCCAGGGCCCGGTAGTAAGCCCAACCGCTTACTGGTCCATACTTCCCTCAATTCCCACAGATCAATGAACCAACACCTCTACACTCAGGCGCTGCTGCGCCGGGCTTTGTGGTTGGCGGCTTGCGGCCTGCCTGCCCTTCCTTCCCTGGCAGCAGCCCCCTCCACGGCGGCCGGACTTCCCGGTCCAGCCGCTACCCCCCGCCTGCTCGCCGATGTGCCAGTGTCGGGCCGCGTTACCCAGAGCAACGGTGAGCCGCTGCCGGGGGTAACCATTATTGTGAAAGGAACCACCCTGGGCACCACCACCGACGCCGACGGCCGCTTCTCTCTGAACGCGCCCGAAAACTCGACCCTGGTGGTAAGCTACGTGGGCTTTACCCGCCGCGAAGTGCCCATTACGGGAGCTTCATCTTCCCTGAGCATTACGCTGGCCGAAGACACCCGTGCCCTCAGTGAGGTAGTGGTAGTGGGCTACGGTACCCAGGAGCGGGGTAGCGTAACGGGCGCCGTTTCGTCGGTATCGGCGCGGGAAATTGCCACCCAGCCCGTGGCCGATGCTACCCAGGCCCTGCAAGGCCGGGCAGCGGGCGTTACGGTTACCTCAAACGGTGGAGCCCCTGGCGGAGCCGCTGGTACCTCCATCCGCATCCGGGGTCTTACGTCGGCGGGCAACAACAACCCTCTGTTCGTAGTGGACGGGTTCCCGCTGCCCGATGGCAACGAAAACCAGCTAAACGCCATCAACCCCAACGACATTGAAACCATTGACATCCTGAAGGATGCCTCGGCCACGGCTATCTACGGGGTACGGGCTGCCAACGGGGTAGTGATTATCACCACCAAGCGGGGCAAAACCGGTACCTCCACCATTAACCTGGATGCCTACCGCGGGGTGCAGCAGGTGTGGCGCAAGCTGGACCTGCTCAACGCCGAGGAGTACGCCGTTATCAACAACGAAGGCCGCCTGGCGGGCGGTGCCCCCATTGTGGTGGACCGCCTGCGCAACCCGCAAGGGCTGGGCGAGGGCACTGACTGGCAAGACGAGGTGTTCCGCCGGGCTGCCATCCAGAACTACTCGCTTTCGGCTACGGGCGGCAGCGAAAAGGCTCGCTACGCTGTGTCGGCCAGCTACTTCCAGCAGGATGGTACCATTGTAGGCTCAGACTTTGAGCGCTTTACGCTGCGGGCTAACGGCGACGTGCAGGTAAACAAGATTCTAAAGCTGGGCAATAACATTTCGCTGACCCACCTCAGCGACCGGCAAATTACCTCCAACAGCGGGGAGTATGGCACCGTGCAGCAAACGCTGCGCATTCCGGCCATTATTCCGGTGTACCGGCCCGATGGCTACTACTACGAGCCCCGCGGCGCCCAGGACAACTTCATTGAGGAAAACCCGCTGGCTTCGGCTACCATCACCAACCAGCGCTTCTACCGCAACCGCGCCCTGACTACCTTCTTTGCCGAGCTGGAGCCGGTACGGGGCCTGCGCTTCCGCACCAACGTAGGCGCCGACTTCGTGTTCGACAACTTCAATGCCTTCCGGCCCGGGGTGCCCGAGCTGCAGGCCGACGGCCAGACCTACACCAGCCGCTACACCCAGGCTACGGCCGGGGCTACGGCTACGGCCTCCTACGCCCCCAGCTACCTGATTGAGAACACGGCTACCTTCGACCGCCTCATTGCTGATAAGCACCAGGTAACCGTGCTGGTGGGCCAGTCGGCGCAGCAGTTCAACTACAGCAACGTGGAGGCCTACCGCACCGGCTACCTACGCAACGACTTGCAGGTAATCAACTCGGGCCCCATTAACACCCAGATCGGCAACGCGGGTACCATCAACCGGCCCTCGCGTTTGCTCAGCTACTTCGGCCGCGTTAACTACGAGTTTGCCGGCAAGTACCTGTTCCAGGCCATTGCGCGCTACGACGGCTCGGGCAGCTTCCCGCCCGGCGACAAGTTTGGCTTCTTCCCCGGCGTTTCGGCGGGCTGGCGCATCTCGGAGGAGGATTTCCTGAAGGGCAACCGCGTGATCAGCAACCTGAAGCTGCGCGTGGGCTACGGCAAGGTGGGTAACCCCAACAACGCCGGCCGCTTCGCCTACCTCTACGCCATCAACTCGGGCATCCGCTACCCCTTCGGGCCTAACGGCGGCACTCTGCAGACGGGTGCGGCGCCTACCCGCCAGGCCAACCCCGACCTGCGCTGGGAAACCAACAACCAGACCAACGTTGGTATTGACCTGGGCTTCCTGGACAACCGGTTTGAGGCTACCATTGACCTCTACAACCGTAGCTCGCCCAACCTGATTGCGCCCGTGCCGGTTTCCCTGGTGTCGGGTACCTACGAAACGGTAAACCGCAACGCGGCTTCGGCCTACAACCGGGGTATCGACTTTTCCTTCACCTCGCACAACGTGCGGGGCACGGGCCGCGGCCTGAACTGGACCACGACCCTGAACTTGTCGGCCTATAAGTCGGAGCTGGAGTCACTGGGGGTAGGGCAGCCCTACAACGGCCTGAGCGCCCTGAGCGGTGTAATTGTGCGTTACGATGAGGGCCAGGCCTTTGGCTCGTTCTACGGGTTTGTGGCCGACGGCCTGTTCCAGACCCCCGAGGACGTGCAGAACCACGCCACCCAGCAAAGCGGCACCGCCCCCGGCGACATTCGCTTCAAGGACCTGAACAACGATGGCGTGATTAACGCCGAGGACCGGACCTTCATTGGCAACCCCAACCCCGACTTTACCTACGGCCTGAACAACACAGTAACCTGGGGCGGCTTCGATCTGAACATCTTCCTGCAGGGCTCCCAGGGCAACGACATCTACAACCAGAACCGCTACATTCTGGAAAGCCCCCTCTACGGCACCAGCAGCGGCAGCACCCGCGTACTGGGCCGCTGGACGGGCCCCGGCACCAGCAACGACGTGCCCCGGGCCTTCGCCGGCGACAATGCCGACCCCAACCAGAACCTGCGGGTTTCCACGTATTTTGTGGAGGATGGCTCCTACATGCGCATCAAAACCCTCACGCTGGGCTACTCCCTGCCCCAGAGCATTATGGAGCGCATTGCCGCCAAGCAGGTGCGCGTGTACGCCAGTGCCCAGAACCTGCTGACCCTGACCAAGTACTCCGGCTATGACCCCGAGGTAGGCTCCCGTGGCATTGACCTGGGCGTGTACCCGCAGCCCCGGGTGTTCTTGCTCGGCCTCAACATTGGTTTCTAATTCCCACCCCTAACATTTCAGCGCATGCTACCCCTACATAAGTACAGAACCACCTACGGCGCCTGGCTCCTGACGCTGGGCCTGCTCAGCGGGTGCGGCGAGAAGTTTCTGGAAGAAACTCCCACCGACCAGGTAACCGACGCCAACTTCTACCGCACTACCACCGACGCCATTCAGGCCACCAACGCCGTGTATGGTGAGTTGATTACGGCTGGCCAGTACAACGCCGCCCTCTGGGGCCTGGGTGACATTGCCTCCGATATTTCTACTACCGGCGGCGGTGGCGGCGGCGACGGTATCGAGTACCAGCAGCTCGACTTCTTCAACATCCCGAGCACCAACCTGGTGACTAACCGCCTGTGGGGCAGCTGCTACGTGGGCATCGGGCGGGCCAACATCGTGCTGCAGAAAGTGCCGGGCATGAGCATTGATCCGGCCATTCAGAAGCGCAGCATCGGGGAGGCGCAGTTCCTGCGCGCCAAGTACTACTTTGACCTGGTGCGGGCCTACGGTGACGTGCCCCTGCTCACGACGCCTCCCGCTACCCTGGCCGATGTGAACGTACCCCGGACCCCGGTCGCGCAGGTGTACGCTCAGATTGAGAAAGACCTGACGGATGCCATTGGCAACCTGCCGGGCTCTTACAGCGGCGAAGACCTGGGCCGAGCCACCAAGTGGGCCGCCACCGGCCTGCTGGCCAAGGTGTACCTCACGGAAGGCAAGTTGCCCGAGGCCGCCACGCGAGCCCGCGAGGTAATTAGCGGCAGCGGTAAAACCCTGTGGGACAACTACGCCGATAACTTTAAGGTAGCCAACGAGAACGGCAAGGAGTCGTTGTTTGAGGCCCAGTTCCTCTCGGGCCGCAACACCTGGGACCAGAATGGCCCCGGCTTCAGCGGCAACGAGTTCTTCGGCCCCCGCGGCCAGGGCGTAGTGCCCCAGGGCGGCTACGGCTTCAATATTCCCGAGGCCGATTTTGTGGCTGGCTACGAAGCCGGCGACCTGCGCCGTGATGCCACCATCTGGATGCCCGGCGATGTGTACCCCGATGGCCGCAAGCAGCCGGACCGCCTGCCCGGCTCCCCGAACGGCTATGGCTGCAAGAAGTGGTTTGTGGGCAAAGTCAACACCAACATCTGGGACTCGGAGCTGAACATTCCGGTGATGCGCCTGGCCGAGGTGTACCTGATTCTGGCCGAAGCTGTGGGCACTACCTCTGAAGGCTACGAGGCCATCAACAAAGTGCGCCGCCGTGCCTTCGGTCTGCCCATCAACGCTACCAGCGCCAAAGACCTCTCCGGCCTGGGCGCCGACGCCTTCAAGCAGGCCGTGTGGCGGGAGCGGAAGTACGAGTTGGCCTTTGAAATGGACCGGTGGTTTGACATGAAGCGTACCGGGGAGCTGCTCACCTCGCCCCAGCTGCGGGCCAAGGGCATCAAGCCCTTCAACGTAGTGCTGCCCATTCCGCAGTCGGAGCTGGATGTAAACACCGGCCTGCGTCAAAACCCTGGTTACTAACCCGTAGCGGCGGCTGCCTAGCGCAGGGCTACCCTTCAGGCCACGGGCCGGGGTAGCCCTGCCCGGCCCGGCCGCCTCCACCCTATTCCCCCGCCAATTCCCATGCATACTATGTTTACGCGCCTGGCCGTCCTTGGCCTGTTGGCTGCCCCGCTCCTCCTGGCTTCCTGCGACAAGGACGCCAAAGACTACGAGCTGGAGGGCGCCGTGCCCACCTCCTCTTTTTCCTACCAGGTAAGCACCACCGAGTACCCCGCTACCGTAACGTTTACCAGCACCGGACAGGACGGGTTCCTCTACCAGTGGAACTTCGGCGACAACTCCCGCGGCTCGGGCAACAGCGTCACGCACACGTACACCCGCCCCGGCACCTACCAGGTAGAGCTGATTACGGCTGGCCGTGGCGGTACGGGCATTTCGGCCAAGCAGGCGGTGGTTATTCCCGATGTCTGCACTAATGCGGCCTTCAGCAAGCTGGTAGACTGCGCCGGCAGCGGCACCCGGGTGTGGTCCTTCTCCACCGAGCCCGGCGCCATCGTGCGGGAGTCGGCTACCGGCACCCAGCTTTCCAGCTCCACTACCCTGAACAACTGCCAGCTCGACGACCAGTTCTCGTTCAGCAATAGCTACACGGTGAACTACGAAAGTGCCGGCCAGACCTACACGGGTACTACCTGCGGCGCTTCCCTGAACCGCGGCGGTAGCTTCGTGTACCGGCCCACCAGCAACGGCCTGGGTCAGATTGTTCTGAAGGGGAAAGGCGGCTTTATTGGCCTGCCTGACTCGGTAGCCAACAAAACCTACGACATTCTGGAGGCATCTGACACCAAGCTGCGCCTGCGCGGGACCAACCCCGATGGCACGCGCACCGTCGTGACCCTGATGCCCTTCGATGCCACGGCCCCCATCAAGCGCCTGCTCACGGGTGGTACCTCCAAAACCTGGATGATTGACAACAAGGCCGATGCCCCGATTACGGTAGGCACCGAAGCCAACCCCCTGGAGTACTTTGCCGGCGTAAAGGCCGGGGAGCTGCCCGCCTGCCAGTCTGACGATGAGTACACCTTCTCGATGAGCAACGTCTTCACCTACGATGCCAAAGGCGAGACCTTCTCGGCGGCGGCCGGCTACACCTGCAAGGCCCCGGAGTCGGGCACCTCGCCCATGGTGTTCGGCCCCTCGGCCGGCGCCGGGCTGGCGCAGTTCACCCTGTCGCGGGCTGGCTCCTTCATTGCCGCCACCGATGCCTCGCCCACTGAGCGCGTGTACCGGATTATGGAAATCGACGACAAACACATGGTACTCCGGGCCGGCAGCGGCCAGAACGGCGGTACGGTGTTCACCATCAAAATGGTACCAAAGTAGCCGCTACCGGCGGGCTACCCCGTTCAGTAAGCTTAACTCAGGGCCGGCCCGGTTGCCGGTCCTGAGTTATGGTTTGCCGCCCGCAGAGCACTCTGGCCAGGCGGGCACCCTTACATACCGGTGGCTACGCGGCGGGCCTGCTCCGGCAGCGCCCCGCTCGCGAACCGGGCCGGTCCTTTAGATGTCTGTTAGCTATAACAGCTCATCTTTCCTCATAGTAAGTACTTGTAGTTCATGAAAAATCAATTTTTACCCGGGCAACGGCGTCAGTGGTTTGGGGCGGGCCTTTTGCTTACCCTGAGTTTACTTTCCTGCACCGAAACCAAAACCAAGAACGTACCGGCTCCCACGCCGCCTACCCCCACTACCCCGGTCGTAAACGAAGAAGCCCGCGAATACGCCCAGTACACGGAGCTGGTCTGGAAGGACGAGTTTGACGGGGGCACCATTGACCAGACCAAATGGACCCACGAGCTGGGCGCCAGCGGCTGGGGCAACAACGAGCTGCAGAACTACACTAACTCCACCGACAACTCCTACCTGCGCAACGGCATGCTGGTCATTCAGGCCCAGAAGCAGACCACGGGTAGCAACGCCTACACCTCGGCCCGCCTGATTACCAAGGGCAAGCAGAGCTTCCAGTACGGCCGCATTGATGTGCGCGCCAAAATTCCCAAGGGCAAAGGCGTGTGGCCGGCCATCTGGATGCTGGGTGCCGACATCGACCAGAACAACTGGCCCAAGTGCGGCGAAATTGACATTATGGAGCTGCGGGGCAGCCGCCCCACAGAGTTGCTCTCCACCATGCACTACGCCAACAGCATGGGCGTGCACGAGTACAAAGGCACTACCCAGAACCTGAGCGAAGACCTCTCGGCCGACTTCCACACCTACAGCGTGGTGCGCAGTAAAAACCTGACGCGCTTCTACCTCGATGGCAGCGCTACACCCTACTACACCTACTCCGCCACCGACGCCAGCCCTTTCCCGTTCAATAACCCCTTCTTCGTGATTCTGAACGTGGCCGTGGGCGGCAACTTTGATGGCAACCCCGACGGTAGCACCACCTTTCCCCAGCAGATGCAGGTGGATTACGTGCGCTACTACCAGTACAAATAAGCACCAGGCACAAGCCAGTACAGCAGCCCGCCATTGGGGGTGGGAAACGAACCAGCAGCGGCTGCAGTTTCCGGGAGATGTTCCCGGCTGGCACGGGCGGGGGCGATGCGCAGTTGTGGTTTTCTGTGCGCCGCCACCCCCGAAAAACCGGAAGGTACCCGCTGTACTTTCCGCTGCATACCTCCGTCGGTTTTCGTTGGCCGCAGGGGGCTTCCGGGGCCGGTCCGCCATGTTAGGGGTGCGGGCCGGCCTTCGGTTTTCTGTATAAGGCCCACGCAAAAGCCCGAGGCTCTGGCCGGAACACGTTCCGGCCAGAGCCTCGGGCTTTTGCGTGCCAGCAGGGGTAGGCAGCCAGGCTACTCTACGGCCAGCACCAAGCCTTTCAGGTACTCCCCTTCGGGGTGGAATAGGCTCACGGGGTGGTCGGCGGGCTGGGTGAGGCGGTGCAGGATGCGGGCCGGCCGGCCGGCCTCAATGGCGGCGGCGAGTACGGCCCCTTCGAAGAGCTCCATGCTTACTACCTGGGAGCAGCTGAAGGTGAACAGCAGCCCGCCGGGGGCAATCTGCCGGATGCCGGCTGCATTCAGGCGCTTGTAGCCCATCAGGGCGTTGTGGCGGGCCGAGAGGTGCTTGGCGAAGGCCGGCGGGTCCAGCACAATCAGGTCGTACTGGTTGTGGCGGTCTTTCAGGAAAGTAAATACATCCTGGGCGTACGCCTTGTGGCGGTCCGTCAGGCCAGTCAGCTCGGCGTTGCGGTTGGTCAGCTCAATGGCTTTCTTGCTTGAATCGACGGAGTGCACCAGCTCGGCACCGGCCATGAGGGCGTAGGAGCTGAAGCCGCCGGTGTAGCAGAAGGTGTTGAGCACGCGGCGGCCGGGGGCGTAGCGGGCCAGCAGGCTGCGGTTGTCGCGCTGATCGATGAAGAAGCCGGTTTTCTGGCCTGTCTCCCAATCTACGGCGAAAGGGTGGCCGTTTTCCTGCACAATGTGCTCGGCGCCGGTGCTTTCGCCCAGCAGGTAGCCGTTGCGGGCATCCGGGGCGGCCTTGGCGGGCACCGTTTCGGAGCTCTTGTCATAGATGGCACGCAGGCCGGGAATCACTGTCTGCAGGGCCTGCGCAATCAGGGGGCGGGCCTTGTACATGCCGGCGCTGTGCGCCTGCACTACGGCCACATCCCCGTACACATCAATAATAAGGCCCGGCAGCCCGTCGCCCTCGGCGTGGGCCAGGCGGTACACGTTGGTGTTGCCCTGGCCCGTCAGGCCCAGGCCCTGCCGAAGCTGGTAGGCATTACGGATTTTCTCTTCCCAGAAAGCCGCGTCAGGCAGTTGGGCATCGGGCCCGAAAGCCAGCATGCGCACGGCAATAGAGCCCGGGGCGTAATGGCCTACCCCCAGCAGCTCGCCGCTGGCGGCGTGTACTGCCACTACTTCGCCCTCTACCACTTCGCCCTGCATGCGGCCAATGGCGCCCGAAAACACCCAGGGGTGCAGGCGGCGGAGTGACTGGTCTTTACCAGGCTTGAGCGTGACGGTAGCAGGGTTCATAAGCAGCAGATTCAGGAAATGGACAACAAAGGTAGCCTAACTGCCGGGGATACCCCGCACCCCAGCCCACTCGGCTGGCCCGAATTCCTGCTTACTACCCCCGCCGGCCTCAGGCAAACGGGTCGAGGTAGGCAACGAGAACAGCCAAGGCCGCCAGTCCGCCCAAAATAGCCCACACCGGTCCGCCCCAGATCAGCAGACCCAGCAGCGCGACGGGCAGCACCACCAGCCCCAGTACGCCCAGTACCGTAGTACCCAGTCCTACCTCCGTCTGGTGCCTGGGGCCCGCTACGCGCAGGATGGCCTGCGCCGCGGGGCGGGAGTGTGTCAGCCGTACAGGTGCCTTCTCAACCCGGGCAGCCACCCGCGCCAGCAGCCGCTCCGCTTGCCGCCACTGACGGAGCTTTGGGCCGGTGGTCCGCGAGTGGGGCCGCGCCGCTGCTTTCAGGGCAGAATGCGGCACCGCCAGTGGCCCGGAGGAAACGGCGGTATCGGGGGAGCTGGCCTCTGCCACCGGGCTGCTACCGGGTCGGAAGCGGTAGGCCGTTTGGCTGCTGCGGCAGCCGGCAGCCAGCACCAGCAGGAGGCAGGCGGCAACTAACGCGGAAAGAGAGGGTAGGCGGCCGGAAAGTAAGACTGCAGGCATGGGCAAGGGCTACGAGGAACGGCAAGATACACGGCTTGCCAGGACTCTATACGGCAGGAGGCGCCCCGGCGCTGCCCGCAACGGGTTGGCTCGTTCCGGCCGGCTGACCGGGTGCGCCAAACCAGCGGCGGTAAATAGGGCGGCGCCAGGCAAACTGCGCCCACATGACGGGGTAAAGCAGCGCATCCAGGGCGCGCAGGCCGCTGCGATACTCCAGGTCTTCTACAATGTACGTGCCCCCGCCGGGCGCGGGCTGCAGCAGGTGGCGGTGGCGCCAGAACCGGAGTGGCGGTGGCAGGCGGCGGCCTTCATCCACAAAGTAGTGCGTGCCGTCGGGCAGGGTGCCGTGGTCGGTAATGAGGGAGGTCCAGGGGTAGCGCAGAGGGCCGGCGCCCAGCTCAATGTGTACCTCGTCGCCGCGGTAGCACCCATCAAAGCGCAGCAGCCGGAAGGGCGGGAAAGGTGGGGCCAGGGCCAGAAACAGCTCGCGCGTGAAGCCGGCCCACACCTGCCCGGGGCCAGCCGCTACATGAGTACGAAGGTAGAGGTGCATGCAGGCACTACCCGGGCCGCCGGGCTTTTGTTCAGAAGCCTACCCGAAAGCAGCCGCCAAGCCCACCCGGGCGGCCGTGCCCGGAGTGGGAGCTTGGGCGTAAGATGCTCATCTAATACTGTGAATAACAAATATTTAATTATATTAATGTAAGGTCTGCTTCTGGTCGAAGCATCGGCTCGGCCTTTACCGCTACCTGCCCTACCCCATGAAAAACCCCGCGCTAACTGTTGCCCTCGGATGCCTGGCGGTAGGGGCCGCCTTCCTTACCCTGCCACCTCGCAGGCGAGGGGATGCTGATCGGAACAAAGGCCCGAAAAAGCCCTTCGACCCCAAAGCCGGCAACCCCATACCAGAAGCGCAGGCTGCCGAGCACGCCAAAAAGTACAAGAAGAAGTACAAGGATAACACCAGCTCGAACTACTGCGCCGAGGAACCTATCCGCAAGCTTCTCGACCAGCCCGACTGTGTGGGCATCCGGATGTACCGCGCTCTGAACCCCGATGATGATCGGCACAGCATCATACTGGTAGGGGTAAATGAGCAGGGCTACGACCTGCTTCCCGGCAAACAGCAGGCAGTGGCCTACCTGTTAATTGAGAGCTACGAGAAATGCCCCTCGAACTGCGACGGAAACACGCTCACCAAGTAAGCAAGCGCTACAGGGCTGCTCTATTAACGCAACTACCCCGCAGTAGCCAAGCCACTGCGGGGTAGGGTGAGGGGTAGTAAACCCGGGTGGCTACTCCACTACCAGGCGCTGGGCAGCTTCCCCGATCCGGACTACGTACAGCCCGGCCGTCAGGCCGTTCAGGTTCAGGCTGGTCCGGGTTGCCTGGGCCGGCAGCACTTGCCGCCGCACTTCGCGCCCCAGACCATCAAGAAGTACCACGAGTAGGGCCCTGGCTTCCGGCTTTACCCAGGTAAGCTCTACCTGGCCGCGGGCCGGGTTGGGCACCACGCCCAGCGTCGCCGACAGACGGGCCGCCGTGGTTTTGGTTGTCAGGCCCATGAGCTTGGCAATGAAGGCCGAGCCTGAGCTGTTCATGCTGATTGTGCCGAAGGTGGCCGGCGAGCTGCTGAGGTTGCCGCCCACGGCCGCGTTGCCGCTGGCATCCAGGGCCAGGGCGTTGGTATAGTCGTCGCCGATGCCGCCGGCGCGCAGGGCCAGGTTCCAGACGCCGGCGCTGCTCAGGCGGGCCACCAGTATGTCGGAGGTAGCACCCGTCGGGTCGGCGTTGGTCAGGGGGATGTTGCCGAAAGTAGAGGTAAGCCCCTGAAACAAGCCGCCCACGCTCACGCTGCCGTTGCCATCCACGGCCATGGTGTTGGCGTAGTCGTTGCTGGCACCACCCGCCCGGGCAGCCAGGGTCCAGGCGTTGGCGCTACTCAGGCGGGCCACAAAAATATCCGAGGTGTTGCCGCTGGCATCGGCGTTGGTGAGGGCCGTAGTGCCAAAGCTGACCGTAGGGCTGGCAAAGTTACCAGCTACATAAGCGTTGCCGCTGGCGTCAATGCCTACCCCGCGGCCGTAGTCGTTGCCGGGGCCGCCGGCCTGCAGGGCCTGGGTCCAGGTGCCGGCGCTGCTCAGGCGGGCCACGTACACGTCGCTGCTGTACTGACCGGGGTTGGCATTGTTGAGCACAATGGTACCGAAGGTGACTGTGGCGCGGGCGAAGTGGCCGGCAATGGTTACGTTGCCGCTGCCATCCAGGGCCAGAGCCTGCACGAAATCGTCGCCGGAGCCGCCACCCCGCACCACCTGGCTCCAGGTACCATCGGTGGCCAGGCGGGCCACAAACACGTCGTTGCTACGGTCGGTGTTGCCGTTGGTGAGGGTAGTGCCCCCGAAAGCTGCCGTGTTACTGGAGAAGTTACCGGCCACTACCACCGTGCCGTCGCTGCCCAGGGCTAAGCCCATGGCGCCATCATTGTCAGAGCCGCCCATGCGCACGGCCTGGGTCCAGGTGCCGGCGCTGCTCAGGCGGGCTACAAAGGCATCAGAGGTATTACCGGTATTGTCGGCGTTGGTAAGGGTAGTGCCCCCAAAGGCCGCCGTGGCCCCCCGGAATGAGCCGGCCGCAACAATATTGCCGGCCGCATCTACCCCTATGCCCAGTGCCACATCATCGGCGGGGCCCCCGGCCCGGGCAGCCTGCAGCCACGCTCCGGTAGGGCTGAGCCGCCCAACGAACACATCCTCGCCACCGGCGCTGGTGAGGGTAGTGCTGCCAAAGGTAGTAGTACCTGAAAAGCGGCCCGCTACCACCGTGTTACCGGCCGCATCTACCGCCGCCGCGTGTATCACCGAGGAGCCCGTGCTACCTGCCGCGTGGGCCGAAGCCCATTGCCAGGTTTGGGCGTGTAAGCTGGCCGGTAGGGCAAGACCCAGTGTTAAAATGCCGGCACGTAGCCAGGGAGTAGTCTTTGTCATCATAGCTGCATTAAAGAATGGATTTCACGAGTACGAGTTCAAGATTCATAATAGCTAATTTTTTATAAATAAAGTTATAAAAATCATAAATTTATACGCCGACTTAAACTGAAAAAGCTGCTGAACCATAGGCATCAGCAGCTTTTTCAGGCTTGTCTATCCGGCATGTTCCCTACCCCAGCAACTCCTCAATATCCTCCTTAGTCAGGCTCTTGATGATGGCCTCGTCGGTGGTAATCAAGTCCGTAACCAGCTGAATTTTCTTGTTCTGCAGGGCCAGGATTTTCTCCTCTACCGTGTTCTGGGTGATGAACTTGTAGGTGAATACCGTGCGCTGCTGCCCGATGCGGTGGGCGCGGTCCACGGCCTGGGCCTCCACGGCGGGGTTCCACCAGGGGTCCAGAATGAACACGTAGTCGGCGGCCGTGAGGTTGAGGCCTACCCCTCCGGCTTTCAGCGAGATGAGAAACACGCGCAGGTCTTCCGTTTCCTGGAAGCGGGCTACCTCCTTGTGTCGGTCGCGGGTGTTGCCGTCGAGGTAGGCGTAGGCAATCTGGCGCTCATCCAGGGAAGCCCGCACAATGTCGAGGTGCTTCACAAACTGACTGAACACCAGTACCTTGTGGCCTTCGGATACCACGCTTTTAATCATGCGCACCACTTCCCGAAGCTTGCCCGACTCGTGGGCGTACTCCTCATCGGCCATGCGGGGGTGGTTGGCAATCTGGCGGAGCTTGGTCAGGCCCTGCAGCAGCATAAACTGGGTGCTGGCCGTGCCGTGCTCCTCTATGCTCTGCAGAATCTTGTTGCGGTAAAAGCTCTTGGTTTCCTCGTAGCACTGCTGCTGCTCCTCCGTCATGGGGCAGTAGCTCAGGTTCTCAATCTTCTCGGGCAGCTCACGGGCCACCTGGGCCTTGTGGCGGCGCAGAATAAAGGGCTTGATGAGCGTGTGCAGGCGGCGGGTTTTGGCTTCGTCCTTGCCCTTCTCAATGGGCTTCAGAAACTCCTTTCGGAAGAAGGCCTGGGTGCCCAGCAAGCCGGGGTTAATGAACGACATCTGCGACCATAAATCCATGGTGCTGTTCTCCACCGGCGTGCCCGTTAGGATCAGGCGGTGGCGGGAGTGCAGGCCGCGCACGGCCTGGGAGGTAGTAGAGCCCGGGTTCTTGATGGCCTGCGACTCGTCCAGAATCACGTAGTCGAACTTGTACGTCCGGAGCAGGTCGGCGTCGAGGCGCACGATGCCGTAGGAGGTCAGCACCACGTCGTAGTCGGCAAACTGCTCTACGTTTTTGTCGCGGTAAGTGCCGGTATAGATGAGCAGGCGCAGGGTAGGCGTAAACTTGAAGGCCTCCGTCATCCAGTTGTACACCAGCGAGGTAGGCATTACCAGCAGCGAAGCGGCTCCCTTCGCGGCCCCGCTTTCCTTGCGTTGCAGCAACATGGCCAGGGTCTGCACGGTCTTGCCCAGACCCATATCGTCGGCCAGGCAGCCCCCGAACTGGTAGTCCTGCACGAAGTGAAGCCAGTTGTAGCCAGCTTTCTGGTAGGGGCGTAGCTCACCGCGGAACGAGGGGGGTAGGGGGCGGTCCTCCACGGCCTCAAACTCGCGCAGCTTCTCCAGCTTCCGGCTCATGACCACGGTAGCCAGGTTGCCATTCTGCAGGTCCGACACCAGGGCCAGGTGGTGCTTGCGCAGCGTGAGGGCCTGGTTGTGCTCCTCCGAGAAGGCAAACAGCTCCAGGTACTGCGTAAACCACTCCTCCGGAATAATGGCAATCTGGCCGTTGGGCAGCCGGAACTCGTGGCGCTTGTTCAGGATGTAGGGCCGCAGCTTGATGAAGGGCACCTCAAACTCCCCGAAGCGAACGGTGCCGTGCACATCAAACCAGTCGTTAGTTTCCGTGATGCCCACCTGTACCGTCACGGACCCGATAAAGTAATCTTTGCCGGAGGTGGGGCCCTGCTGCACCGTAAAGCCCATACGGGCCAGCTCATCGGCGTGGTGATGGAGCCAGCGGAAGGCAGTGGCTTTTTCCAGCACGGCGCGGCCCCCCTGTACCTCCAGGGCCCGGTCGCGCAGCTCACTAATGATTTCCTGCTCCCGGTCGAGGTTGCGGATCAGGCGGTGGAAGATGTAGTTGTCTTCCTTCTTTTCCAGCTTCACGCACACCCGTTTGTTGTGGGCCGTGTGTACGGTATGGTCGCCGTAGCGGAAGCTCAGGTCGAAATGAATGTGCTCCGATACTGTCGCCTCGGCCGTAGCGGTAAGGTGGGCAGCGGCCGGGCTACCCCGGCGGGCAGGCACCACAGCGCGGGCCGGGGCGGCTACCACTGTAGCGCCCGGCGCGTCGGAGAAGGTCAGCTGGGGCCGGGCCACGTAGCGCTCCGAGCGGATGTCGAAGCCGCGGGCATGCACATCAAACGACTCGACCAAGGGCGCTACGAAGCGCTGGAAGTAGCTGTCCTCTACCTGCCGCGGAATAACAATGAATTTCTTGTTCAGGAAGGGCTTCAGCTTCTTGCCGTCCACGTCGTTATGGAAGTTGTGGAGCGTGTCGCCCAGCAGCAGCCAGGCCGGCTGCTCGCACACAATCACGGCGTTCTTGTACTGAAACTCCAGCTTCTGACCCTGGTACTGAATGGTGGGGAAGTAGTGGGTGCTGTCTTCGTTGCGGCGGAAGTGAAACAACACCGAGGCCCGCTCCGGAGCTACCCCAATCTCGCGCCAGGTAGGCTCCCCATCCTTGCCCATGATAAACACCTGCTTGCCCTGCAGGCGCTCCAGAATCTGACCCATGCGGTCCTGCACGTAGGTGCAAATAGCTTCCTGCAGGCCTTTGTCGCCCTTCTCAGGGTCGTAAATCTTCAGAAAGAAATCGGCCGGCGTGGTCTTCTTCGACCAGAACTCTTTGATAACCGCGTCCTGCTGAATCTGGTCGGTGAGGGCAATCAGCTCAAAATCGGTTTCATCCAGGCCATCGGCAAACTCCGGGGCGTTTTTGGCCGATACCGTCTGGTGCTGAAGGGTAAGCTGCCCCCGCTGGTTTCGCTGCACCACATACGATTCAAACAAGTATCCCAGGTACTCGTGCTCGAGCAATGAATATACTATTTGAAAGGGCTGTGAAGTGGAAACCTTCATAGTCGACGACAATAATGCAGCGTTGAAAGTAGTAACAAATGCTAAATACTTATTTTTTTACCAAAAAGTAAAATTAAATCCAAAAATAGTCATATTATAAAGATGAACATGTCAGAAAAGGCTGCCCAAACAGGCTTTACGGTCTACGAAGGTAATAGTCTGTACTTACCAGAATTATACTTTATGAGCTAAGCACAAAGAAGTCCGGCCGCACTACTGGGTAGAACGGCCGGATCAAACAAAATAAGCAGGGTGTAATAATCTGAACTCGTGCTGGTTACGATTTTTCCAGGATTGGGAAGCAGCTATAGGCCACTTAAGCGCTACAGGTTCTCGCGCAAGTCCAGGCTGGCGGCGTTCAGGGCCGGGCGGATGGAAACCGCAATGGTGATGAAGATGATAGCTACCCCCGTCAGGGCAATGTCCGAGAACTGCATTTTGACGGGATAGGAATCGACGACACTGGTAGCCATACCCATGCCCACCAAGTGGAACGTCTGCTGGGCCCAGCAGATGCCTACCCCCAGCACCAGCCCGGTAAAGGCCCCCACTTGGGCCACAATGGCACCTTCCAGCAGAAAAATGTTGCGGATAGTACGCGAGCTGGCCCCCATGGCCATCAGCACGGCAATGTCCTTGTGCTTGTCAATGACCAGCATAGACAAGGAGAAGAAGATGTTGATGCTGGCAATCAGCAGGATAAAGGCAAAGGTGATAAACACAAACATCTTCTCCACCTTAATGGCTTTCAGCAGGCTCAGGTGCTGCTCATCGGAGTCCAGCACTTTGAAGCTGGCGCCCAGCCGCTGCTTCAGGGCCTCCTTTACCTGCCCAATCTCCTGGTCCTGCTGCACCTTGACCTCCAGGGCCGTGCGGCGGTTTTCGTAGTGCAGCAGGGTGCGGGCAAACTCCAGGGGCACGAAGATGTAGCTGTCGTCCACGTGCTGCTCAATCAGGAAAACGCCGCCGGCCAGAATATTCTGCTCGTTGAAAGCCGTCTCGGGGTTCATTGAGAGCGTTTTGCGGCCCGTGTTGCGCGGATAAAGCAGGCGCATCGGCGAGAAGCGGTTGTCGAGGGCAATGCTGAGCTCGTGCTGCACGCCGGCCCCGAGCAGGGCGTAGTCCATTCCGTCGCGGTGAAGCTGGGAGCTGCCTTCCACCAGGGCCGAGTCGATGTTGCTTTGGCGGTAGTAGTTGTCGGATACGCCCTTCATCTTCACTACCATCTGCCGGTCGCGGTACTGGAGCAGGGCATTGTCCTCGATGACCTCCGTTACCAGGGCCACGCCGGGCAAGCCCTTGATCTGCTTGATGAAGGCCGGGCTCACCTCAAACGACTTGCCCTGGACGGCCGTAATCATCAGATCAGGGTCCGACTTACCGTAGAGGCTGCGCGCTACCTCTTCCAGCCCGTTGAACACGGACAGCACAATAATCAGCGCCATCGTGCCTATCGCCACGCCTACCATGGAGATATTGGAGATGATGCTGATGATGTTGCGCTTCTTCTTCGAGAGAAAATAACGCCGGGCAATGAGCAGGGATACGTTCACGTGCGGGGCGCGGAGGGGCGAAACGGGTGGAAAAGCGGAGGTATGAGGCAGCAATACGGTTCAGGAGCCAAGATACGCCGCCAACGGAAAAAAGGTCTATTTCCAGGCTTTCACAATCAGGCCGGTACCGGAATCGTGCTTGGTATTGGCGTCGAACCAGTTCAGAATAAGGCAGAACGGGAACGTTACCAAGTAGTAGAAGGGTAACAGTAGAAAGAACAGCTTGGATTTGCCCAGCATCAGAATGGGGTACTTCATGCTCAAGCGCCAGGACACCTGGCCTGGCTCGCCGTAGCTGTAGCGGGCCTCAATGCGCTCAAAGCCGGCCGTGCGCAGCTTCTGCTGAATCTCGTGGATGTTGTAGCCGTCGCGGACGTGCTCCTCAATAAAGGAAGTTTCGCCATCGGCGTGCACATCGGAGCCGCCCTGGTCGGAGGGGGTAGAGATAAGCAGCATGCCGCCGTCCTTGAGGGAGGCGTGGATGTTGCGGAACACCTCCACGTCTTCCAGAATGTGCTCCATCACATCCACCGACAAGGCCAGATCAAAGGAGTTGGGCTGCTGGTAAAGCACCAGATCCTGCACGGCAAACTGAGCGTTGGTACGCCCAATCTGGCGGAAGAACTGATTGGAGTCGGCTACCTGTTCATCCTTGACATCTACGGCCAGAATCTGCCACTTGCGGCTCAGTCCGCTCATCCAGTAGGTGTACTGCCCGTAGCCCGAGCCGGCGTCGAGGATGTTCAGCGCCTCGCTGGTGCGGCCTTTGGCCCACTGGCGCAGCTCGCGGTGAACGTGCCAGGTGCGCAGCAGCAGCAAATCGAGCAGGTGGTAGAAGAGGCGGCGCAGCAAGGGCGTGCGGTTGAACACTTCGCCGAGCGACTTCTTAATCGGATCGTAGTACAAGGGGTGAGATAGTGAAATGGTGAAATGGTGAGCTGGATGTTCTGATGGCGTAGTAGTCAGCAGGATAACTCACTATTTCACCATCTCACCACCTCATTACTCGTCTTCGTCGGCGAAGAGTTTGGGGCGTTTGGGCGCGGTGCCTTCGGCATCAGAGCCGGCCTCGGGCTCCGCTGAGGGGGCTGGCGGAATGTGCAGGTCGCCGAAGACTTTATCCATGTGAGCGGCGTAGGCGGCCGAGTCATCGAGGAAGAAAACCAGGTCGGGCACGATGCGCAGCTGCTGGCGCACGCGCTTGGCCAGGGCCTGCCGGATGGCCTTGAGGTTGTCCTGCACCAGGGCCAGCTGCTGCTCACCGGCGGTGTTGCTCTGGGCCATCAGCAGGCTCAGATACACGCGGGCCACGCCCAGGTCGGGCGATACGCGCACCAAGCTGATACCGGGCGGCAGGCTCGGAAACAGGTGGGGCAGGTCGCGCTGGAATACGGCGGCCAACTCCTGCTGGAGCAGGCTGGCTACTTTTTGCTGTCGTTTGCTTTCCATAAGAATCCGCAAAGATACCGGTTGAAGAGGATTAAGTAAGTAGGTAATTGGGGGTGAGGGAAGAAGAGTTCGAGAATACCCCTTGGCTGGTAGCCCGCCGCTAACGTTGGGCCCCGCGGGTGGGGTAGCAGGCCAAACGGGCCGGAATAAGCCGGGAGCAAAAGCGGGTAGGCCGCCCCGGGCGGGACAGGGTGAGCGGCACCCAGCCGGCGGCCGCTGGCTTTGGGGCGTCAGGGGCCCCAGCCGTCTGATCACGGGCGCCTTCGCAAAGGGGCCTAGATGCTGTACTTTTACAACTGCCTGACGCCGGTTGTCGGCTGTTTCTCACTTGCTACTTCCTTGCTGCAATTTTTCAAAAGCTCCCTGCCCACCCGCCTGTTTGCGCTGCTGCTGTTGCTGCTGGCCCTGCGGCTGCCGCTGCTGTGGCTAGGCATTGCCCTCACGCCGGTAGAGTTGCGGGCCCTGCTGGTGGGGGAGCGGCTCCACGAAGGCGCCCTGCTCTACCGCGACCTGTACGACAGCACCGCGCCCTTGTCGGCGGCTTTATTTGGGGCCCTCGATGTGGCCGCCAGCCGACCGATCTGGCTCTACCGCATTCTGGCGCTGGTGCTGCTGGCGTTTCAGGCCCTGCGCTTCAACTTCGTGCTCAACCGGGCCGATGTGCACCCCGAGCGAGGCTACGTGGGGGCGCTTACGTTCCTGCTCATCGGTAGCCTCACCACCGACCTGGATACACTCTCGCCCCTGCTGCTGGGGCACACCTTCCTGATTGCGGCCCTCAGTGCCCTACTGCCTACCTCCCGGGAGGGCTACGATAACCGCCGCCTATTCCGGGCCGGATTTCTGATAGGGGTAGGGGCCCTGTGCTATCTGCCGCTGGCTTTGTTTCTGCTGGTAGGGCTGTTTGCCGTGATTGTATTTGCGGCCAACTCCTTTCGCAGCTTTCTGCTACTGGTGTGCGGGTTTCTGTTTCCATATTCGGTGGTTATTACCTTCTTTCTCTATACGGAGTCGTTGCCTGGTTTTGCCCAGTTTCACCTGACGCCTACCCTGCAGGGCATTGTGAACGAAACCGACGGCCTGCCGCTGTGGGTGCTGCTACGGCTGCTGATTCTGCCGGGGGTACTGCTGCTGCTGGGCGTCGGGCGCAGCTTTACTACCTCCCTGGGACTGGTGTTTCAGGTGAAATTCCAGCAGCTGATGCTGGTGTGGGTGCTGGTGGCGGTAGGCATTGCGGCCGTAGGTCGGGGCATGGCCACCGGTACACTGGTACTGCTGCTACCCCCGCTCACGTATTTCAGTTTGTTTCTGTGGCAGAAAGCCCAGCGGGCCTGGGTACCCGAGGTGCTGCTGCTGCTGGTTATAGGGGCCGTAGTGGCGGTGCGCTACCGGGCCGTCCTGCACCTGGAGCAGGTACTCCAGATTCCGGCCGAGCATCATTACGCCGTGCAGCCCAACCCACGCTATGCCTTCCTGCAGGGGCAGCGTTTGCTGGTGCTGGGCCCCGATCAGCGCCCCTACCTGCACAATCGTCTGGCAACTCCCTACCTCGACTGGCGCCTAGCCGGAACCGATTTCGGCCACCTGCGGGAGTACAACGCCGTGTTCCGGCTGGCCCAGAATTTCCGCGAGTCGCCGCCCCAATACCTCATCGACCAGGCCCGCCTGCTACCCGAGCTGCAATACAAAGTACCCGGCATCTTCGGCCGCTACCAACCCACCAATACGCCCGGCGTGTACAGGCTGAAAGGTAATGAGGTGATGGAGTGAAAAGGTAAAAGATGAACTGGCGGCAGACGCGGCGGCAAAGCCGCCGCGTCTGCCGCCAGTTCGCATGCATGGTGGGGGTAGGGGCTGCGGCTTACGTTCGTGCCGGCCGAACCGACTACAGCTTGATTTTATCGACGCGGGTTTGGTGGCGGCCGCCTTCGAAAGCCGTATTGAGGAATTGGCTGGTGATGGCGCGGGCGGATTCCTCATCCACGAAGCGGGCCGGAATGCACAGCACGTTGGCATTGTTGTGCTGCCGGATCAGGGTGGCTACCTCCGGCTCCCAGGCCAGCCCGGCCCGGATGCCCTGGTGCTTGTTGGCCGTAATGCACACCCCATTGGCCGAGCCGCAGAGCAGAATGCCCCGCTCAAACTCGCCCCGCTCTACGGCTGAGGCCAGCGGGTGCACGTAGTCGGGGTAATCGACGGAAGCCGCGGAGGAGGTGCCGAAGTCCTGGACCTCGTAGCCATTGTCGCGCAGCCACTGCAGCAGCATTTGCTTCCGCTCAAAGCCCGCGTGGTCGGAGCCGATGGCAAGTTTCATAGGATCAAGGGTAATGGAGGTGGGTAGTTGAATGAGGGATTAAGGATGTAACTAGTAGGTAGTTGAATGAAGGATAGGTGGGTATAGATGATGGATAATGGGGCGGTACGCCTTGCAGCTTTCCCTCATGTTACCTTATTCATTTCCCATTTCTCCTTTATTCTCAACTACCCACATCCAAATTCTCTCTACGCTACGCCCTGGTTTTCGGCGAGGCGGGCATTGAGGTTGGCCGTGCGGGTGCGGCTGACCACGCGGGCAATATTGATGCTGAGCTCATAGAGCAGCATGATGGGTACCGTCACGATCAGCTGGGCCGAAATATCCGGGGGGGTGATGATGGCGGCTACAATCAGAATGACCACAATGGCGTGCTTGCGGTACACGCGCATGATTTCGGGCGTAATCAGGCCGGCTTTAGCCAGGAAGAACACAATCATGGGCAGCTCAAACACGAAGGCGCACGAGAGCGTCATCGTGGTAAGGGTGCTGATGTAGCTCTGCATGTCAATCTGGTTTTCGATGGTGGGGTCCACCACGTAGCCGGCCAGAAAGTTGATGCTCATGGGGGCGGCAATGTAGTAGCCGAACAGCAGGCCGGCCACAAACAGCACCGAAACGAAAAACACGGCCCCGCGGGAGTTCTGCCGCTCGTGCGGGTACAGGCCCGGCTTGATAAAGCGCCACAGCTCCCAGAACAGGTAAGGAAAACCCAGCACCAGGCCCACGATAAAGGCTGAGCTCAGGTGCATGGAGAGCTGCCCGCTCATCTCGCGGTTCTGAATCACAAACCCGATTTTATCAACGCACAGGCTTTCGGCATGCAGCAGGGCCCCGGCCCGGCACAGCATCCGGTAGGTCCAGAAATCGGGGCGGGAGGGACCCAGAATCAGGTCGTGAAACAGAAAGTCTTTGGCAAAGAAGGCCCCCAGGGCAAACACTACCACCGCAATGGCCGCCCGGATGATGTGCCAGCGCAGGGCCTCCAGGTGGTCGATAAAAGACATTTCCTGCTGGTCGCCCAGCGCAGGTTGTTGTGAATCCACTGAGTGAAATGGTGAAATAGTGAAGTGGCGAAAAGGTGAGTAAACCAACCGGCCTGCAACAAGCGGCAAGAAACAAACGAAAAAATAGGGGAAGAAGATGGGTTCGGCTTGCGGAAATCAAACCGAACCCACCAACTCACTATTTCACCAGTTCACCGTTAAGCGAAGAGCGGGTACTGCTGCATCCACTCATTGATTTCGCCGCGCACCCGGGCAATGCGGGCATCATCGGCGTTGTGGGTCAGTACCTCGTCAATAAAGTCCACGATGCGGGCCATGTCGGTTTCCTTCAGGCCGCGCGTGGTAACAGCGGCCGAGCCGATGCGCATGCCGCTGGTGATGAAAGGCGACTTGTCATCGAAGGGCACCATGTTCTTGTTGATGGTGATATCGGCCTTGATGAGGGTGTTTTCGGCCAGCTTGCCGGTGAGACCCTTGCTGCGCAGGTCAATCAGCATCAAGTGGTTATCGGTGCCGCCGGAAATAATCTGGTAGCCGCGCTCCACAAAGCCATTGGCCAGCGCCTGGGCGTTCCGGATAACCTGGTGGGTGTAGTCAGTGTAGGCGTCGCTGAGAGCCTCGCCGAAAGCCACGGCCTTGGCCCCGATAACGTGCTCCAGGGGGCCACCCTGGGTGCCGGGGAACACGGCGCTGTCGAGCAGACTGCTCATCAGCCGGATTTCGCCCTTCGGGGTTTTCAGGCCGAAGGGGTTTTCGAAATCTTTACCCAGCATGATCAGGCCGCCACGGGGGCCGCGCAGGGTTTTGTGGGTAGTGGTGGTTACAATGTGGCAGTGCTGGAAGGGGTTATTCAGCAGGCCCTTGGCAATAAGGCCGGAAGGGTGCGAAATATCAGCCAGCAACAGGGCCCCTACCTCGTCGGCAGCTTCGCGCAGGGCCTGGTAATTCCAGTCGCGGGAGTAGGCCGAGGCTCCGCAGATGATGAGCTTAGGCTGCTCGCGGCGGGCGGTTTCCTTTACTTTCTCCCAGTCGATGAGGCCAGTTTCCTGCTCTACACCGTAAAATGAAGGCTTGTAGAGCTTGCCTGAGAAGTTTACCGGCGAGCCGTGGGTCAGGTGGCCGCCGTGGCTCAGGTCGAAACCCAGAATTTTGTCGCCGGGGTTGAGCACGGCCAGCATGACGGCCGCGTTGGCCTGGGCGCCAGAGTGCGGCTGCACGTTCACCCACTCTACCCCGAACAGCGCTTTGGCGCGGTCGATGGCCAACTGCTCAATCTGGTCCACGATTTCGCAGCCACCGTAGTAGCGCTTGCCGGGCAGGCCCTCGGCGTACTTATTGGTGAGGATGGAGCCCTGGGCCCGCATCACCTGCTCCGAAACGTAGTTCTCGGAGGCAATGAGTTCAATACCGTGGGTTTGCCGCTCTTGCTCTTTCTGAATCAGATCGAAGATGGCCGTGTCTTGGGCGAGGGTGGTGGCTTGCGTTTCCATATCGTCAAAGGTAAGGGTAAAAGGGAATGAGGTAATCAGGGGTTGAGGTGAGGAAGTGAATGGTGACCGGATAAGAAGAAAAGACCCTAGCCGACTTACAAAATTTGGGGGTGCGGTGGTGTAATAGCTGGTTGGCAGCGTGTGCTTTAAGCGGGGGCGCCTACCCCCTGAATCGGCGTTAACCCTCCGGGGCCTTTGGCGGGGGTGTGCAGTAGCAGAAAAGGCCCGTGCGCAGCAGGTGTTTGGTAGGGGGATAGGGCCGAAAATTCCAGCTTTTTCTACCGGGTAAAAGTCACTTACATTGGCTATGTCCTATGGTTGCCGGCCTGTTCCGGCAGCCCCACTCTTCCTGCTGGGCCGCCTTGCTGGCTGGTCTGTTCCGCCGCTCCTCTTCTGCTCTTACACACCGACTTCGCACCTACCCCCGCCGGGGAAGCTGAAGCGGTGCGCCCTGTCCAATTCCCACCACAACCATTTCATCTATGAAAAAGCTTACGCTGTTTTCACTGTTTACTCTGCTGCTAAGTGTGCTGCTACCCCTTTCGGGGTGGGCCCAGGGTAGCATCCCGTTCACCATTGCCAACAACTCGCCCTACCCCGATTCAGACCTGTATGTGGCTATTGTAGGTAAGGATGAGGCCGGTAACCACCTCTGGATCAACGCCGCCAATAGCCAGGTGCTGCCCATGTCCTCGGCGTACAATACCGTAACGGGGCCCACGTACAATGGCAATACCGGGCCGGGCCAAAACTCGAAGTACGCGGCCTGCTTCACGCGCCTGAGCAACATCCCAAACAAGACGTTTACCCTGCCCTACATTGCGGGCTGCCGGGTGTTCATTGCCCAGGGCCAGCAGCTGTACCTGTACTTTTTCGGGGCATCCGGGGCACCCTCGGGCTACGCCGCCCCGGACTTTCAGAACCCCAACGACCCGAACAAGGGCATCCGCTACGAGTTCATTGAGTTGACC
The DNA here is from genome assembly GCF_006352025.1 of Hymenobacter sp. DG01. Lineage (NCBI taxonomy): Bacteria > Pseudomonadati > Bacteroidota > Cytophagia > Cytophagales > Hymenobacteraceae > Hymenobacter > Hymenobacter sp. DG01. The sequence continues at coordinate 3,666,186 of NZ_CP040936.1, forward strand.
AACAACCAGTACGGCTTCTTTGGCAACCATACCCGCGTCGATTCCTACCACTACCCCATGGGCTTGGAGCTGTGGGGCAACGGCTACTACAAGCGCGCCGGCGAGCTGAAAAGCCACGCCGATATTCTGGCCGCCTACCAGAGCTTTGCGCCTACGGCCTTCCAGAGTCTGCTGAACACCTCGGCTGGCACCATCACCTGCCCCGGTAAGTCGCCGGCTTTCCAAGCGGGCGGGGCCCAGGCCAACTACTTCGGCTCCTACATTGATGCCATTTGGAGCAAGTACGTGAACGAAGACCTGATTTTCAATGCTGGCGACGCTGGCGTATTCAAGGGCCGTATCACCAATGGGCAGTTGAAGGTAGTGGGTCAGTCGGGCGGTTTCGTGGGCCGCACGGGCATCATCTCGCGCAAGCCTACCACCCAGGAAGTGCTGGAAGGCAAGGGCGTGCTGGATCAGCGCGTGGTTGACGGTGACCTAGACCTGGTGATACAGTCGCAGCTGTGCGCGGCCATCAACCGGCACGTAGTAAACACCACTACCCCCAACCCCGGCCAGCAGAACTGGTACAACGCCAGCCAGTACTACCTCACGGCTCCGGCCAACTACTACGCCCGCTTCTGGCACCAGGGCGGCATCAGCGTAGATAACCTGAACTACGGCTTTGCCTATGATGATGTAAATGACCAGTCCTCGTCACTGCACACGCCCCAACCCACCAAAGTGGTGGCCACCTTCGGGGGCTTTGCCGGCCTGAGCACCACCCCGCCCCCCGCTACCGGCGTGGCTACCTTCTATAAAGACTGCAACTACACCGGCACGGCTGTGAACCTGCCCGCCGGCGACTACACCCTGGCCGCCCTGCAAGCCCGGGGTATTCTGAACGACGACGTTTCCTCGCTGAAGGTGAACAGCGGCTACGAGGTAGTGCTCTACGAAAACGACAACTACAGTGGGGCTTCGCTCACGGTGGGCAGCGCCGGCAACGGGTGCCTGGTCAACAACCCTCTTGGTACCGGCAACTGGAACGACAAAACGACCTCCCTGCGGGTGCGCACGGCTACTACCTCCACGCCGGCGTTCAGCCTGACCCTGCAGGCCGAAGCTGCCAACGTAAACAACGGCATGACAGTGGAAACCTGCTCGGAAGGCGGCCAGAACATGGGCTTCGTGGATGCCGGCGACTACCTGGTATGGAACGGCATCAACTTCCCCACCTCGGGCACTTACACCATTGAGTACCGGGTAGCCAGCGGGGCCAGCGGCGGCACTATTTCCTCAGACCTGAACGCCGGCGCTATTCAGCTGGGCAACAGCACCATTCCGGGTACCGGCAGCTGGCAAACCTGGACCACCGTTTCCCGGACCGTGACCATCAACGCGGGCACTTACAACTTCGGCATCTATGCCCAGACGGGCGGCTGGAACATCAACTGGGTGCGCATCAGCAAGTCTTCGGCGGCGGCGCGCACGGCCCTGGCTACCACCGCGCCCGAGGCGGCTACCCTGGGTACCCAGCTCTACCCTAACCCCGTGGTGGACCGCCTGCAGCTGAGTGGCGGAGAAGTAAACCTGGCGGGCAGCCGCTACCGGGTACTGGACCTACACGGCCGCACCGTAGTCACCGGCCCCTTTGATCGGGGTACCGCAGAGGTAAGCACCCTGCCGGCCGGCATGTACCTGCTGCAGGTAACCACCCAAAATCAACAAACCATTACCCACCGCTTCACGAAGTAAACGCGTTGCTGACTGGCACATACAAAGCAGGCTGCCCCACCGGGCAGCCTGCTTTGTATGTGCGCAACGGCAGTTTAGCTTTTCGCGGACATGAGGCAAGGTAAGTCGGGAGGAGCTTCGGGCTCATCCGTAGATAACGCATAGTGTCGAGATTGATACGGAGTGGCGCTAGGTAAAACCCCTTATTTGCTCGTTGAAAATGCGTATTTACAGGATGAAGCTACATCGATAGCATAGCAGTAGCGTAAAGGGAGCAAAACTGCCTTCTACTTCACTTTTTCCTTTTCTGTCATGGCTACTACCCGCTCAACGAAATCGTCTGAAACACCTGCCACCAAGCGTCCCCGGGGCTTTGCGGCCATGGACCCCGCTACCCAGCGCCGCATTGCCAGCGAAGGCGGAAAAGCATCGCATGAAAGCGGCCGCGGCCACCGCTTTACTTCCGAAGAAGCCCGGGCAGCCGGCCGCAAAGGCGGCCAGGCCAGCCGGAGCCGCAACGGACAGGCCGGAGCTGCCAGCTAGCCAGTACTCACCGGTTTCGTTCTCCCCAGCAGAACTCTCTCAGACCCTGGGAGAGTTCTGTTGCGTTTCGGGCCTACCGGAGGGGTAGGGCACCGGATGGATGCGGACCGGTAGCGCATTGGTAAGCTGGTCAGTGAGTTGCACGCACAAGCAGGGGTAGGCACGTCGTAGCGCGGAGCTTTCGATGAGAAGTAGTGGGGCAAAAAGTGGGCGGCCGGCGCGTTTTTGCCGTATGGGTTGCACCATGTGGCTACTTCCTCGTTACTTGCTGCTATGAACTCCCCCCAACAGCTCGCCGAAGTCCTGACCAGTCTGCGCATCGGCAATCAGTCGTACCTGATTGCTTTCTATGAACAGAACCGCGACCTGTTTGCCCGCTGGGCCCGGCGGCAGCATCAGCTGGAGCCCGCGGCGGCCCACGCCTTGCTGCGCACGGTACTTGTTGATTTCTACGACCAGGTAGCCGACGGCCGCCTGACCAAGCTGCCGCCCGATGTGCGCGCTTACGTGTACGGCCTGGCCGATGAGCAGCTGCGCGCGGCTTCTACCACCGAAATCCTGCCCAAGGATGAGGCCGGCCGGCGCCAGCAGCTGCTACGGCTGTTCCGGCAGCTTGGCCTTGACTGCCAGAAGATTCTGATGTACTTCTACTTCCGGGGCTACAACTTCGAGAAGGTGGCCGGTAAAATGGGCTTTGCCAACGCCAACGTGGCCCGCCTGCAGAAGGCTACCTGCCTGCGCAAGCTCTATGAGCTGCGCATGCGTATGGGGGCCGGCAGCGCAGCCTGACGCATAACCGGCTGCCCGCTTCTGCGTAGCTTAGCCTCCCAATTGTCTTTACTTTTCTTCTGCCTGCGCGCCGCTGGTTTTTCAGGCGCGTTTTTCCCTGGTTACTTTCTGCCATGACGCCGCCCGCCTTCGACCTGCGCCCTTACCTGGAAGAGCTGGAACGCTTCGCCGATGGCCAGATGACCAGAGCCGAGCAGGCCGACTTTGAAACTCGTCTGGAGCAGGACGCCGGGCTCTACCAAGCTTATCAGGCTTACGAGCAGCTCACGGCCGATCTGCGCTGGGTAGCTGGCCACGAAACCCTGCACCAGCGCCTGCTGGCCCTCGACCGCCGCCTCGACCAGCGGCAGGAGGCGCTTACCCGTATTCGGCGACGCCAGCGTAAAACCCAGAAACAGTGGGGGGTAGTAGCCGCCGTAGTGGCGGGGGCACTGCTGGCTTTGTGGCTGATGGTGCGCCCCAATACCCCTACCCCTGAGGCTGCCTGGGCCCGCTACTACGTGCCCGATGCCGGCCTGCCCGATGATGCCGTGAATGAGAGCCGGCGGCCGTTGCTGGCCGAGGCCATGCGCCAGTTCCGCGACGAGCACTATGCTAAGGCCCTGCAGAATCTGCGCCGGGTGCCCACCAGCAGCCTAGGCCAAGATACTTTGCTGTACTACAGCGGAATTATGTTGCTCAGCCAGGAAGAACCAGAGCAAATCAGGGCTTCGCAGCCGTTTCTGCGGCGCGTGGCCATGCAGTCGGCCTCGCCGTTGGCCGGAAGGGCGCGCTACCACCTCGGTATGGCCTACTGGCGCAATCAGCAGATTACGGCCGCCCGCAACACGCTACGCTCTGTCGCCAACGACGCCCGCAACCCCTATCAGGACGCCGCCCGCCAACTCCTGCGCTCCAACGCCCTGCCTCAAGAGTAGTAGTGAGTTGTGAGTTGCCGGCTACGAGTTGTCGGTTGTGAGTTGTTACTGGTAAGTCATCCCGCTGGCGCTATTTCTAGCAATCGGCAGCTCATCCTTATCAACTGACAATCGGCAACTCACAACTGGCAACTCAATATCTCATCCCAATGGGGTAGTCGGGCTCGATGTTAGGCTGCAGGTACAGCTTGTTGGCATCGAGGTCCAAAGCGGCCAGATGGTGCAGCTCCGGGTTGTGGCGGTACACGCAGCCGGTATCCAGCCCGATGGAGCCTTTCTGAGCTTTCACCTGGGCCTCAACCTCTGAGGTGGGGGTAGGCACATGACCGTGCACCACGCGCCGGCCTCCCGTGCGCGAAGCGTCGAATACAAACTCTTTGATATTGAGCATGGTATGCCACTGCTGGCGCATTTCGGCGGGCGGCTGCCGGAAATCGTAGCCAGCATGTACCAGCATAAAGCCCGGAATATCAAACTGATAGGGCAAGTCGTTGATCCAACGCAGGTAGCGCTCCGGAATGTCCTCGGGTCGTTCTACCCCGAAGCTATCCAGCGTAAGCCTGTAGTCGTCCACGGAGCCCCAGGTAAGGGTTATTTCGCCCTGGGCGGCGCGCAGCAGGTCATGGTCGTGGTTGCCGCGCAGGCACACTATCTGGTAGCCGCGCTGATGCAGCTGCATGAGGTAGTCCAACACGCCCCGGCTGTCGGGACCTTTGTTTACGTAGTCGCCCAGTACATATAGCTCATCCTGGGGCTTGAGCTTGATCTTTTCCTCCAGTAAGTGCCTGAGGGAAAGCAGGCAACCGTGAATATCGGTGGTAGCGTAGCGGGCCATGAGCGGCGGAAATCAGGGTGAAAGCAAACAGGTGGGCAAAGAAAAAGCACCTGCCCGAGGCAGGTGCTTTCCCTGGCGGGCATGGCCCGGCTTATGCGTACGGCGGCTTGCCGATGTCCTGCTTTTCAAGGTTGCGGTTAGGATGGCGCTGGGGCGCGTCCTGCGCCTCTTGCTCCAAGCGGTCTTCCGTCTGGTCATCCCGGTCGTTTACCGGCAGGTCGCCGCTGCCTTTGGGCAGCTCCGATTGGGTAGGGCTGCCGTGGTTTTCCTTGGACTGCTGGTTGGTATTATTGCTTTTGTAGGGCATGGCGTTCAGGAATCAAGCTTGTTTTCAGATAGATAGGGTGGTCAGGGCGAAAACCGGGCGGGGCCCGGGCCTACACGGCTACTGCACAATGGCCGAGTCGGAGGCGTTGGGGTCGGTGAGGTCGGCGTTGGTGCCCTGGCGGGCCAGCTCCTCATTATTGGGCTGAACTTGCTCCATCTGGCCCATGCCCACGCGGGAGTTAGGGTTGCGCATCTCGTCGCGGCCGGGGCGGTCATCGTCGGCGTCCAGCTCATCTACGGGGCGGCGGGGCTGCAAATCCGGGTCCCGCTCATCGGGCATATCCTGGTTCGGGAGGTCCTGGCGGCCTTCCTCGTTGCTGCGCAGGTTATCGGCCGGGCGGCCTACTTTATCGGCTTCCTCGTTTACGGAAAGCGAAGTAAGTCCGGTTTCACTGTCGGTGCCGTAGCCTTCCTTGCCGTCGCGGTTGCCAAAGCCGCCGCGGGCTGATTCATTTTTGGGTGGATCAGCACCCGGAATAATGTGTCCGGCGGCTAGTTCCTGGTCGGTGGTATCGTCGTTGATAACGCGGATGGGGCGGTTGTTGGGGTCAATGGCCATGGGAAAGAGGGGTAGCGGTTTGGGAGAGTGTACAAGCCGTTGTACTGTGGTTTACGGATTTGGGTTTAGCAGATCTAGTGGAAGCCAAAAGCATATTCACACCGGCTTCTGGTGCCCCACTAACTGCCCCGAAAAAGTACGTCCGGCCGGTAGCAACTCATGGTGCTACGTATTTGTGCGGAGTTTTTGGCGGGTAAATACGGGTTTCAGCCTGATCGGCCGGGTGCTCGCAACCCTGACTATAAGACAGACAGTATAACAGGGGCCGCTACCCCGGTTGCTTGCCTAAGGCTCTGAGCCCGTTAGCAGGAGCAACGCGGGGCAGGGGCCGTAACCGTCCCACCACCCTGAACCTTAACGCAGGATTCTTATGCTAGCAATGGACTACCGGGGCCCTAAAAGGGTCCGTGCCACACAGAAACCCATGCCGGAAATCAAGCATCCGCAGGATGCCATTGTCCGGGTTACCCGTTCGTGCATTTGCGGCTCCGACCTGCACCTATACAATGGCAACGTGCCCGACACTCGGGTTGGCATGACCTTCGGCCACGAGTTCTGCGGAATTGTGGAGGAAGTAGGATCTGAAGTAACCAAAATCAAAGTAGGCGACCATGTGCTGGTGCCTTTCAATGTGGCCTGCGGCGAATGTCACTTCTGTAAGCAGGGCATGTTCGGCAACTGTCACGAGTCCAACACCCAGGCCAGCGCCGTGGGCGGTATCTTCGGCTACTCGCACACCGCCGGCGGCTACAACGGCGGCCAGGCCGAATATGCCCGGGTGCCTTATGCCAACGTGGGCCCCACGGTAATCCCGGAAGGCATGGACCCCGATGATGCCGTGCTGCTCACCGACGTAGTACCCACCGGTTACCAGGCCGCCGAAATGGCTGGTATTCAGAAGGGTGACACGGTAGTAGTATTCGGTGCCGGTCCGGTAGGCATTATGGCTGCCCGTTGCTCCTGGCTGTTTGGCGCCGGCCGCGTTATCATCATCGACAAGGAAGACTACCGCCTGGAGTTTGCCCGTAACTATGCCAACTGCGAGGCTTACAACTTTGAGAAGGACATGGACGACCCGGTGGTGTTCATCAAGAAGCAAACCGACTTCATGGGTGCCGACTGTGTGATTGACGCCGTGGGCGCTGAGGCTGCCGGCAACGCCATGCAAACCATTACGGGCCGCAAGCTGCTGCTGCAGGCCGGCTCGGCCACGGCTATGCACTGGGCCATCAACTCCGTGAAGAAGGGCGGGGTAGTGTCGGTAGTGGGTGTATATGGCCCCACCGACAACCTGATTCCGATGGGTAACGTGCTGAACAAAGGCCTGACCATCCGGGGCAACCAGGCCTCGGTGAAGCGCCTGCTGCCGCGCCTGATTGAGCACGTGCAGAATGGCGTGATTAACCCCAAGGCGCTGATTACGCACCGGATTCCGCTGGAAGAAGTAGCAGAGGGCTACCGCCTGTTCTCGGCCAAGCTCGACAACTGCATCAAGCCGCTGCTGGTTTTCCCTTCCTCCAACATTTAACCTCGCCTGACCCATGGAAAATACTCTGAGAGACCCGCAGAAGCTACCCGGTTGGGGAATTGATGCGAACCCCGAAAACGACCCGACCTACCCCATGCGGGAGCCCCGCATGAACGTGTCGCAAGACCCCGACAGCAAGCACCGCCCGGCTTCCTTGCAGCCCGAGGATGTGGAAGTATTGAAGTCCATTGAGCGGCCCAACGTATCGGCCGTGTTCGGTGAGTCGTCGCCGCCCGTGGGGCTGAGTGGCATGATCCGGCGCTTTGCCTTTAAGTACAGCGAATCGCACTACGGCCACTGGCTGCCCCTGCTGCTCGCCGACCGTGTGAACGTGGTAGAAGGCATTATTGAGGACCTAGGCCAGGGCAAAGTGCCCAACATCTTCGCCGAGAAAGGCTACGCAGCCGAGTGGAAGCACAACCGCACGGCCTTTGTGGCAAAAATGGCAACCATTGCCGCCGTTACCATCGGTAGCATCCTCATCCTGACCCGCGACAACGACAAAAAGAACAAGTACCAGTACTAAATGCTGGTAGGCTTCTGCATTCAGCAGAAGCGCAGAACACAGAAAAGCCCCACCGTTGCTTTCCGCAACGGTGGGGCTTTTCTGTGTTAGAGCTATGTTGACGTTGTGCGGCAAAAACAGTAGCTCGAAACAGATTTTCGCGCTACTGGTGTGCTTCTTAGTGCACTAACACCACAGCATCCTCGGAGGCGGCTACAGGCTCCCCGATAACGCGGTGGCCGATGAGCTGAATGAGCAGAGCCAGCAGGGCGGTGGAGGCCATAATGGCTACCATAGGCACGGCCGTACGGGTGTTGAACATGCTGACCCCAAACGAGGCCAGCGCGCCCACACCCATTTGGGTGGCCCCCATGAGGGCAGCGGCGCTACCCGCGTTTTTCGAGAAAGGAGCAATGGACAAAGCCGACGCATTGGGGTTGGCGTAGCCCAGGCAGCACAAAAACAGGAATAGCATGACCACGGTGCCTACCACCCCGAACCAACCCTGCCAGGTCCCCACCAGAAACACCAGCCCAATAACCGACTGGCAGGCCATGGCCGCCAGCACAATTTGCTCGCTGCGGTAGTAGCGCAGTACCCAACTGTTCACCTGGCTGGAGCCAATAAAGCCTACTGAGAGTAGGGCGAAAATCCAGCCGTAGGTTTTCTCACTGACCCCGAAGATGTCCATGAACACCAGGGGCGAGCCTGATACGTAGGCCAGTAGCCCTCCGAACGTCATGGCGCCGGTGAGGGCGTAGGTGAAGAACTGCGGCTCCCGTAGCACCGACCAGAAGGTGGTGAGGATAGGTTTGGGGTGCAGGGAGTAGGTAGGGTCGGGCTGGTAGCTTTCGGGCAGCCAGAAGATGCTGGCCAGCAGCATCAGGGCCCCCATTAGAAACAGCACCAGAAACACCGACTGCCACCCGTAAGCCGATATCATATAGCTACCAATGGTAGGCGCCAGCATGGGCGATACGCTGATAACCAGCGTAAGCAGGGAAAACACCTTCGGCGCATCCTGCACCGGAAACAGGTCACGTACCATAGCTACGGCGGCCACGGTAGCCGCACAGCTCCCGATAGCCTGCAGAAAGCGCAGGGCTACCAGCGCATCAATGGAGTGGCAGAGGTAGCAGCCCACCGAAGCCGCCACGTAGAGCAGCAGGCCCACGTACAGCGGCTTCTTGCGCCCGAATCGGTCCAGCAGGGGCCCGTAGAGCAGCTGCCCGGCCGATACGCCCACAAAAAAGCTCGATAAGGACAGGGCTACTTTGGCAGGCGTGGTGTGCAGGTCCTGGGCAATGGCCGGAAAACCCGGCAAGTACATGTCAATGGAAAAAGGACCTAGCGCCGACAATGTGCCCAGGATCAGAATCAGAAAAAAGTAGCGTTGCTTGCTCATGCAGGGGTAGGAAATGCCGCCCGGCCACGGGTGGGTCGGGGGCATTTCGGAAAGAAAAACCGGGGGGTTGAAGTAGTTGGGGTTTTAAACCACGAACGGCCCGAGAAGATTAGCTCGACAGGGAAATGTTTTTTTGCCAGCTGCTCCGTGGGGCGCCGCCGAAAGCACAAAGGTAGAACCGGGGTAACGGTTGGCTGCTTGGTACTCGTTGCATGCCGGTCAGGGGGCCCGCATCGGTTTCCGAACTGCGAAGCCTACCTTGCGCTACCCCTTTCCAACCCCGCAACCCTATGTGGACCCAGCAAGACAACGCCCTGACCCGCACCTTCCGCTTCAAAGATTTCAAGATGGCCTTCAGCTTCATGAGCGACGTAGCCGAGGAAGCTGAGTACCAGGAGCATCACCCTTGGTGGAGCAACGAGTACAACGTGGTCAGCTTCCGCCTGCGCACCCACGACGCCGGTAACACCGTCACGGAGAAGGATCAGAAGCTCGCCGCCGCCATCGACCAGCTGGCCGCCGAGTATGGCGGCGTGGTGCAGGAGGGGTAGGAGCTTTAAGAAGATCATCCTGATAGAACGTCATTCCGAGCTTGCCGAGGAATCTCGCGTGCTGATGTACGAGTACTACTACAACGTCAGCACGCGAGATTCCTCGGCAAGCTCGGAATGACGTTTCAGTAAGCAGCGGTGCTATTCGTCTGATGTTCTGTTACCAACCAGCAACCTCCCGCTACCTTTGCTTTCTATGACAACTGCTACCCCCGCCCCTACGCTTTTGTACCTGGTGCCCACACCCATCGGTAACCTGGAGGATATTACCCTGCGGGCCATTCGGGTGCTGGGCGAAGTGGATACGGTGCTGGCCGAAGACACCCGCACCAGTGGCCGGCTGCTGCAGCACCTGAATATCAAGAAGCCCATGCTCAGCTACCACCTCCACAACGAGCACCAGCAAGTGCAGCGCCTGCTGGAGCGGCTGGAAAAGGGCGAAACCATGGCCCTGGTATCAGATGCCGGTACGCCCGGAATTTCCGACCCCGGCTTTTTGTTGGTGCGGGAGTGCCTAGCCCGGGGGCTGAAAGTGGAATGCCTGCCCGGGGCTACCGCCTTCGTGCCGGCCCTGCTAAAATCAGGATTCGGGGCCGAGCGGTTTACCTTCGAGGGCTTTCTGCCCGTGAAGAAAGGCCGGCAAACCCGCCTCAGGGAACTGGCCCAGGAAACCCGCACCATGATTTTCTACGAGTCGCCGCACCGGATTGTGAAGACCCTGGAGCAGCTCGCAGAAGTGCTGGGCCCCGGGCGCATGGCCTCCGTGAGCCGGGAGCTGACCAAGCTGTTCGAGGAAACCCTGACGGCCCCCCTTGCGGAGCTGGCTGCCAACTTCGCAGCCCGCTCGGCCATCAAGGGCGAAATTGTGCTGGTGGTGCAGGGCCACAAGGAAGAGCGCACCAAAGAAGACCGTTATACTGACGACGAACGATAGTGCTGACACAAACTACTTCTGCTGCTGCCGCCGCGCCGGTGGCCGCTTCTGATAAGCTCGCGGCCTGGCAGCCGGCTTTGCTGGCCGTGCTGAGCGCGGTGCTCTTGTGGCTGGGCTGGCCGGTGCACCCCGCTGTACTGGCCTTGCTACTGCTGGTGGGCTGGGTTCCCTACCTCCGCATGGAGCAGCAACTCACTACGCGCGGTGCCAGCGGCTGGAAGGTGTGGCGCTACAGCTACTTGCTGCTGGTGCTCTGGAACCTGTTTACTACCTACTGGGTGAGCTACAGCACCTTGGGCGGTGGCATTACGGCCGTGGTCTGCAATGCGTTGCTGATGAGCCTACCCCTCACGGCGTTCTACCACACCAAGAAGCGCTTCGGCCCGAAGCTGGGCTACCTCTCCCTCCCTATCTACTGGATTGCCTTCGAGCAAGTGCACCTGCACTGGTTCCTGACCTGGCCCTGGCTGACGCTGGGCAACGGCTTCGCCCAAGCCAACCAGTGGGTGCAGTGGTACGAGTACACCGGCTTCCTGGGCGGTTCCGTCTGGGTCTGGCTGGTGAACCTGCTGGTATTCCGGGCGTGGTTTGGCTTTCGGCAGCCTAGCCCTACCCCCCATCCTCAGGGCAAAGCCTCCGAGAGGAAGGTAAGCTGGCTGTGGCCCGTGCTGGCGGCCGTACTACCGATAGGGGCATCCTATCTCATTGGGAGCCAGTATCAAGAGAAAGGCCCCACGGCCGAGGTGCTGGTGATTCAGCCCAACGTGGACCCGTTTAATGAGAAGTTCGAGGGCGGCGCCAACTTTATTTCCCACGACTTGCAGCTGCAGCGCATGCTCACCCTCACCGAGCAGAACCTCACCCCCCAGACCAAGCTCGTGCTCTGGCCCGAAACCTCCCTCGATGAAACCTACTTCGAGTCGAATATCGACGGCTACCCCAAAATTCAGCACCTGCGCCAGTGGTTGGGCCAGCACCCGGGGGTAGAGCTGATTACGGGCCTGACGACGGTGGAGCAGTACGGCCCGCAAAAGGAAAAAGCTAGCCCCACCGCCCGCTTCCGCGAAGACCTGGGCTACTACGACATTTTCAACGCCGCCCTGCACCTGGGTAGCGCCACCGGCCCGGCCGAGTTCTACCATAAGTCGAGGCTGGTGCCGGGGGTAGAGGGCGTGCCGCCGTGGCTATCGGCCTTCGTGATTGACCTGGGCGGCACGGCCGGCGGCCTGGGCTCCCAGCCTGAGCGCACGGTGTACCGCACCGCTACTCCGGGCCTAAGCGTAGGGCCGGTTATCTGCTACGAATCGGTGTACGGCGACTTTGTGGGCGACTACGTGAAGAACGGGGCCTCCCTCATCGGCATCATCACCAACGACGGCTGGTGGTCCGATTCGCCGGGCCACAACCAGCACCTGCAGTACGCAACCCTGCGCGCCATCGAAACCCGCCGCGACATTGCCCGCTCGGCCAATACCGGCATCTCGGCCTTCATCAACCAGAAAGGTGAAATTACCCAGCGCACCGGCTGGTGGGTGCAGGCAGCCAGCCGCGCCACCGTGCACCTGAACACGGAGCAAACCTTCTACGTCCGCTACGGCGAGCTGATTGGCCCCGCCTGCCAAGTGCTGGCTGTGCTCTTGCTCGTGCTAACGGTGGTGCGGGCCGCGCAGAACCGAAAACAACTAGCGGCGTAAAGCCTGTTCTTGTCATCCTGAGCCCAAGCGAAGGACCTCTACCCCTGGTTAACTACACAAGAGTTACCTCCGGTAGAGGTCCTTCGCTTAGGCTCAGGATGACAATTTTTTCCCGACGACACTACCTTCGCTTCATGGATTACAACCAACTCAGCTTTCAACTCGCCGCCGTAACGCGCCACGCGGGCCAGTTTATTCGCCAGGAGGCGGCCACCTTCGACCGGAGCCATATCGAAACCAAAGGCGTGCACGACCTGGTATCGTACGTGGACAAGGAAACCGAGAAGCTGCTAGTGGCTGGTTTGCGCGAGCTGCTGCCCGAGGCCGGCTTCATTACCGAAGAAGGCACTGAGGGAGCCGACCGCGCTGAGGAATACAACTGGATTATCGACCCCCTGGACGGCACCACCAACTTTGTGCACGGCCTGCCGGTGTACTGTGTGAGCGTGGGCCTTATCCACCACCAGGAGCTGGTAGCTGGGGTAGTGTATGAGGTAGTGCGCGACGAGTGCTTCCGGGCCGCTAAAGGTGCCGGCGCCTTCTGCAACGAGGTGCCCATCCACGTTTCCGACGTGCCCGAGCTAAATAGCTCCCTAATTGCCACCGGCTTCCCCTACACCGATTTCACCCAGCTCACGGAGTATCTGCAGTTGCTGAGCGCCTTTATCCAACGCTCCCACGGCGTGCGCCGGGTAGGCTCCGCCGCCGCCGACCTGGCCTACGTAGCCGCCGGCCGCTTCGAGGGCTTCTTCGAGTTCAATCTCAACTCCTATGACGTTGCCGCCGGCATCCTGCTGGTGCGCGAAGCCGGGGGCCGCGTCACCGCTTTCCTGGAAGAGGGCGACCCGCTATTCGGCCGCCAGGTAGTAGCCAGCAACGGCCACGTACACGAGGAAATGCAAGCCACCATCCGGGAAACCTGGAAGTAATGTAATGTAGCCCGGACTTTAGTCCGGCCCCACAACTGTCGCCTTTCTCAAGCCGGAATCGAAACGCCTACCGGACTAAAGTCCGGGCTACGGCAAACTTTTCCCGGTGCGGCGTAGTTTTGTGAGCATCATGTGGATACAGTACCTCATCATCGCCTTGCTTTTTGCCGGAGCTGCCTTCTACGTGGGGCGCATCTTCTGGCGGGCCTTCCTTTCCAAAGATCAGTCGGGCTGCGCCAAGGGGTGCGGCGGTGCCTGCTCTGTGATTGATGTGGATCGGCTGCAGCGCACCATTGAGCTGGCCGCTGCCCGCGAAGGGACCGGGCGCTAGCTGCGCAATATTCTTGCTACGGGATATAACCTGCCCCCGCACTGGCTACGTATAGCCGGTGCGGGGGCTTTCCGTTGATGGCCTTGCCTACCCCCGGAACCTCTTCCAACCTCCCTTAAAACGCCCCTCATCATGCAAGACAAAGAAGAAGAACGCTCGCTGGTTAACGTAGAAAGAAAGCTTAACGAAGAAGGCTACACCGCTGATTTCAGCGTGCAGAATGGCCGCCTCTACGCCATGAGCGACGAGAAGAAAACCTACGGCCCCGAGGATGTAACTATTGTGGACTTCTACCGCTTCGAGGGCGAAAGCAACCCCGACGATATGTCTATCCTCTACGCTCTGGAAACCGCCGACGGCGTGCGCGGCACTATTTCCTCGGCCTACGGTACCTATGGCGAATCGGACTCGATTGAGTTCCTGAAGCAGGTAGAAGACCTGGGCAAGAACCTGAGCAAGAAGTTCAAGTAAGCTCATCCGCCCTGCCCGTTCCTTTCCCACCAGAGTGCGCCGCAGCGAAAGTTGCGGCGCACTCTGCCATTTCTGCCCTACCCAACCTCAACGCTATGAAAACCCCGCTGCCTACCCACCCCCTCCGTTCCAGCCGCGACCTGGACCCGCTCATCGAAGCCATCGGCGACGCCCGCGTGGTACTGCTGGGCGAGGCCTCCCACGGCACCTCCGAGTACTATACCTGGCGCGCGGCCCTTTCCAAGCGGCTCATTCAGGAGAAAGGCTTCCACTTCATTGCCGTGGAAGGCGACTGGCCCGACTGCTTTGAGGTAAACGCCGCCATCAAGCAGGATGAGCCCACCTACGGGACTGCAGCTAAGTTGCTGAGTACCTTCAACCGTTGGCCTACCTGGATGTGGGGCAACTGGGAAATTGCGGCCCTGGTGGAATGGCTACACCAGCACAACCGGCAGTTGCCGCGCGAGCAAAGGGTAGGCTTCTACGGGCTGGACGTGTACAGCCTCTGGGAGTCGTTGCAGGAGATTATGCACTACGTGGAAAAGCAGGGCGACGGAGCCGTGCAGGCCGCCCACCGGGCTTTCCAGTGCTTTGAGCCCTACGGCGACGACCCCCAGGAGTACGCCCATGCTGTGGCCTACGTCTCGGAAGATTGCGAGGATGAGGTAACCGAGATGCTGCGGGCCCTGCGCAAGCAGGTAGCCAGCCAGCAAACCGACGGCTTGCCGGACCGGGAGCAGAAATTCAATGCCGAGCAAAACGCCCTGGTAGCCGTGAATGCGGAGCGCTACTACCGGGCCATGATACAGGGCGGCTCGGCCTCCTGGAACGTGCGCGACACCCACATGATGGAAACCCTCACTCGCCTCCTGGACCTGCACGGCCCCGATAGCAAGGCCATCATCTGGGAACACAACACCCACATCGGCGACGCCCGCTACACCGACATGCGCAGCGACGACATGGTGAACGTGGGCCAGCTCGCCCGCGAAGTATATGGCCGCAACAACGTGTTTGCCGTGGGCTTCGGCTCCTATCAGGGCTCCGTTATTGCCGGCCGCAAGTGGGGCGCTACCCCCGAGAAGATGACCGTACCCGAAGCCACCCGCGGCTCCTGGGAAAACCTGCTCCACCAGCAGCTCCAGGGCGAAAACGCCCTGCTGTTTTCCGAGGATCTGCGCGGCCACGATGCCCTGCGCCAGTCCATTGGCCACCGGGCCATTGGGGTGGTGTACCGCTCGGAGTTCGAGCGGTTCGGAAACTACGTGCCCTCCATCATTCCGGACCGCTACGACGCCTTCCTGTTCCTCGACCAAACCCAGGCCCTGCACCCGCTGCCTACCCACCACGACGAGCACACCCCACCGGATTTGTACCCCTGGGGAGAGTAAGGGTGAGAGGGTAGGAGGGTGTGCGTTCAGGAGGGAAAAGCGGGTTGATCCTGCGGCGGCTTCTGCGGCTTCCCGGCTTCATTCCAGAAGAGAGTGCGCTACTACATCACCAGCCCAAAACGGCCGCCTTGGGTATCGAGGATGATGGTGCGCTCGGCGAAGGGCTCGTTGCCGAGCATACCGCCCATACCCGAGAAGCGCATCAGCAGGCTCTCCTTCAGACTGGTGCCTTCAATGTAGGTCACCGTCCGGAAGGGGAGGGCTACCTGACCAAGCTGCATGGCCGTGGTGGTGGGGGCGGTGTAGGCGTGCAGCGTCCGGCCCAGAGAGTTAACGGCGGCATGCTGAACGTCGGCGCCGGGCTGGGTCATGGTCTGCCAAGTGTCCTGGCTGGTGAGCAGGGAAAAGGCGCTGCTGCCGGAGTCGAAGAGCAGCTGGCGGGGCTCGTCCTGCACGGTGGCATTAAGTAGCACCCGGCGGCCGGTGAATTGCAGGGGCACAAAGGCTGCCTGGCGGCTTAGGCTGGCCGGCACGGTAGCCTCCAGGGTAAAGTGCTGCCGGGCGTAGTCAAGCACCAGCACCCGGCCCTCCAGCACATCCGTCCCCAGCGTCCCGATGATGAAGGGCTGGGTGGTATCAGCGGGCAACTCCGTTTTGCCATAGTCGAAGACGCGCATGCGGCGGGCGGTTACCTGGCCGCTGCCTAATCCAAACCGGAAGTTGCGCAGCGTATCAGCCTGAGCGGGCAAGCTCTGGGCCAGCGCCGGGTAGCTACCTCGCAGTGCTGCCAATGCCTTGCCATACATGAGGGAGGTAGGCGCGCCCGTATCAAACTGGAAGTAGCAGGTGCGAGGGCAGCCGGGCAGGCGCACGGGCAGCAGCAGGGCGGCGTGGGGCATGGCGGGCTTGGCCGTAGTATCGGCCAGCCAGGTAAAGCGGCAGGTAGCAGGTAGGCCCGCAACGGCAAGCTGACTGGGGGCTGGCATAAACTTCCGCTTCATGTAGAAGTAGCCGCCGATGCCACTAACAACAAGTAGAATCAGTACTCCGAGCAGAATTTTGAAGAGCGGTTTCATGGGACGCGAGGCGTGGTGGTTAATGGCCTAAAAGTGCGGCAGCCAGCCCCTATGTCCGTGCGCCATTTCTACGTCATTTCACCGACGCAAAATATAAACACCTGGTAATTAAGGATTTGATAAATGGCGCTCTACAGATGGATGGGATACACATTCAGGCTGCCCTGCCGTAACCGCCAGGCATTGTACCCAATTACCAAGACGTTGGTAGCGTAGGTAAACACCAGTACCACGAGGTACAGGCCCGGCATCAGGGAGCGGTGCGCGCCGGCCAGCAGCAGCTGCGCCATCACCACCACCAGAAAGGCGAGCGAGCTTCCTACCTGCCACAACACCTGAAAACCCAATACCCGCCGCCCCACTTCCGCCGCGTGCTGCACCTCCGCGCGATGCTTCCGCCAGAGCCACCACGGCACCAGAATATTCAACAGGGGTAGCACCAGAAAGCTCAGGGCGCTTAGGTTGAGCAGCTGCAGAAAGTCGGGGTCGGGGCGCAGGGTGGGGGTAGGCGCGGCCAAGACAGGTGTAGTAGCAACGTGTTCCGGCAGAGGCTCCGGCTCCGCCCGAAAGGCCTCGAGTGGCACTTCAAGGGCTGCGGCTAGGGCTTGCAGGGTATGGCCCCGGGGCACCGTCTCGCCCTGTTCTACCCGCTGAATCGTGCGCAAGCTCACCCCCGACTGCTCCGCCAATACTTCCTGCGAAAGACCTTTACTTTTCCGGAGTGTAGCAATGCGGGCAGCCGAGAACATAGGGATAGGGTAGAAGCGAGGACCCAAGATAGGCTTCTCGTTTCACCTAAAGAGTATGAACAGTAAGACAAGACCGTCATTCCGGGCTTGTTGAGGAATCTCGCGTGCTGACGTCTGATTACTACCACAACATCACCACGCGAGATTCCTTGACAAGCTCGGAATGACGTTCCTGGCAGGCGCAGGCAATAACCCTGTTTAAACTCCTGCCCTCACACCCTCACACCCTCCTACCCCACTCTTACCCCCACACCTTAGTGCCTTCGGTGCAGTTGCGGCACATGTCTATCTGGTCGCGGCCTTTGAGGAGGGAGGCGCGGAAGCGCTGGTACTTGGTGCCGTGCCAGAGCTGGCGGAAGGTTTGAGTTTTTAGGTCGCCGAGACGGTATTCGGCGTCTTTGTCGAAGCAGCAGGGCACCACCAGTCCATCCCAGGTGATGACGCAGCTGTGCCACATCTTCCAGCAGTGGTTCACCAGCTTGTTCTTAATACTCCAACTGCCATCCACGTTGTTCTCGTAGCGCGAGTAGTAGTCGATGGTAGGGATGAGGGGGGAGCCGTTCTGGTAATCGTAAATCTGGGCCGTTTTGAACCACACGTCATCTACTCCCAGCTCCTTAGCCAGGCGCTTGGCGTCTTCAATCTGGTGCTCGTTGGGGCGCACCACCAGAAACTGAAACACTACCCGCGGCGTCTGCGACTTCAGCTCCCGGCGCCACTTAATCAGGTTGCGCGTACCCTCCAGCACCTTGTCGAGCTTGCCTCCTACCCGGTACTGCTGGTACACAGCCTGGGTGGTGCCATCCAAGGAAATAATCAGCCGGTCGAGCCCGCTCTCCACGGTGCGGCGCGCGTTTTGGTCGTTGAGGTAGTGGGCGTTGGTGCTGGTGGCGGTATAGATGCCCTTATCGGCTGCGTACTTCACCAGGTCCAGGAAGTTGGGGTGGAGGTAGGGCTCCCCCTGAAAGTAGAAAATCAGGTACCACAGCCGCGAAGCCACCTCGTCTATCGTCTTCCGAAACAGCTCATCGGGCAGCATGCCAGTGGGCCGCGTGAAGGAGCGCAGGCCGCTGGGGCACTCCGGGCAGCGCAGGTTGCAACTGGTCGTCGGCTCGAAACTCAGGGCTACCGGCAGGCCCCAGTGCCGGGCCTTGCCCGTGAGCTTGCTCAGCACGTACCCGCCCACTACCTGTGCCCCGTTCCAGAGGCGGCCGGGGGTAGCTTTCGAGAAGAAGTTGAGTCCGTCGGTGAGTAGGGAGGCCATGCGAGGGTAAAGGTAGGCTATGAGCTGTCATTCCGACGCAGGAGAAATCTGGGCCCAACATCTAGGTGCTAACTCAGATTCCTCACTTCGTTCGGAATGACAGGGGTAACAAACAGAAACGCCTTTCGCCGCGCGGCGAAAGGCGTTTTTTGGTAACTGTCTGTATCAGGCTTACTTACCAGAAGGTAGAGTGCTGCTGTAGGTGTTTGCCTTGCCAAACGACTCCTTGATTTCGTCCACGGCGGCGCGGCTGCTCAGGCGCTTGGGCTTGGTGTTGAGGAAGGTCCCATCCTCGGCCAGCAGGAAGTAGCTGGGCACATCCTGCACGGCGTAGGCCCGGGCAATGGCCGAGCGCAGCCCACCGGAAGTCCGGACGTGCACGCCGGGCAGCTTCTTGCTAACCACCAGCTGCTTCCAGGCGCCTTCGTTTTCGTCGAGGGCCACGTTCAGGAACACGATGTTTTTGCCATCAAACTTCTTGATCAGCTCGGCGGCGTAAGGCAGGTCGCGCAGGGCCAGGCCGCTGGTGGTGCGCCAGAAGTTGAGGTACACCAGCTTGCCGGCAAACTGCTTCAGGCTCACAGTGTCGCCCTTGGCCGAAATCAGCTTAAAATCCGGAGCCGGGGCGCCAATGGCGAAGGCTTTGTGAGTGTCGAAATCCTGGCGGAGCAGGGGGAGGTACTGGTTTTTAGGGTCAACTGAGCGAAAGTCTTCCAGCATGGCCGCCGACTGCTTCACGTGCCCGAAGCGGAACGACTCCTTCAGCACCCGACCCATAATGATGGGCTGCACCGGGCCGCTGAGCTGCTTTTTGGCCATGTCGTAGCACACCTGGTAGAAATCGGGGTCGGTGCGCTGTTTGCCGCTGCTGGTAGCCAGGTAGTGGATGTAGTTGAGCAGAAACTCCTGGTACATCTCGCTCTGCACCGCCGCCGGGTTGTTAATCAGAGCTTTGTCGTTGAGGAAGTCGAAGTAGGTCGGCGACATCTTCAGGCGGCTCTCGGTGGCTACCACCTGTTCGCGCAGGTCGGGGAAGGTCAGCCGGTCGTTGGCGTAGCTGTAGGCAATTTCCGCCTTGATGTACTCCTTAAACGCCGGGCTCATGCCCTCCATGCCGCCTTCCATGAACTTCTGCTCCTCCTTGCGGCGGTAGTCCAGGAAGGAAATAAAGCCGGGCTCATAGAGCATGATGTTGTCGGGCAGCACCTGAAAACCATCATTCTCCACAAACTTCTCGTCCATCTCCGACATGAACGTATTGGCTTCCGCGCCCCGGCCTTTGTACCGCACCGAACTGGCCAGGTCCGAGCCCTTGAAGCGCACTTCCAACTGGTTGCCGGGCTCCAGAAACAGGTCGGCAACGTCGTCGCCGTACACCAAGTCGGCGCGGGTAGGGCCATTTACGGTCAGAGCCAGCCGAAACTCGCCTTTATCATCAAGGCGGGCGTAGGTAATCTGTTCTTTGATGTCGAGCGGATTTTCGCGTACCGATACGGCTACCGTATCGGAGGTGCGGCCGCTGACCTTACCGGTCAGAACCACGGTACCTTGGGCCCGGCCCAGCAGTGGGGCAGCCAGTAACCCGGCCCAGAGCAGGGCGGCGGCGAAGGTAGATCTAGAGGCCATCGGAAGAGGCTACGTCGGGGTGGGCAGTTGAAACCGACCAACACTCGGCCAGAACAGAATGTTTAGGTCAGGTAATTCGCGGTAAAAGTCAATTCCTGCACCGAAGATACGTCTAAAAGGTCAAGAAAGTGCAATATGAAAGCCTACTTTTTTAGCAATCCGCAAACGGAACCCAAAGTTTTACACGCAGCAAAAAGCCCGACTACAGCCAAAAGGCTTTGTAGTCGGGCTTCATTCTGAGCAGGTTAGCCGCGCTGCTGTTGAGCTTGGGCCACGCCCTACCCGAACAGGCCCGTCAGTACCTCATCGAGCCGCCCCGCCGGGTGCACCCGAATCCCGTACCGGGCCAGGTCGAGGCCCTTGGCGTTGAACTGCGAAATGTACATTTCGGCGAAGCCCAGCTTTTCCGATTCGCTCAGGCGCTGATCCAGGCGGCTTACCGCCCTGATTTCGCCGCTTAGGCCTACCTCCGCCGCCAGGCAGATTTCGTTCCGGATCGGCACGTCATTCAGGGAGCTAACTACTGCGGCGCACACGGCCAAGTCCAGGGCGGGATCTTCCAGGCGCAGGCCGCCGGCAATGTTCAGAAACACGTCGTGCTGTCCCAGGCGCAGGCCGCTCCGCTTTTCCAGTACAGCCAGCAGCATCTGCAGGCGCTTACTGTCGAAGCCCGTGGAGGAGCGCTGGGGGGTGCCGTATGTGGCCGGCGTTACCAGAGCCTGCACCTCCACCAGCAGGGGGCGGTTGCCTTCCAAAGTGGCCCCAATGGCAATACCGCTGAGCTGCTCGGTGCGCTGGCTCAGCAGAATCTCGGAAGGATTGTTTACCTGCCGCAGCCCGGCACCCTGCATCTCATAAATGCCCAGCTCAGAAGTGGAGCCGAAGCGGTTCTTGATGGTGCGCAGAATGCGGTAGGTCAGGTGCCGGTCGCCCTCAAACTGCAGCACGGTATCTACCATGTGCTCCAGAATTTTGGGGCCGGCAATGGAGCCATCCTTGGTGATGTGGCCAATGAGCAGCACCGGCACACCCGTGTCCTTCGCGTACTTGAGCAGTTCGGTGGTGCACTCGCGCACCTGGCTCACGGAGCCCGGCCCGGCCTCCACAATGGTGCTGTGCAGGGTCTGGATGGAATCGACGACTACTACGTTAGGCTGTAGCTGGTCGATCTGGCGGAAGATGTTCTGGGTATTGGTTTCGGTGAGGATGTAGAGGCCCTGGTGCTGCTGGCCCAGGCGCTCGGCTCGCATCTTGATCTGCTGCTCGCTTTCCTCACCCGAAACGTAGAGGATGCGCAGGTTGCGCAGCTGCATAGCAATTTGAAGCATCAGGGTGCTTTTGCCAATGCCCGGCTCGCCCCCAATGAGCACCAGGGAGCCCGGCACCAGCCCGCCGCCCAGCACGCGGTTCAGCTCCGCGTCGTGAGTATTCAGGCGCGACTCTTCTTCATAAATAATGTCGCCGAGGGGCTTGGGCTTGGCCGCTTTATTGGTAGTTGAGCCCACGGAGGTGGAGGCCTTCCAGGCGTTGGCCGCCGGGTTGTTGTCAGCCTTCTCAATTACCTCTTCCACGTAGGTATTCCACTCGCCACAGCTGGGGCAGCGGCCAATCCATTTAGCCGATTGAGCGCCACAGTTCTGGCAGAAAAACAGGGTTTTTACTTTGGCCATGCCGGATATGTAAGGAGCAGGGTAAAACTAATTAATGCAGCGCGAAGCCAAAAAGTTTGGCAAGAAACGGCTTTTTAGCTGGGTTGGGAAGCTTGCGCTACCTTGGGGTAGGGCCTCAATAGACAGTGGGTAAGAGCTTGATTATCAAAATAACATCGTTCTTTAAATGAATAGAGAACGGCGGTTGCCTGAACAGGAAAGTGAAAGGATAATCTTCTGCTTTGCTATCATACCAGCGCACTGTGCTATCTAGCCGCCCAGAGCTGAGCGGCCCGGGGTTGGCAGTACTACTTGTTGAAGGAAAAACGATGACAACTCCCGCACCTATTACACTCGCCGACCTCGCGCGCATTGCCGCCTTTGCCGAGTTGCCAACTGCCACCCTGCAGTGGCTGGCCGACCACGGAGAGCGGCGCACGTTTGCCCCCAACGAGGTTGTTCTGCAGCCCGGCGACGAAGCCGAGTTTATGGTGGCCCTGCTGCGCGGGAGCCTGCAGTTTTACCTCATGCGCAACGGCAACCGGGAGCCCGCGTTTCGTATTGAGGCCGGCCAGATCAGCGGGGTGCTGCCCTACTCGCGCCTGCGCATTATTCAGGCCCAGGGCGTGGCCGTAGGCGAAACCGAGACGTTTCTGCTCCACCGCAACCTGTTTCCGGAGCTGGAGCAGGTGAGCCCCGAGCTGGTACAGCACCTGGTAGGGCTGATGAGCGACCGGGCCCGGCAAGAGGCCCGCATTCAGGAGCGCGACGACAAGCTGCGGGCCCTGGGCAAGCTTTCGGCCGGCCTGGCGCACGAGCTGAACAACCCGGCCGCCGCCATTATGCGGGCCACCGAAAATCTGGCTACCCTGCTGCAGGCCAAGCCGGCCCTGTTGCTGGAGTTCGTGCGCCACTGCCCCAGCCCCGAGGTCCTGCAAGCGCTGGCCGGGCTGGCAACAGGCCCGGTAGCCGCCGTTCCGCCTACCCAGTCGGCGCTGGCGCGGGCCGACGCAGAAGATGAGCTGGCGGATTGGCTGGAAACTCAGGGCATTCCGGATGGCTACCAGCTGGCGGGCGGCTTGCTGGATGCGGGCCTGACCCTGAGCCAACTAGAGCCCGTAGTAGCCGACTTGCCGGAGCCGGCCCGCCCGGCGGCCCTCAACTGGCTGGAAGGCCAGCTGACTACCCGGCGGCTGGTGCTGGATGTGCAGGAGGCAGGCTCGCGTATTACTACCCTCGTTGCCAACGTAAAGACCTACAGCCACATGGACCGCGGAAGCAACTTCGCGCCCCTGGATGTGCACGATGGTCTGGAGAGTACGCTCAATATCATGAGCTATTGCCTGCGCGAAGAGAAGATCAGCGTGGTGCGGGACTACGCGCCCACCCTGCCGCCCGTGCGCGGCCAGGTCAGCAGCCTCAACCAGGTCTGGACCAACCTCCTCGACAATGCCATTGACGCCCTACCCCCCGGCGGCGAGATAACCGTGCGCACCCGGCAGGAAGGCGACTTTGTGCGCGTGTTCATCATTGATAATGGTCCCGGTATTCCGCCCGAAGTGCTGCCGCGCATCATGGAGCCCTTTTACACCACCAAGCCCGCCGGCGAAGGCACCGGCCTGGGCCTCGATATAGCCCTGCGTATTGTGGAGCAGCACGGCGGCCGGCTGGAAGTGCAATCGGTGCCGGGCCGCACCGAGTTTGGCGTGTGGCTGCCGGTGATAGGGCGCAACTAAGCCAAGACCACAAAAGCCAGTGCTGCCCGATAGCGCATTTCAGTATTTCTTTGGACTGCTACCCCACCCGGCAGCAGTTGTATTGACCAGTCTCCCCTCCTTCCTATGAAAAAGCCTGTATTGCTTTGCGTTGATGATGACCCTCAAGTGCTTAGCGCCATTGACCGGGACCTGCGCCAGGAGTTTCGGCGCGACTACCGGGTGCTGCGGGCCAGCTCGGGCCGCGGCCCTGGCTACCATTCAGGAGCTGAAGGAACGGGAAGAACCCCTGGCCCTGATTCTGGCCGACCAGCGCATGCCCGATCTGGAAGGTGTGGAGGTGCTTACCCAGGCCCGCCAGCTCTACCCCGATGCCAAGCGCGTGCTGCTCACGGCCTACGCCGACACGGAAGCCGCTATTCGGGCCATCAACTTGGCCCACCTCGACCATTACCTCATGAAGCCCTGGGACCCACCCCAGCAGCTGCTGTACCCTACCCTGCATGATCTGCTCAGGGCCTGGGAAATGACGTACAAGCCGCCTTTCCGGGGCGTACGCCTGATCGGGTTTCAATGGTCGCCCCGCTCCCACGACCTCAAAGATTTTCTGGCGGGCTACCTCATCGGCTACCAGTGGCTTGATTTCGAAACCGATTCGGAGGCGCAGGCCCTGCTGGCCCAGAAAGGATTGACGGCCAGCGACCTACCGGTGGTAGTGCTGGAAGACGGCACCGCCCTGCCCAACCCCACGGCCACGGAAGTTGCCACCCGCATTGGCTTGGTGGTGCAAGCTTCTCAGGAGCTGTACGATGTAGTGGTTATTGGCGCCGGCCCGGCCGGGCTGGCCGCTGCGGTGTATGGCGCTTCGGAAGGACTAAAAACGCTGGTGATAGAGCGCCAGGCCCCCGGTGGGCAGGCCGGTACCAGCTCCCGCATCGAAAATTACCTGGGCTTCCCAACGGGGCTCAGCGGCAGCGAGTTGGCCCACCGCGCCTGGACCCAGGCCGTGCGCCTGGGCGCCGAGTTGCTGGCTCCGCAGGAGGTAGTAGATATGTGCGTGCAGGATGGCTATAAAGTGCTGACCCTGAGTGACGGGGCCAAAGTTCAGACGCGGGCCGTGGTGCTCACTACCGGGGTCAGCTACCGCACCCTGGCCGCGCCGGGCATGGACCGCCTGAGCGGAGCGGGCGTGTACTACGGGGCCGCCCGCACCGAGGCCCGCACCTGCCAGGAGCAGGATGTGTACATCGTGGGTGGGGGCAACTCGGCGGGGCAGGCGGCTATGTACCTGGCTACCTATGCCCACCGGGTGTACATCGTGATTCGGGGCGCTAATCTGGCCGCGTCCATGTCGGCTTACCTCATTGAGCAGATTGGCCAGACGCCCAACATCGAGTTATTGCCTTTCACGGAGGTGGCCGAGGTGTGCGGCGACGACCACCTGGAAGAGGTAATACTTAGCCGCCAGGGGCAGCTGGAGCGGCGGCCGGCCCGAGCCCTTTTTGTGTTTATTGGAGCCAAGCCCAGCACCGAGTGGGTTTGCAACACCATCGTGTGCGACGCGAAAGGCTTCGTGCTGACGGGCCGCGACCTGGTGACGGACCCGCGCTACGCCACTTCCTGGAAACACCCGCGCCGGGAGCCCTACCTGCTCGAAACCTGCGTACCCGGCGTGTTTGCCGCCGGCGATAGTCGGGCGGGAGCCATGGCCCGGGTTGCCTCGGCGGTAGGCGAGGGCAGCATGGCCATCAAGTTCGTGCACCAGTATCTGGATGAGTAGGGAAGGGTTGTTGTCGAGGAATTTCGCTGGAAACTGAGGCTTTCTAGGGCGCCGGACATTGGGCTGATTTTTGGCTGTCAAAGGCCGGTAAGGACGCTTTGCCCAGGAAACGCTTCAGATGAAAGCCTCCTTCGTGTGTCTGGGAATGGCCTTTCAAGCTCAACAAACCGTAGGCTTCGCTGGTATATAGTCACTGGGCTATCCCGTTGGGTAGCTCCTCTGATTGTTGTTTTTGTGCCGAGGCCTATGCGCTCATTTTTCCGAACCTTCCCCTCCCGTGCGCTCCTGCCCGCCGCGGCCGCCCTGCTATTTGGCGGCTGCGAGATGCTGGAGTTTAGCCCCAACGACCACCGCGCGCCCGCCCGCCAGCAGGACCTGACGGCCAAAAACCTGGCCCGCCTTAACCAGAACCCGCTACCGGCCGGCGACACCCTGCGCTTTGTGTTTACCGGTGATTCTCAGCGCTTCTATGATGAGGCCGAGGACCTGGTGAAAAGCGTAAACCAGCAGGCCGGTGTGCAGTTTCTGATTATTGCCGGCGACATTTCCGACTTCGGCTTCGGCCGCGAGATGCGCTGGGTAGATGACCACCTGCGCAAGCTGAAAATCCCTTACGTCACCGTCATCGGCAACCACGACTCGGTGGGCAACGGGCGCAAAGCCTACGAGGCCATTTTCGGGCCCCTGAACTACTCGTTTGCCTACGGCGACACGAAGTTTATCATGACCGACACCAACGGGCGGGAGTATGACTTCGATGGCAAGATTCCGAACATGCCCTGGGTCAATCAGGAACTGAAGGATACCTCCACGCGCCGCCACGTCATCATTTCGCACGTACCGCCTCAGGATGAGGATTTTGACCCCGCCGTGCGCGACGCGTACGTAACGGCTCTGCGCAACGACCCGCGCCTGGCCTTCGAGATGAACGGCCACCGTCATGATTTCAGTATCGGGGAACCTTTCAACGATGGCGTTACCTACATCAACTCCTACGGCTTCGAGAAGCGCCAATACGTGATTGTGACCGTGTGGGGCGACAAGCAGTTCCGGCTGAAAAAAGTACAGTTCTAATGGTACAGCGACTACTCCTGGCCGCCCTGGCGGCTGCTCCGCTGGCCGCCCTGGCGGGCCCCAACGGCCCTGCAACCCTCTTGCCCGACACCACCGGTGCTACCCCCCCGGCTGCCCTGAACCCGACTCAGGCTGCTCCGGCCGAGCCCCTGCCCTGGTACCGGCCACGCCACCTGGTAGCCCAAACGGGCGGGGGCCTGGGCATGGTGGCCGCAGGCGCCGGCTACTCGCTCAAGGACCGCCTTGATCTGGACATTCTGATCGGCTACGTGCCGCGCAAGTACGCGGGCTCCCGCCTATCTATTTACTCAGCCAAGCTGCTGTACTCGCCCTGGACGCTACCCCTGGGCAAGACCCAGAAGTGGGCGCTTAAGCCCCTGATGGTGGGCGGCTACTTCAGCTACACCCACGGCACCCTCAACGATGAGGAGCCCAACCAGTACTACCGCGGCTACTACTGGTTCTCGACTGATACGCGGGTGGGGCCTCTGCTGGGCAGCCGCCTGAGCTACGCCCTGCCTCCCATGGCCAAAGGCCGCTCCCGTAACCTGTCGGCGTACTATGAGCTGGGCTCCAACGACTTGTACCTGATTAGCTACGTGCAAAACCTGAAGGGCCTGTCGCCGATTGATATCCTGACCCTGAGCCTGGGCCTGAAGCTGGACATCTAGTCTGGGCCGCATCAGCCTTGGCAGGCCTACCCTATAGCAACGACAAACCCTTGAGCTCCGCTTTGGAAGCCAGGGGTTTGTCGTTGTTATAGGGGTAGGGAGCTACGAGCAGACAGACTCATGCCCATACCGACGCAATTGGAGCCTACCGCCGGGCCAGGTACGTTTCGCGGGCTTCACGTAGCAAATGCAGCAGCTCGGTGCGCTGCCGGAGCAGCTGCTCCATGCGGGGCCGCTGCTGCCGGAACAAGCGCAGGGCCCGCAGGCGCCGCAGTCGGCCAGCCAGGTTGCCCCAATAGCTCAGGGCGTAAAACCCCGACAGGGGCAGGCTTAGCAGATACAGCAGGGCCCACCCCCGGCTCTGGGTAAGGTGGTACACCAGAGCGGTTTGCCCCACATAGGCCAGCGTGAACGTGAGCATGCCCGTCACGAGCATGATGGGGGCCACAAATTCCGCATCCTGGGTGGCCCGCTTGGCCACCATCGACGGGATGATGTAGGGCAGGTAGTTGTTCAGGGCTCCGTAGAGGTAGAACGGTGCCCCGGCCAGCAGCCGCAGGCTTGCCCCAAAGGCCCGGACCGCCCGGCTGCCGCCGCCGGGGCGCGCCTCCAGGGCTTCATCGGTCAGGCGCAGCTGGTGTAGCTGCTGGTGGTAGGCCCGCAGCTTCTCCTGGGCCTCGCCGAGGCGGTCGGCATCGTGCTCCTCAAAAAAGCGCACGGCCTTAAGTAGGGTACGGCTGAGCTGGAAGTTGTCGTAAAGCGTTTCCTCATCGTCCTGGATCAGGTGCTGGCCGAAGGTGCGCTCCACCTGCGTTACCAGCTCGTCTTCCTCATCGGTGCGCGTAATAACCAGGCGCGACTCCAGGCGGCGGCGAATTTCCTCGGTCAGCACGTCGGCGGCGGCCTCGGGGTTCTGGCGGTACTGCTCCGCGTAATCGGCTACCCGGATGGGCGGGGCCAAATCCATGAACACATCGGAGCGGAAGCGCTGCGGATCGAAGTAATTGATGCCCAGGGGCAGGATGTGCAGGCCCAGCTGAAAGTTGTGGCGGGCCTCAGCCCCCAGCGCAATGCGGGCCGCCCCGGTTTTCAGGGGCCGCAGCCGTCGCTCCGACACGCTGGTGCCCTCGGGAAAAATCATGATGGTACCACTGCGGTCAAAGTAGTCGTAGCAGCGCCCGAAAATCTTCTCGTTGAGGGCTTCCAGCTGAGCCGGCGTCAGGGTTTCGGCCCCGGTTTCCACATCCTGGCGGCGGTAAATTGGAATGGAGTTGCCCGATTCCATGATGGCCCGCAAGATGGGGTTCTTGAAAAACGTGCTCTTGGCCAGAAAGGCAATGGGCTGCCGCCGGTTCACGGCCGCCACCAGCGGGTCCATGAGGGTGTTGGGGTGGTTGCTGGCAATAAGCAGGGGCCCCGGCATGCGCAGCCGCTCCGGGTGGCGCACCTCCAGGCGACGAAAAAATACGCGCAGGGCCACCTGCACGAGGGGCTTCATCACTGTGTAAAAGAGCATGGCCGCAAGAAAGCTGTTTTTGGTGGGGTGGGAATTATACTCAACCATAGCCCCGGAGTTGCCGGGCACCTGCCGGCAACCTGCGCATTTTTCCGCCGGGCCCTTCCCCACAAGTTACCGGCTTCAGACTTTTCGGACCGGCAGAACCGGGGCCGCGAAACCGGCCCTGCGGACTGTGGCTGGGCTGCCTGGGTGCAGCAGGCCCGGCCGGCGGGACTTTTTGCTGGCCCGGGTGAAAGCGAAACCAGGCCGCCGGGGCCGACAAACCTTACCGCCGTGCCGTAGAAGCCGGGCCGGGCAGGTCCGCGCAAATTCCCGCATCTTTGAAGCCCATGTTTGTTTTGCCCGTTATGCGCCTGCCCCTGCTTCTGCTGCTCCTGTTACTTGTGCCGGCGGTAGGATGGGCCCAAACAGCGCCGGCCACCGCCGATGCCGCCCAGGCTACGGCCCTGCGCCGGGCAAACCAGTTGGTGCTGGAGCGCAAGTACGAATCGGCGTGGAAGCTGCTGCGGCTGCTGGACCAGATGAACCTAGACCCGGCCGTGGCCCTGCAGAAAACCAGTCTGGCCCTCAACTACTACACTGCCACCGACGACCTGAAGCGCTTCGCCTTCCGCGACCTGAAGCTGCTGGACCTCTCCCCTGACAGCCTGCGCCAGCTGGGCGTCGATACCCCGTACTACTCTTTTCCGGCCCGGCGGGTACTGGAAAAGCTCAAGAACAAGTACCCCGATAACTACAAGCTTAACCGCGCCCTCGGCGACTATTATTTCACGGTGCAGCAGTGCGACTGCGCCGAGGAGGACTTGGGCGAGGACGAGGTGTTCCGGCGTACCATTCAGTATTACCAGCAGGCCCACGACCACGGCCAGGGCGACTACCTGTCGTATTTTGCCCTGGGCTACTCTTATCAGCGGCTGGGGCAGTTTCAGGAAAGCCTGGCGCCGTTCGTGCGCTCTATTCAGCTGCGCCCGAACTACGCCACGGCGCACCTGAATCTGGCCTTCGTGTATCTGGAGCTTAAGGACTTTGAAAAAGCCCAGACCCATGCCCGCCGCGCCGTAGAGCTGTTTCCCGATGACGCGCATAAGCAGGACGCCGCCTTCCTGCTCAGCCAGATTGAGGAGCGCATGAAGGCCACTGCTGCGAAACCGGAGTAGCCAGAGCGCACCAGCCTCACGCACGGCCACAACAACTTGCTACCCTACCCCCGCCTGTCAACCTGAGCGGGAGCAAAGGATGAACAGGCGGAGGACACGTAATTAGTTTGTCTGGTAACCTCTCACTGGGCTTGGACTACTACAGCGTAGTACCAGCCTTGAATGAGCCATCGTCCACGGATTTCAGGAAGCGGGTGAGGCCCCGGAAGTAGGTTTGCTGGTCGTCCCACATGCTCATGTGGCTGCCCTGGGGGCAAAGCAGGTAGTTGCCCTGCTTCACGCGGCGGCTCATTTCCTCCATGTCCTTGGGGTTCATGGTGTCAAACTGGCCACCAATCATGAGGGTGGGCACGGTAATCTGGCCCAGGTCGTTCCACCGGTCCCAGGTGAGCAGGCGGCCGGCGGTTTTGAACTCGTTGGGGCCCTGCATCAGCTCATACACATGCTGGTTGACGTGCTTAAAGGAGCGCGCCGCTGGTTCGGGCACTTCGGGCAGGCGCAGCAAGTGTTTGGAATAGTAGTTCTTGACTACCAGCGCCTCATAGGTGGGGTTGTGGTAGTCCTTCTTGGCCTCAAACTTCTCCAGCGAGTCCAGCAAGGTAGGGCGCAGCTGAGCCCGTAGGGTTTTGTTGTAGGCATCGTAGCGCGGAATGCTGGCTACCATATTCGAAATGACGAGGCCCGCCAGATGATCCTGGTGCTTAAGGGCGTACTCCAGGGCCAAGATGCCGCCCCAGGAGTGGCCCAGCACGTAAAACTTGTCAATGCCCAGGGCCTGGCGCACCTGTTCTACCTCATCCACAAACCGCTCGGTGCGCCACAGGTCGTCGTCCTTGGGCTGGTCGGAGTAATGGGAGCCGAGCTGGTCGTACTCGTAGAACTCGATGCCTTCCTGCGGAAAGAAGCTCTCGAAGCACTCAAAATACTCGTGGGTCATGGCCGGGCCGCCGTGTAGCAGCAGCACCTTGATCTTGCCCGTCCCGAACCGTTTGGTCCAGACGTTGAAGGCCCCCTTGGGCGTTTTGATGGGAATCATCTTCACGCCCCCATTGCGGACGCCCGATTCAAAGGGTTTCAGGTAAGCCGAGGGGGTAGCATTCGGGGCGGTGCTGCCAGGGGCCGAAGCCGCATCGGGCTTCTGCTGACAGCTGGTTATAAGCAGAGTAGCGGCCAGCAGTAGGCTGGCGGCGCGGGCGAGGGTAGGGATGGGCATAGGGCGGGTTTAGTTGATTTCTTAATGATAGCAAGAACGAAGTAAACCTGCTGCCGTCATAGCGAGTACGGCGAAGCTATCCGCCCTGACCAACGTGCTACCCCCACTAACGCGGCAAACCCTTGACGGCTGGTAGCGCCAAGGGTTTGCCAGGATGAAGTGCTATAAGGTGTGGAAAGCAGCAAAACCAAAACGTCATGTCGAGCTTGCCGAGACATCTCGCATGCTGACGTAGGAATTACTACCCCAACGATTCGAGCGAGATGTCTCGGCAAGCTCGACATGACGTTCTGGCTTTACCTTATCACCCACTACTCCAGATTCTCGCGGTTCATCACGCGGTTCTGGCGGTTGATGGACTCCAGGTGCACGGCGTCGAAGTATTTGAGGATGAAGTCGCGGGTGAGGCCCAGCCGGTTACCCTGCTGAATGCCGCGCTCCAGAATCTCGTTCCAGCGGCTGGTTTGCAGAATGGTGATGCCGTTATCCTTCTTGTACTGTCCGATGCTCTCGGCTACCTGCATGCGGCGGCCCAATAGGTGCAGAATCTCATCATCGAGCTGGTTGATTTGGGTACGCAGCTGATTGAGCTTGTTGAGAAACTCCTGCTGGTCGGTGGTTTCGTGGCGCCAGATCAGGCCGTCGAGCAGCTCCGCGAGGCGCTGGGGCGTTACCTGCTGCTTGGCGTCGCTCCAGGCATTGTCGGGGTCAATGTGCGACTCCAGCATCAGCCCGTCGAAGTCCAGGTCGATGCTTTTCTGGGCCACGCTGGCCAGGCCAGTGCGGTTGCCGCAGATGTGGCTCGGGTCGCAGATGATGGGGAGGTCGGGCAGGCGGCGCTTCATCTCAATCGGCAGGTGCCACATGGGGGCGTTGCGGTACTCGGTGTTGCCGTAGCTGGCGAAGCCCCGGTGAATCAGCCCGATTTTCTGGTTGCCTACCTTGGCCAGGCGCTCCACGGCGCCCATCCACAGCTCCAGGTCGGGGTGCACGGGGTTCTTGATGAACACCGGAATATCTACGCCCCGCAGCGCATCGGCCAGGGCCTGCACCGAGAAGGGGTTTACCGTGGTGCGGGCCCCAATCCAGAGCACGTCCACATCGAAGGCCAAGGCGTCTTCTACGTGCTTGGGTGTAGCTACTTCCACGGTGGTGGGCAGGCCCGTCAGCTGCTTGGCGCGCTGCAGCCAGGGGAGGCCCTTGGTGCCAATGCCCTCGAACAGACCGGGTTTGGTGCGGGGCTTCCAGATGCCGGCCCGGAGCATATCTACCTTGCCGGTGGCGGCTAGCTGAGTGCAGGTGGCAATAAGCTGTTCCTCGGTTTCGGCCGAGCACGGCCCGGAAATGATAAGCGGCTTTTTGGCAAGGAATTTCGGGTGCTCAGCCGCGTCGGCAGGAGAGGTGAGTAGCTGTTCCATGAGTATGTTGAGGTTTTGTGTCTGCGATGGGGTAGCGCGGACTTTAGTCCGCTGCCAGCTTTTTAGCTGAATCGGAGCGGCAGATTAGCGCTAGAAGCTAGAAAGTTAGCTCCCCTCCTTTCTAAAGAAGGGAGTGTAGCTTAGCTCTAGTCCGCAACTTGAGTTACCTAAATCGGAGCGGCGGACTAAAGTCCGCGCTACACGGGTTCCTACTTCAAAATCTTCCTGATCAAATTCGCCTGTTCGATTTGCTGATAAACAGCCGAGTAGTCTTCCTGATGGATCAGCTCACGCAGATGCTGCAGCTGGTGAATGTGCTCGTCGAGCACGTCCAGCACGTTCACGCGGTTCTGGCGGAAGATGGGCACCCACATATCCGGCGAGCTTTTGGCCAGGCGCACCGTCGATTCAAAGCCGCCGCTGGCCAAAGCAAAGATTTGCTGTTCTTCCTTTTCCTTCTCTAACACCGTGAGGGCTAGCGCGAAAGAGGTAATGTGGGAAATATGCGAGATGTAGGCCGTGTGCAGGTCGTGGGCCGTGGCATCCATGTACACCAGCTGCATGGCCAGGCGGCCGAATACGGCCTCCACCCGGGCCACGGCGTCCTCGGCGCTGCGGGCCGCGTCGCAGATAACCAGGGTTTTGCCCTTAAACAAGCCCGGCACCGCCGCCGAAGGGCCGGAGTACTCAGTGCCGGCCATGGGGTGCACGGCCACAAACCGGGTGCGGTGGGGGTGGGCTTCCACGGCGGCCAGCAGGGTAGCCTTGGTCGAGCCCACATCGATGACCACCTGGCGGTCGGTGGCCGCGTCCAGTACTTGGGGTAGCACACCCAGCATGGCGTCCATGGGCACGGCCACCACTACCAGGTCGGCGCGCTGCACGGCTTCGGCTAAGTCGTTTGCTACCTCATCTACCAGCCCTAAAGCTATGGCTTGCCGCTGGTTTTCAGGGCTGTGGTCCACTCCAATGATGTGGTGGGCTAGGCCGGTTTCCTTGAGGCTAAGGGCCAGCGAGCCGCCAATCAGGCCTATTCCGATGATAGTAACTACCATGTGGTGAGATAGTGAAATGGTGAGTTTGGATGATCTGCCGTCAGCACGACTCTGCGCCTTCTGCGAAACCCTCTGCGCCCTCTGCGGGCTAAAAAATCAGGATACAGCCCGTACCCGCTCCAATGCCGCCTGCAGCACCTCCGTGGTCTGGCACAAACTCACCCGGATAAACCCGTTGCCGTTGCTGCCAAAGATGCCGCCCGGCGTAATGAACACATTGGCGTTATAGAGCAGCTCGTCGCTGAGGGCGTAGCCATCGGCATACCCGGCCGGAATGGTGGCCCACACAAACAAGCCTACCTGGTTCCGGCTGTACGAGCACCCGATGACGTCGAGCAGCTCAAACACCAGTTCCCGGCGGGCGGCGTAGTGGGCGTTCAGCTCCTGGTACCAGGTAGCATCCAGGTTGAGGGCTTCCACGGCGGCCAGCTGCACCGGCAGAAACATCCCGGAGTCGAGGTTGCTCTTGAAGCGCAGCACCTCCTGCAGCAGATCGGCCCGGCCTGCCAGCATGCCCACGCGCCACCCGGCCATGTTGTGCGACTTACTCAGAGAGTTCAGCTCCAGCACCACCTCCCGCGCGCCCGGCACGGCCAGCAGGCTCTGGGGCTGCTCCGTGTTCAGGATAAAGCTGTACGGGTTGTCGTGAACCAGCAGGATGTTATGCTCTGTGGCGAAGGTCACCAGCTTCGCGAAGAACGCGGTATCGGCGGCGGTACCAGTGGGCATGTGGGGGTAGTTTACCCACATCAGCTTCACCCGGCTCAGGTCGCGGCGGGCCAAAGTTTCCAGGTCGGGCAGCCAGTGGTTGCCGGCGGTTAGGTCGTACTCCACGGGGGTAGCGCCGCTCAGGTGGGCGGCAGCCCGATAGGCGGGGTAGCCTGGGTTGGGAATCAGCACCTCGTCGCCGGCCTCCAGAAATGTCATGCTCACATGAATAATGCCCTCCTTGGAACCCAGCAGGGGTAGGATTTCCGCTTCCGGGTCTAGCGTTACGCCGTACTGCCGCTGGTACCAGCCGGCCATGGCCTGGCGCAGGGCGGGCACCCCCTTGTAGCTCTGGTAGGCGTGCGTATTGGGCTGCTCGGCCGCTTGCGTGAGAGCCGCTACTACCCTGGGGTGAGGCGGCAGATCAGGAGAGCCAATGCCCAGGTTGATGATCTGCTTGCCGGCTTTGTTGAGGCCGTCAATTTCCCGCAGCTTCTGCGAGAAGTAGTACTCCTGAGTATGCTGAAGGCGGCTGGCTACGGAAACGTGCATAGGGCTTTTTATGAGTTCTTTTCTGTCGTCCTGAATGAAGCGAAGGACCTTAACCGCTTCGTTGGGGGTAGGGAAAATGAGCTTCTTTAGAGGTCCTTCGCTCTGCTCAGGATGACGGAGAAAGGCAGTTGCTGTATTCTTAATGCGTATCGCCCTTATGATAAACTCCCAGCACTTCCAGACCCTCCGTAAGTGGAGTAATGGCCTGGATAGCAGCCTGCAGCTGTTCAGGCTGCTCGAATTCCAGGTCGGCGTGGAAGTAGTAGTGCCAGGTGCTGCCCGGCTTGGGGCATGACTGCAGCTTGGATAGGTTGATGCCCAGCTCGGCAATGCGCACCAGTACCCGCGCCAGACTGCCCTGAGCGTGAGCAGTATGGAAGTAGAGCGAGGCTTTGTTGGGCTGCTCCACCTCCCGGGCATTTTCGGGGCGGGCTACCACCAGAAAACGGGTGTAGTTCTTTTTCTCGGAGTGGATATCGGCCTGCAGAATGGGCAACCCGAACAGCTCTGAGGCCAGGGTGCCGGCCACGGCCGCCACGCCCGCGCGGCTACCCTCCCGGATGCGCTGGGCGCTCAGGGCCGTATCCTCCGTTTCCACCAGGCGCCAGTGTGGGTAGCGGCTGAGGTAGTCGGCGCACTGCAGCAGGGCCATGGGGTGGGAGTGCACTTCGGTAATATCCTCCAGTTGCTGTCCCGGCAGGGCCATCAGGTGCTGGCGGATGTGCAGATACGTCTCGCCCATCACCCGCAGCCCCGACTTGCGTAGCAAGGTGTAGTTGGGCAGAATGCTGCCGGCAATGGAGTTTTCGATGGCCAGTACCGCCGCCCCGGCCGTGCCCCGCACCACCGAATTCACTACCTCTCCAAACGTGGCGCAGGTCACTACCTCCACCGCCGGGCTAAAGAAGCGCCGGGCGGCTATCTGGTGGAAACTGCCTTCGAAACCCTGAATGGCAACGGCTGGGAGCATGATATTGGTAGTGAAAGGGTACTAAAAAAGGCCTCCGGAGTGCGGGGCCTTGGGTTTGTGGTGAAGGCTGCTCGTAGGTCAGCTTCGGCAAACAGGGCCCGGCTTCTTTGTAAAAAAGAAGCGGTAATAGCCGTAATAAAAGAAAGCTGGGGTGAGCATGAGAAGCTAGTGCGTAAGCGTAAAAAAAGCGCCTCCCGAGGTTGTCGAGAGGCGCTGTATGGTTTCGGTTAAAAAAGCTACAGGAGGGCCGCTCGACTACGTGGTGGCGTAGTAGAAGTAATAGCTAAAAAAGAAGCGGCCGGTGTGCTGACGCATGAAAATCAAGTGCTTTGTGCTGGCAAGGTGAAGCGCATCTGCGGCAATTCCAAATTAATTTTTCAGAGATATATACGAACAAACGTTCGGGAGCAGCGGGCCACCAGCGCAAACAGCCCGGATAGCGGAGGGTCAAGTATCAACAATTATTTATGTAATCAAAGTGTTGTATATCAATAAATTGCAATGATAATAGGGGTAGGTTTCGGTCTTTGGGGCAGGCAGTACGAAGGTTAGTTCTGGAAATTGGCACGGTTTTGTAATACTACCTCTTCAGAAGCCGGTAGCCACCCGCTGCGCACCCTTGGTAGCCGGCCCTTCCTTCCAATCCTTCCTGCCATGAATACGAAGCGACTTTTCGGCCGCCTGGCCGCTGCTGCCCTTTTTGTTACCGCATTTGCTACGGCCTCCGAGGCTCAGATCCAGCCCCACCGCGTACCGAAGTATACGGGTCCGGCTCAGGCCCGCCCGGTTCGCTCTACGCCATCTTATTCTTCCTCGTCTTCCGCTACCGATGGGGTCAAGTTCGGCATCCGGGCCGGTGTGAACGTAACCGACTGGTCGGGCGACGCGGTGAACAGCGTGATGGACCTGGCCGACTACACCAACGGGGCCATAACCAAGGACATGAAGACCGGCTTCCATGCCGGCCTGTATGCTACGCTGCCCCTGGGCCCGCGCTTTGCCATTGAGCCGGGGGTAGGCTACTCCGAGAAAGGTACCGTGCTTACGGGCCGCATTCCGCTGGAGCAGTTCGACTTCCTGAACGCCAAGGTGAAAGCCACCGCCCGCATGGCTTACCTTGATATTCCGGTGCTGGCTAAAGCCTACCTCACCGATGGGTTCTACGTGTTTGCCGGTCCGCAGGCTTCGGTGCTGCTCTCAGGTAAGGCCCGCGTGAATGCCAGCGCCCTGGGTTTCTCGGCCTTCAATGAGAACTTCGACATCAAAGACCAGTTCCGCCCCGTGGACTTTAGCGTGACGGGTGGCCTGGGCTACCAGTTCCAGAACGGCCTGGGCCTGAGCGCCGGCTACGACTACGGGCTCTCTTCCCTGGACAAAAACAATAATTTCGACGCCCAGAACCGCGTGATTAAGGCCTCCGTCAACTACTCGTTCTAATTCTCTCTCCAACTCCTATTCCCGCACAAAGGCCCCACCGATTTTCGATGGGGCCTTTTTCATGCACAAGAAATACAAGCGTAAGAATAAAGCACGGCAATCAGCTGTAAAGCCGAAGTCGGCCCGGCGGCGCTTACGGCGGCGCGTCTGCAACCGGCGCTGCCCGGCCGCTGGTGCGTGGGGTTGGGCCGACTTCGGGGGGTAGGAAGAGCGGCAGCAAAACGCCCGAAACTACCCGCGTAAACGGATGGTGCTGGCAAGAGCCAATGAGGGCTTCATAGGTTGCAAGATCTTGACAGTAAGATTTTTAATGAGCTGTATCTGATGGGTTTACTACCGCGCGCCTACCTCCGCCGGGGCCGGGCGCAGGCCTTCCGCCAGCTTCACCAGGCGTACCAGCTCGGCGCGGTAGCCATCGGGGTCGAAGCGCCGGGCACCTTCGGCCAGGCGGGCCGTTGATTCCCAGGTGGCCGAGCCGCGGTAGTCGCTCTGGCGCAGCAGCATCCCGAACTGGGCTACCGCCGCCGCGAAACGCAGGTTTTCACTGGCTTCGGTAAGGGGGCGAGGGGCACCGGTCAGGGCTTGTTCCAGGAGTTGGCTTTTGCTGCCCTGGGGCTCTTTGTAGCGCAGCTTCACGGTGAGCAGCTCAGCGGAGGCGCTACCCTTGGGTGCCGGCACCGACTGATACTTAAGTGGATCGACGGTGGAGCGGGCCCCCACGGGCACTACCTCGTAAAGGGCCGTAACGGTGTGGCCCGCGCCCAATTCGCCGGCATCTTTGCGGTCGTTGTTAAAGTCCTCGGCGGCCAGCAGGCGGTTTTCGTAGCCTACCAGGCGGTACTCCCGCACCCGGGCCGGATTGAACTCCACCTGCAGCTTTACGTCCTTGGCAATAGTAAATAGGGTGCCACCAAACTGCCGGACCAGCACCCGCCGGGCTTCGTCGAGGTTATCGAGGTAGGCATAGTTGCCATTGCCTTTGTCGGCGAGCAATTCCATTTTCTTATCCTGGTAGTTGCCCTGGCCTACCCCCAGCACCGTCAGGAAAACGCCGGTTTCCCGCTCCTGGGTGATAAGGTGTTCCATGGCCGCGTCGCTTTGCTCACCCACGTTGAAGTCGCCATCGGTGCAGAGAATGACGCGGTTGTTGCCCTCTTTATCAAAGTTCTGACGCGCTACCTGGTAAGCCAGGCGCAAGCCGGCCCCGCCGGCCGTGGAGCCGCCCGCCTGCAGCTGGTCGATGGCCGCCAGGATGTCGGCGCGACGGGAGCCGGGGGTAGGGGGTAGCACCAGCCCGGCGGCTCCGGCGTACACTACCAGCGCTACCTTGTCCTGGGGCCGCAACTCTTTGGTGAGCAGGCGCAAGCTTTGCTGCACCAGTCCCAACCGGTCCTCGCCCATCATGGAGCCCGACACATCAACCAGAAAGACCATATTGGCGGGTGGCAGCTTCTCGGTAGCCACCCGGCGGCCCTGCAACGCCACCTGCACCAGCTGGTGCTCGGGGTTCCAGGGGCACTCGGCCAGCTCCGTAAGTACCCGGAAAGGCTCAGAGGAGGTAGGGGCCGGGGCGGGGTAGTCGTACTGGAAGTAGTTGATCAGCTCTTCGGTGCGCACCGCGTCGGGCGGGGGCAGTTGGCCCTGCTGCAAGAAGCGGCGCACGTTGCTGTAGCTGGCCGCATCCACATCAATGCTGAAGGTGCTCAGCGGGTCTTTGGTAGCATTGTGGAAGCCGTTTTCAGCCAGCGAGGCGTAGGTTTCGCCCGCGCCGGGTTCAGGGCGGGGCATCATGTAGCCGCCGCTCGGGCTGATAGCCACTCCGGCTGCCCGGCCTTGCAGGGCAGTAGCGCGGCGCTTCTGCTTCTGTCCGTTGATGGGCGCGCCAGTAACGGTGGCTACGCTACCTGTCACCTCCCGATGCATAACGGGGGCACTACCCGTCACTACCACTTCGCTTAGCTGGGCAGCACTAGCTTTCAGCTGTACATTCAGTAGGCGCTGTGTGGTAAGCTTTATTTCTTTGGAGACAAAGCCAATGGCGCTGAAAACTAAAGTCTTGCTGCTGCCAGGAACACGCAGTTGGTAACGGCCCTCATGGTCGGTGCTGGTGCCAACGGAGGTGCCTTTTACCAAAACAGTGGTGCCTGGGAGGGGCTGGCCAGTTTCATCAGTAACTTGGCCCTGCACAGTATAGCTGGCGTGTACCTTGTTTATAGTTGCATTCTTTTGGGCGAAGCAGACGCCAGGTGCTGCCAGCAATCCGGCGGCCAGTAAACTGCACAGGAGAAGTTTCATCGGTTCAGAAGAATAGAGGTGGATAAGGCTGGCTTAGTAAATGGGTTCAGCACTAGGGCTTAGCAGTAGTCTGCAGCCCAGCGGTGCAGCCGCTTCTCCCGGCACGTAGTCCTGCCGGGACGCCGCACGGGCTTCTTCAGCCCGAAAACTGGCACGCTCTTGAGCGTTGGGCAGCCATCACGGCAGCACCGGTGAAGGGCGAGAGGCTGCCGACGCTGCTCCTGCGGCTACGGTATCGGGCGTTTAGGCGCAGGCCAGGGGTAGGGCGGCCAGATAGGCCAGTGCGCAGCAGCTGTAAACGAAAGAAGGAAGGCAGCATAACGGAGGGCGCTGGGGGCTTTCCGTGTCAGATGCCATTGGCGGTTGGATTCCACACGCCCACCGAGGATTTTTTTTGAATCTTGAGGAAATAAACCTTGATATATGGCCGGTAACTACTACGCTTAGCTACCGCCGGTCCGACTCGAGAGCAATAGTGGGCACTACAGTCTGGCCCGGACGCATGATAAGCTCCCGTGTTACGCAGCCAATGGAGCTGAAAACCAAGGTCTGATGCTCTGCTTTCAATTCCAGCTGGAAGTAGCCTTTCGACATAGAAGTAGCCCCGTTCCGGGTGCCTTTTACCAGCACTGTAACGCCGGGCAAGCCACGTTTGGTGCGGGCATTAATTACCTGGCCTTCTACAAAAGACTGCGCTGCAGGATTTTGTACGCGGTAGCGCGCGGGAGCCGGCTGCTGAGCCAGCGTTGGTGAACCAATGAGTAAGCCGGCTACTAAGGTGCAATACAGGAAACGGGGCATGGCAGATACCAGTAGAAGTGAAAGGATCAAATCGGTTACCTATTCAGGGCTTGGCAGTGGTTGGCTCAGGCTGTTCTGCCGCCCAGCGGTGCAGCCGCTTTTCCCGGCGCTGGGCCTGCCGGGGCGCCGTGCGGGCTTCTTCGGCCCGAATGCCAGCACACTCCTGGGCGTTGGGCAGCCACCATGGCAGCACCGGCGAAGGGCGAGAGGCTGTGGCTGGGGGCAAAACTGAAGAGTTCAGCGTATCGGGAGGGGTAGGGAGCTGGGCCTGCGCTGGCTGGGTAGCGACGAGGGCCAGGGCCGAACCGGCCAGCAGGAAGTAGAAAGGCGACATAACCGAGGGCGTTAGGATAGTAGCTTGTATTTCAGATGCCCCCGGCCTGCAGATTCCACACGCGGCTCAAAAAATATTTTTACCAGTTTTTCTTTCGGGCTCTTACCGTATGCTTCTGGGCAATCAACCCCATGCTTTTCCGGCCTGAAAGCGTAGCTTTCGGTTCTGGCCCTCTTGCCCTGGTATGTTCTTTCGTCGCTCCCGCCGTCCTGCGCCTGCTGCCGAGCTCTCCGATGCGGAGCTGCTCCGGCGCTACCACGCCGAGGGCGACGTGCACGACCTGGGCGCGCTCTATGATCGGCACATGACGGAAGTGCTGGCTATCTGCCGGCGCTACCTCCGCGATGAGGAAGATGCCAAGGACGCCGTAATGCAACTCTTTGAGCAGTTGGTAAGTAAGTTGCGCCAGCACGAGGTAGAAAACTTCGCGCCCTGGCTGCACGCCACGGCTCGCAACCACTGCCTGATGGCCCTGCGGGCGCGGCAGCGGGCCGGGCCCGCGGCGGGAGGGGCGCTGGTGGTGCATTTTCCGGATGCCGCCGGTATGGAATCGGCGGCGGCCCGGCATCTGGCAGATGATGACCCCACCGAAGCCGACCTCCACGAACAGCAGCTTCAGCACCTGGAGCACGCCCTGGCTGAGCTACCTCCGGGCCAACGACGATGTCTGGAGCTGTTCTACCTCGAAAAGAAATGCTACCGCGACATTGCCGAGCTCACCGGCTTCGACCTGAACGCGGTGAAAAGTCACCTCCAAAACGGCAAGCGCAACCTGCGCCGCCACCTCGAAACTACTGCTGCTTCCAATGCTTCGCCCTAACCCTGCTTCTGCGCCTACCCCTCCCGCCAGCCGGCACCTGCCGGTGGAGGTGCTGCGCCAGTACGCAGCCGGGACGCTGACGCCCGCCGAGCAGCATAAGGTAGAAGCTCACACCCTCGACTGCCCCCACTGCGCCGATGTGCTGGAAGGCCTGGAGCTGCAGCCCGCCGCCGTTACCGATGCCAGCATGGCTGAGCTGCGCCAACGCCTGGGAGCCCGAGTAGAGGAACTGGCTACTGAATCGAAGCCCAAGCCAGCCCTGGGGCTGGCCTGGCAGCAGTTGGCGGCCGCGGCCGTGCTCTTGCTCACGTTAGGTGCGGCCGCCGTGTGGTTTACTCTGCTGCGCCCCGCCCCACAGAATACGGCCGCGCGGCCTGCCGCTATGCGGCGCGAAGCCGTTGCTACGGTTCCTATTCCGCCGTCTGTGCCCGCACTGGTACTGCCGGAATCAGCGGACAGTGCCCCGGCAGTTGCCTCGGTTACACCTGCCCCTGCTTCCGCTCCTCGTCCTTCTCTGCTCCCGCGGCGTTCCGTCGGGCGCATGTCCCGGGGGCAGGCGCAGCCCATTGGGGCAGGCAACCCTGATGCGCCCCTTGAGGTAGCCGGCGCGGGAGCAAATCAAGGCTGGGCTGGGGAGAAGGAAAGGGCTGAAGTAGCGGCGGCCCCGGCTGCCATTACAGTCCCCGACTCCGCCGGCACTACCTCAGTTCGTGAAGCCAAAGCCTACACCATGGCTACTCCACCCGCCGCAGCCATGCCCATAGCGGCAGCCAGGCGGAAAATGGCGGCCGTAGCTTCGGCTACCGCCCCGATGGTGGCTGGTACCCGGCTGGTGCAGGGGCGTATCACGGACAAGTCTTCGGGAGAAGGTATGGCCGGGGCTACTGTTCTGGTTCAGGGCACTACTACGGGCACCGTAACAGCCGCCGATGGCTCGTTTCATCTGGTGGTGCCCGCTACGGCAAAGCAGCTGGTCGTCAGCTCCGTGGGGTATGCGGCGCAGGCGGTGCCCGTTCCGGCTGAGCCTGCTAACCTGGCCCTGGCATTAGCCCCCGACTCTCGGCAGCTCAGCGAGGTAGTGGTCGTGCGCCGCGACGCTCCGCCGGCCCCTATGGCGGTAGGCGCCATGCCGGCCGGGGGCTACGCGGGCCTCAAAAAATATCTGCGCGACAGCCTCGCCTACCCCGAAAAAGCGCTCGAAGACCGCCGCGAAGGCAACGTGAAACTGCGCTTTGTAGTGGGCGTGGATGGCAAGCTCTCCGACATCAAAGTCGTAAAGAAGCTCTCCGAGGAGTGCGACGCCGAGGCCATTCGGCTGCTGCAGGAAGGCCCGGCTTGGTTCCCTGCCATCCAGAACGGCCGCCGCACCGCCCGTACCGTCGAAATTACAGTGCCTTTTAAGATAGAAGAGCGGTAAAAGCTGCGCATCATTGCGAGGAGGCACGACGAAGTAATTCATCCTAGCGATGTGCTACCCCCTATAACCTGACAAGCCCTTACTTCCAGCACGGAGGCAAGGGCTTGTCTGTTTACAAGGGCTGTCAGAAGAGAGGACGGATGGCTTCATCCTGCGTCCTCTCCTCAGTTACTCAGCTACTCTCTACCCACTGTAGCCGCCGCCACTTTCGGGCTCGGTGGCGCTGCCGCCGGCTTTATCGGGGGTAGGGAGGTCGGGCTCGGTTTTCACGTCCACCTGGCTGTAGTCAGGGGCACCGTTGCCGGCTACGGGCACGGGCGTTTCATCCGTATTCGTGTTGATATCCTGGGCCGAAGGCGGGGTAGGGGCGGTGTTCTCCTGGGCGGGCGGTGTTACCGCGGAAGGCTGCGACGTGGTCGGCGTTTCTGGCTGCACGGACAGAGCGTCGGATTCAGATTCAAAGGTCTTGTTCATGGCGTGGAGTAGCTAGGTAGAATGCTTGAGCTAGGCTATACGCAGCCCGCCGGTCCGGGGCCAAGCTAACCTGACGCAGAATTTTGGGGTAGGGGTGGCGGGCGGTAGGCTGTTGCGTACTTTTGCGCCGTGCCGGCTTGCCGCGCGCTTTCTTGTCACCTTATTCTCTTCTCACCCACTAGAAGCATGACTCAGTTTCGCACCGAGAAAGACACCATGGGCACCGTGCAGGTGCCGGCCGACGCCTACTACGGCGCCCAGACCCAGCGCTCCATCGATAACTTTCAGATTGCCCAGGACATCAACAAGATGCCCAAGGAAATCATCCGCGCCTTCGCCTACCTGAAGAAAGCCGCCGCCCTCACCAACCGCGAC
Organism: Hymenobacter sp. DG01; assembly: GCF_006352025.1. Classification (NCBI taxonomy): domain Bacteria; kingdom Pseudomonadati; phylum Bacteroidota; class Cytophagia; order Cytophagales; family Hymenobacteraceae; genus Hymenobacter; species Hymenobacter sp. DG01. The sequence continues at coordinate 3,709,760 of NZ_CP040936.1, forward strand.
GCCGGCATTCTGTCGAACGAGAAAGCCGAGCTGATTGGCCGCGTCTGCGACGAAATCCTGGAAGGCAAGCTCGATGCGGAGTTTCCGCTGGTGGTGTGGCAAACCGGCTCGGGCACCCAGAGCAACATGAACGTGAACGAGGTAGTCGCCTACCGCGGCCACGTCCTGAACGGCGGTCAGCTTTCCGACGAGAAGAAGTTTCTGGCTCCCAACGACGACGTAAACAAGTCGCAGAGCTCGAACGACACCTTCCCGACGGCCATGCACATTGCGGCCTACAAGATTCTGGTAGAGAAGACAATACCTGGCATTGAGAAGCTGCGCGATACGCTGAAGGCCAAGAGCGAGCAGTTCATGCACATCGTGAAAATCGGCCGCACCCACCTCATGGATGCTACCCCCCTCACGGTAGGGCAGGAGTTCAGCGGCTACGTGTCGCAGCTCGACCACGGTCTGCGCGCCATCAAAAACACCCTGGCTCACCTTTCGGAGCTGGCTTTGGGTGGCACGGCCGTGGGCACCGGCATCAACACGCCTCCCGGCTACTCCGAAAACGTAGCCAAGCACATTGCCGACCTCACCGGCCTACCCTTCATTACGGCTGAAAACAAGTTTGAGGCCCTGGCTGCCCACGACGCCATCGTGGAAGCCCACGGCGCTCTGAAGACGGTTGCTGCCTCCTTGATGAAGATTGCCAACGACATCCGTTTGCTGGCTTCGGGCCCGCGCGCTGGCATCGGTGAGCTGCACATTCCCGATAACGAGCCCGGCTCCAGCATCATGCCCGGCAAAGTAAACCCCACCCAGTCGGAAGCCATGACCATGGTAGCGGCGCAAGTGATGGGTAACGACGTAGCTATCAACATCGGCGGCATGAACGGCCACTTCGAGCTGAACGTGTTCAAGCCCCTGATGATCTACAACTTCCTGCACTCGGCCCGCCTTATTGGCGACGTGTGCGTGTCGTTCAACGACAAGTGCGCCGTGGGCATCGAGCCCCTGGAAGCCAACATCAAGAAGCACGTCGATTCGTCGTTGATGCTGGTAACGGCTCTGAACCCCCACATCGGCTACTACAAAGCCGCCGAAATTGCCCAGACGGCCCACAAAAACGGCTCAACCCTGAAGGAAACTGCCCTGCAGCTCGGCTACCTCACCGAGGAGCAGTTCAACGAGTGGCTCAAGCCCGAGGACATGGTAGGCGAGATTAAAAAGTAAGAAGTAAAGTTAGGGTTAGGCTCTGGGCCATAACCCAAGCGCAGTCCTTTACGAACAACGGGCAGCCGGCTACCATGCGGGCTGCCCGTTTTCATGCCTGCCTATCCGCAATTTGTAGCGCCCTTTCGTGCCTTCCTGGACAAGATTCCGGAAGGTGGCCGCGTGGCGGTCTTCTGCCATTTCGATGCCGATGGGCTGGCTGCCGGTGCCCTGTTCGGGCGCGGTCTGAACCGCATCAACCCCAGCTGGCAGGTGGAGGTAGTGCCTTCAGGCAAGGGCGAAAACGCCTTCCTGACCCCCGGTGCCCACGAGCGGCTGCTGGCCCTGAAGCCAGATGCCCTGATTGTGACAGACCTGGGTGTGCATGCCCATGGCACTCTGGAAGCCCACGGCATATCTGTGCTCTACGTGGACCACCACATTCCGGAAGGAGAGCCCCCGGCCGGCAGCACCGTGCTGACGGGTTACGGCCTGGAGCCGGTGCCCTGCTCGGCCTGGCTGGCCTACGAGCTGCTAGCTGCCGAAGCGGACATGACTGATCTGCAGTGGGTAGCGGCCATTGGTATTCTGTCGGACCTCGGTGACCAGGCAGCCTGGCCTCCGCTGGCCGCCGTGAAAAAGCAGCACACCGCCAAGTGGCTCAAGGAAGCCGTGGCCATGTGCAATGCTGCCCGCCGGGCCGGGGAGTTCGACCTCGACCGGCCCCTGCGCTACCTCCTCCACGACGACAACCCCCGCGGCCTGGCCCAGGATGCGGTGCTGGCTGGCTACCGGGCCGAAGTAGCTGCCGCTTTGGCTGCGGCCCGCAAGCTACCTCCCAAGTTTCCGCCCAAAGGCCCCGATGCCGCGCCCGTGGCTATTGTCACCATCAACTCCCCCTGCCAGATTCACCCGCTTATTGCCCAGCAGTGGATTACGCGCCTCTCCGATAGGGTAGTGCTGTGCGCCAATCTGGGTTACCTGCCCGAGGGCATGGTTGCCATTTCCGGGCGGGCCGCGGGCAGCCTGCACATCCCGGATATGCTGCGGGCGGCCTTCGCCCGGGTAGGTGCTACCCCGCCAGCCAACTTCGCCCACGGTCACCCCCAGGCCAGCGGCGGCCACCTCTCCCTGGCCGACTACGCCCTGCTCCTGCGGGGCCTGGGCTTCGAGGCATAGCCCCCGGTACTACGCCGGCGGCATCCGCCCAGCTGCCGCCCCGCCCGCCTACCCCCTCAACCGGCCCAAACCCGGTCGGGCACCCGTCAGCCGTGCGGGTCGTGCCAGTGAGGCCGTATGAATCTGCGAAATCATGTAAATCAGCGTGAATCTGTGCTTTATCTTTGGCGCCTCTTCCCCTCGCCCGCCTGCTTATGGATTTCGCCCGCTGCATCACCTTAGAGAATAGCCGCGTCCGCCTGCGCCCTCTGGAGCTCACCGACTTCGATGACCTGAAGGAGGTAGCCTTCGATCCGGCCATCTGGCAGTACACCACCACCCCCATGCCCCAGAACAGCGTGGAGCTAGCCGCCTGGCTTACCCAGAGCGTGCGCGACCGGGAAGCGGGTCGGCGCTACCCCTTTGCTATAGTGGATCGGCAGAGTGGGCGCGTGGTAGGCAGCACCAGCTACGGCAACATTGCCCTGGATGAGTGCCGTCTGGAAATTGGCTGGACCTGGCTGGGCCGGCCCTACCAGCGCACTGGCCTCAACCGGGCCGCCAAGCACCTGCTGCTGAAGTACGCCTTCGGAGAATTGGGCTGCGAGCGGGTAGAGTTGAAAACCGACGCCCGCAACTGGCAGAGCCGCGAGGCCATGCGCCGCATGGGCGCCACCGAGGAAGGCATTCTGCGCAGCCACATGAAAACCCAAGGCGGCCTGCGCCGCGACTCCGTGTATTTCAGCATCCTGAAGCCTGAGTGGGACCAGCTGCGCCACACCGTGTTCCAGCAATTCGACGCCCGTGGCTGAGCCTCAGGTTCCTACCCCCCGCCGGACTCCAAACCTGCTGCGCCGCCGGGCTGCTAGTTTCGGCTACGCGTTTCGGGGCGTGTGGGCTGCCCTGCGCACCGAGGTGCACCTGTGGTTTCATGCCGCCGCTACGGTGGTAGTGGTGGGACTAGGGTTATACTGCGGGTTGGCGCGCTGGGAGTGGGTAGCGGTGGCCCTGGCCGTGGGCGCCGTGTGGTGCGCCGAGCTGGTGAATACGGCTATTGAAGCCGTCGTGAACCTGGTGTCGCCGGAGTATCACCCGCTGGCGGGCCGGGCCAAGGACGTAGCGGCGGGGGCGGTGCTGGTGATGGCCCTGGCGGCCCTGGCCGTAGGACTGCTGATTTTCGGGCCGCGCTTGTGGGTTTTGTTTGGCGGGTAGGGGCGGAGGCAGCCGAACTACTGACGACGGGCTGCGTAACCAAGCTTTGTGTGCATATTTGCCGCCCCTTCAGCCCTTCGGCGCGGGGAGAGTTTCAACCCTGCTCGCTTATGCGTTCTTCCCTGCTTCTCGTCCCGACCCTGGCAATGCTGCTGCACCTGGCGGCCTGCCAACGCAACGTGGCCGTTACTACCCCCACCGATGCGCCCCAGACCGGCATGGCTGGCAGCGTATCGACCCCGGCGCCTACCTCGGCTAATACCATTGAGCCTACCCCCCGGCCCGATGCCGTGTTCGATGCCGCCCGGCGCCCCAAGTGGCTGGCCGACCGCATTCAGCAGCACCTCAACAACGAGAAGCAGAACCCGCCCATTCATATTTACAGCTACCAGTACAATGGGGCCACGGTGTACTACGAAAGCAGCCCTTGCTGCGACCAGTTCACCAACCTCTATGCCGCTGATGGTAAGCTGCTCTGCCACCCCGATGGCGGCCTGACTGGTCGCGGCGACGGTAACTGCCCGGACTTCACCAAAACCCGAACCGACGAGAAGCTGGTTTGGCAAGACCCTCGCTAAAAGGAAAGCGGTAATGAAGTGACAGGGCATCAGACTTCATTACCCCCTCACTTTATTACCCCATTACCTTCTTTCTTACCCATGATTAACACCATTGAAAAGCTGGGGGCCTACACCGTGTGGGCCAACGAAACGCTCCTCCACCACCTCGATGGGCTGGTGACCCAGGGCGCTGCCATTCCGGCCGGAGCCCTGCGCCTGTTCAGCCACGTACTCAATGCCCAGGCCATCTGGCTGGGCCGCATGACCAACACGCCCAGCCCCGTGAAGGTGTGGCAGGAGCACGATCTGGCTACCCTGCACCATTGGCACGAGCAGACCTCGGAGCGCTTTCATCAGTATGGCATTCAGGCCGATGACACGGAGATGCAGCGCCTGATTACCTATACCAACTCCATCGGGGAGGGCTACACCAGCCAGATTTCCGACATTCTGACCCATGTGCCCGTGCACGGCAACTACCACCGCGCCCAGGTAGCCAAAGAACTGCGCGCCGCCGGCCTGGAGCCCATCAACACCGACTTTATCACCTACTGCCGCGAGCTGTCGGTTAAGGCCGAGGCCGCCGACGTGCCCAGCCTGTAACTTCAGGCAGCGCTGCTGGTTAAACCCTTCCGGATGGTGGCATGTCACCATCCGGAAGGGTTTTCCGTTGATATACCCATACCCTCAGACCACTTACCAGCCCTGTTTCTCTTTGTTTTATGACAACTTCCGCCCCCCAGCCTGCCGTGCTCAGCCAGGAACGCCTGAACGGCGCCTACTCCTACGCCGCCTACCGCCGCCTCATTGATGAGCTGCTGGCCCAGGGCAAAACCACCGGCCCCAACCAGTCGGAGATGCTCACCAACTATACCCGCCTGAATGTGCAGCGCATGGAGCGCCTCGATAAAAAGGCGGAGTTGCTGCCTGAGCTGCAGGAGGCGTTGAGCAAGCTGCAGCAGCAGTACGTGTGGGTTATTATCACGGAAGGCTGGTGCGGCGACGCGGCCCAGATTGTGCCCGTACTCGAGAAGGTAGCCCAGGCCAGCCACGGCCACCTGACTACCCACTACCTGCTGCGCGACGAAAATCCGGACCTGATGGACCGGTACCTGACCAACGGCGGCCGCTCCATTCCGAAACTCGTGGTGCTGTACGCCGACACCCTCACGGAAGTAACCCAGTGGGGGCCGCGCCCCGCACCCGCGCAGGATTTGTTTCTGGAAATGAAAGCAGCCGGCGCCACTCACGAGGAGTTTGCCGAGCGGCTGCACGGCTGGTACGCCCAGGATAAAACCCGCCACACCCAGCAGGAGCTGCTGCACCTGCTGACCGGCCTGGTTTAGTCCGGTCCCGGTTCAATTCATTATCCGCTCAGCGCCCATTGGCTTTACCTCTTGGTAAAATAAAATGGGCGCTGAGCGGATTTTTTGTTGAATTAAGTATTATTTGAAAAGTTCAATAAGTGATAAAATACTGACTATATATTGAAGGGTGCTTGTCCCATGGAAGGAAAAGCCAAGTATTTGCTGATTCATATCGGGATATAATTCTAAATTATGGAAAATATGGCTTAAATATTTGCACAAACATCATTTATAGCTACTTGTGCTTTTGATGCCAGGCAGTCATTAAAGTTGTCTAAAGTGGAAAAGTTATATATCCTGCAGTAAGTTTGTATAAACTCTTGCCCGGGTGAGCGTGCCGGGTAGGCAGCAGGTTCTTTCCTTTTTACAACTTTCTATGAAAACACATTTCCGCAATGCACCTTGGGGAATCGCGTCGGGTAAGCGTCGGTTGCGCCGAGTTGGTGGCATAGCTGGTGTGCTGGTAGCCCTGCCCGGCTTGGCCTGGGCCGTGGCGCCGGTAACCCGCAACGATGCCGTAGTGATGCTAAGCACAACTACCTCGGCCACCATTGAGGTGCTAAGTAATGATACCCGGGGCGGCCTAGGTGTGGGTAGTGATGCCATCGACCCGACCACTGTAACCCTGCTCAGCGCTTCCGGGGCGAGCAGCACGACTACCATGGCCGGCAGCAACGGCGGCACTTTCTCGGTGAATCCTACTACAGGTGTCGTAACGTTTTCCTTACCTGTCAATCCTCAGCCGGGCAGCCGGTTCCAGACTACCGTGCGCTACACGGTAAAGAGTGTAGGTGGTTTTCTGAACGGCGTAGCTACCTCTGACCCCGCCACCATTACCGTAACGGTCAGCACTCCGCCCACGGCCGCCAACATCCGCACCGGGGTCATGCTGAGCAGCGCTGCGGCCACGGCCATTACCAGCCTTGCGGCCACTGCGGCCCCTAACACCACGGTTACCGGCTTCAGCCTGAAAACCCTGCCCCAGGGTGGTACCCTGTTCCTGAATACTACCCCCGTTACGGCGACCCGCCTCTTCACCACCGAAGAAGCCAAACAGCTGTACTTCGACCCGACTGGCAATACGTCCGGGGAGTTTACCTTCACCTACACCGGCATCAACAACGATGGTCTGGAGTCGGCCCCGGCTATCTATACCCTGCCGGTGGCC